>DATMIX010000027.1:0-8806 GCA_035554095.1 Gaiellaceae bacterium | reverse complement strand
GCGTCTTGTGCGTCGTCGACGTTACGAAGTGGGAGTGCGGCACGGGGTTCGGGTGGAGGCCGGCGGCAACCAGACCCGCGAAGTGCGCCATATCCGTGAGCAGCAGCGCGCCAACCTCGTCGGCGATTTCCCGGAACCGGTCGGCCTCGACCTTCCGCGGGTAGGCAGAGCCGCCACAGATGATCAGCTTCGGCCGGTGCTCCTTGGCGAGCCGGAGCACGTCGTCGTAGTCGACGACGTTCGTCTCCCGGTCGACGCCGTAGTGAACGACCGTGTACAGACGCCCGGAGAAGTTCACCTTGAGGCCGTGGGTGAGGTGGCCGCCGTGCGAGAGCTCGAGCGACAGCAGGGTGTCGCCCGGTTGCATGGCGGCCATGTACACAGCCATGTTCGTCTGTGCACCGGCGTGGGGCTGCACGTTCGCGTGGTCGGCTCCGAACAGCTCCGTCGCGCGCTGGACGGCGGTCCGCTCGATCTCGTCGATGATCTCGCAGCCGCCGTAGTAGCGCTTGTCCGGGTAACCCTCGGCGTACTTGTTCGTCGGCACGCTCCCGACCGCCTCGAAGATGCTCGGCCACGTGAAGTTCTCCGACGCGATCAGTTCGACCTGATTCCGCTGGCGCTCCAGCTCGCGGCCGAGCAGCTCGGCGATCTCCGGATCCACGTCGGCCAGGCCGGCGGTGCGTAGGTGCTGCAGGGTTTGCTCGGCGACGGCCATTTCGGACGCTCCTGGTCGGGTTCCTGGATGCTACTCGGCGGCGAGGCTGGCAATCCGTCCGAGCGCCTGGCCGGCTGGAACGGCGCCTTCGCGGACGACTCGCGGCTCGTTGCCCGTCAGGTCGACGACCGTCGAGGGCGTCCCGGGCAGCTCGCCCGCATCGAGCATCGCCTCCACCCCTTCCGCGATTTCGTCCGGGACATCCTCGAGCCGCCGCGGGTCGGCCTCGCCGGGACGATTGGCGCTCGTCGCCATGACGGCGCCGACGCGCGCGAGCACGGCGGCGGCCGTAGGCGGCAGCTCGGGGACCCTCACCCCGATCGCGTCCGGGTTCGAGCCGGTGAGCCACCGATAGCGTTGCCCCGGATTCGGCACGACGAGCGTCAACGGCCCCGGCAGCAATGCGCGGAGCATTCGCCCGATGCGGCCGCGGAGCTCGGGAACGCACTCGAAGAGCATGTCCACGTCCGCCGCGAGCAACGCACTCGGCTGCGAGGGCTCGCGGCCTTTCAGCTCGTACGCCCGCCTGACCGGCTCCTCGCTGTACGGAGACACGCAGAGCCCGTACACGGTGTCGGTCGGCAGGAGCACCGGCTTGCCGGCCCGGAGGGCCGCGACCGCGCGATCGACCTCGCCGTTCCCGACCCTCAGCGGCTCCACTGGGCCTCGATCACGCGATCACGTCCGGCCATGTCCGGCCAGATCGTAAGGTCGGCGTAGCCCAGCGCGCGGAGAAGGTTCGCGACGTTCGCAGCCTGGTTCTCGGCGATCTCCAGGACGATCCAGCCGCCCGGCCGGAGCGCCTCGGTCGCCGCGCGTGCGACCGCCTCGGTCGCGCCGCGGGCGACGAGCGCGATCCGCGGCTCCCAGTCTCGGACCTCGGGTTGCAGGGTGTCGATGTCCTCGGGCTCCACGTAGGGCGGGTTCGAGACGACGAGGTCGAAGTCGTCGCGGCCGAGCCCCTCCATGAGGTCGTGCTCCACGAGCCGCACCCGGCCGTTGACCCCGAGCAGGTCGAGGTTCTCGCGCGCGAGGGCGAGGGCGTCCTCCGACGCGTCGATCGCCGTCACTCTCGCGTCTGGATGCTCGTCGGCGATCGCAAGCGCGATCGCGCCGGTGCCCGTGCCGACGTCGAGCACACGCGGCTCGTCCATGCCGTCGAGGTGCTCGAGAGCGCGCTCGACCACGATCTCGGTCTCGGGCCGCGGCACCAGGGCGCGCTTGTCCGTCTTCAGCGTCAACCGGCGGAAGCCCCAGTGGCCGAGGATGTACGCGAGCGGCTCGCGTCGGGAGCGGCGGGCGAGCAGCTCGCTGTACGCGGCCTCCGCCTCGTCGCTGAGCTCTCGTCGCAGCTCCATGTAGAGCAGCGCTCGCGCGCAGTCGTCGCAGGCCTTCGCGAGCAGGAGCTCGGCCTCCAGGCGCGCCGTGTCGATGCCCGCATTCGCCAGCTCGCGCGTCCCGTGCGCGAGCGCCTCACCGACCGTCAAGCCGCCGCCGCCTCCAGCGCTTGCCGACGCTCCTCCGCCGCGAGCGCCTCCGTGAACTCCTCGAGATCTCCCTCGAGCACCTGGTCGAGCCTGTGCACGGTCAGCTTTACGCGGTGGTCGGTGACACGGTTCTCGGGAAAGTTGTACGTGCGGATCTTCTCCGCCCGCTCGCCCGAGCCGATCTGCGAGCGCCGGGTTGCTGCCTGTTCGGCAGCCTGCCTCTCCCGCTCGAGCTCGTAGAGGCGCGCACGCAACACCCGCATCGCCTTGGTCTTGTTCTGGAGCTGCGACTTCTCGTCCTGCATCGCGACGACGATGCCGGTCGGGACGTGCGTTATCCGCACCGCCGAGTCGGTCGTGTTGACGCTCTGGCCACCCGGCCCCGTCGACCGGTAAACGTCGATCTTGAGCTCGTTGTCGTTGATCTCGACCTCGACATCCTCGGCCTCCGGCATCACCGCGACCGTCGCGGTCGACGTATGGATCCGCCCCTGCGACTCGGTCGCGGGCACGCGCTGCACGCGATGGGTGCCGCCCTCCCATTTGAAGACCGAGTAGGCGCCGTCGCCCTTGACCGCGAAGCTGATGCTCTGGAAGCCACCTGTGTCGTTCGGGCTCGCCTCGAGCTGCTCGAACTTGAACCCTCGGCGCTCCGCGTAGCGGGTCAGCATCCTGAAGACGTCGCCGGCCCAGAGCGCCGCCTCGTCGCCACCCGCCGCCTGGCGGATCTCGACGATCACGTCCTTGCGGTCGGCCGGGTCGGTCTCGACGAGGGCGAGCTTGAGGTCGTGCTCGAGCTGCTCGACGCGTTCCTCCAGCTCCGGCACGAGCTCACGCAGGTCGCCGTCGCCGCGCGCGGCATCGAGGTCGTTCGCGGCCTCGCGCCACTCCTGGGCGAGCTTGTTGGCCGCCTCGAGCTCCTTCAGGCGACGGCCCACCTCGGCCGCCTCACGGTGATCGTTGTAGATGGAAGGATCGTTCATCCGCTCCTGCGTTTCCGCGTAGGAGCGCTCGACCTCCTGGACGAGGGCCTCGATCGCTGCCATGTCGGAGAGGTTAGCCGCGGCGTCCGCGGAGCGACCCGAGCGCGACCTGGGTCGAGTTGCCCGACGAATCGGCCGCGAACAGCGTGGCGCTCCAAGTGCCGGCAGGCGCCCGGAGCAGCGCGGATCCGCGGAAGCTCTCACGCCCGAGCGAGAGGGCCCGGACGCTCCCCGAGCTGCGAAGCACGACCCGCAGCCTCAGCCACGGCGAGGCGTCGTCGTGCCCGCGCCAGTAGAGGCGGCGCCCGGCAAGCGAGGCGGCAACCTTCGGCGCACTCGTGTCCCGGCGGACCTCGACGGGCGAGAGGTCGGTGTCCGAGCTGTTGCCGACGACGTCGACGGCGCGCAGGTTCGGCGTGTAGATGCCGGGCTCGAGGCGCCCCGGGCTCCAGCTGATCGAATGCCAGCCGCGCGAGACGACGATCGGCTTGCCGGCTTGCTCGATCTGCAGCCGGACCGTCGATCGCTTCGACACCCAGAACACGTAACGCGCGTAGTCCCGATAGCCGTCGGCCGGCGAGGGATAGATCGCGCCGGGGGCGGGGCCCTCCTTGACGACCGGCGGCTCGCGCAGATCGTTCGAGAACCGCTGCGCGTAGGACGTGAGCGTCGGATCCTGGCTCCGCTTCGAGAGCATCGTCAGCAGCCGGACGACGTACTTGTGGTACTCGAGGGTCGCCTCGGCGCCGCCGAGCGAATAGAGCGACCACGCGCCCGTGTCGAAGCGCGGCAGCAAGCCGATCGCCGCGGCCTGCAGCCGTGCGGCCAGCTCGACCGCCGCCTGGTCGTTCGTCTGCGACGCGTAGTCCTGAAGCGAGACGATCGCCTGCAGCTGCGCGTTCAAGACCGTGAGCCCGTTGAACGCGTAGAGGCGGATCCACGGACCGCTCTGCACGCTCTTCGTCAGCGCGGAAACCGTCCGGTAGACGCGCACCGCCGCCGTGGTCAGAACCGGATCCTGGAGCAGGGTCCCGGCCCGCGCCAGCGCCTGTGCGGCGACGGCCTGCGCCATCCCCGAGATCCACGGCGGCCTGCCGCCGCCGAAGCGGAAGTAGTACTCCCAGGCAAGCCCTCCCGCGCGAACGACGCTCCGATCCATCAGCGACTGCGCGAGCTGCGCTGCCCGCTCGTCGTTCTTCTGCGAGACGAAGTTGTTCAGCTTGCCGAAATTCTCGAGCGGGTGGAACTGGAAGCCGATGCCCGGGAACGCCCGGTACCACGTGCCGTCGGAGTAGTCGACGACATCCGTTCCGGCCTTCTGGTCCCAGTGGCTCGCGAACCAGCGCGTGTTGAAGTCGAGCATGTCGAAGAGCGTCCGGCCGCGGGTGGAGTCGTAGCCCTTCCAGAAGCCGGCGACCTGGTGGACCACCGCGGCGAGGTTGCGGTAGCGGCTGCTGCGCAGCTTTGGAAGCACCGCCGCGGCGCGGGTCACGCTCGCGCGGTACTCCTCGCCCTGGACCGCGTCGATACGGCCCTTCGCGACCGCGCGGTCGAGGCCGCTCCTGATCAGCGAGAGATCCTTCACCCACGGCGGCTTCGCAGAAGCCGAACCGGAGAGAAGGGTGGCCGCGAGCGCAAGGACGGCGGCCGTGGATGCCGCTCGGCGACTCATCGAAGCGTTAGACGCTACCGATTTGCAGCGGTTTGTGCCTTTTGCGTAAGGCGCGTTCGACGTGCCGCCCCTACGCCATCACCTCGACGCGCTTGGCGTCGGGCGAGGCATCGCGGCCCTCGAGCTGGAGGACCTCGCGGAGGGCGCGGATCGAGACCTCGAGCTGGTCGAGCGTCGGCTCCCGCGTGGTCAGCCGCTGGAGCCAGAGGCCGGGCGCGAGGAGCGTCATCAGGATCCGGTTGCCCGTGTGCTTGCCCGCGAAGCGGATCAGCTCGTAGGCGATCCCCGCGATCACCGGCAAGAGCAGGATCCGGCTCGCGATCAGCCAGTACCAGACCGGGCGTCCGAAGAACGCGAAGACGAAGATCGCGATCACCATCACCCAGAGCAGAAAGGCCGTGCCACAGCGGGGGTGGATGAGGCTGTACCGCTGCACGCGCTCCGGCTCGAGCTCCTCCCCGGCCTCGTAGGCGTTGATCGCCTTGTGCTCGGCTGCGTGGTACTGGAAGACGCGCCTGAGATCCGGGAGGAGCGAGATCAGGCAGAGGTAGACGATGAAGATGGTGACGCGGATCAGGCCTTCGACGATCACGAACCAGCCTGCCTCGATCCCGATCCAGTTCGTGATCAGCGCCGGGCCGACCTTGAACAGCAGCAGCGCGAACCCGATCGCGATCGCGAAGGCGAAGATCAGTTGGCCCCGCGTCAGCTCGGTCGCGACCTCGTCGTCGCCCTCTTCCTGCGCGGCGTAGTTGGCCGAGATCGCCAGCGCGCGAAAGCCGATCGCGAGCGACTCGCCGAGCGCGACGATGCCGCGGATCACCGGCAGGCGAAGCAGCCAGTGCCGTGCCATCGGCGAATGGATCGACTTCGAGACCTGCGCGATGTCGCCGTCGGGCTTGCGGACGGCGACGGCCCAGTTGGACGGGCCGCGCATCATCACGCCCTCGAGGACGGCCTGACCCCCGATCGGAGAGCTCATGGCTTCTAGGAAGACGACTTAGCGGCTTGCGCCCGCTCGAGGCGCCGCTGGAACCGCTCCACCCGGCCGCCGGTGTCGACGAGCTTCTGCTTCCCCGTGTAGAACGGGTGGCAGTTCGAGCAGATCTCGACGTGCAGCTCGGGCTTCGTCGAGCGCGTCTGGAACTCGTTGCCGCACGCGCAGCGAACCGTCGCGAGCACGTATTCGGGATGGATGCCGGCCTTCATCGCCGCGTCAGGATAGCAGCCGCCGTTTCGCTCGCGACGTTGCCTCCCGAGACGACAACGGCGACCGCTTTTGCCGCATTCAGCGGCACTTTTCCCGCCAGCAGGGCGGCCACACCGGCAGCGCCCGCGGGCTCGCACGCGAGCTTCGCACGCTCGTAGAGGAAGCGGAAGCCGGACTCGATCTCGGCTTCTTCGACGAGCACCGGCTCGACGCCGCGCTCCCGGCAGATCGCGAGCGCATTCTCGCCGGCGAAGGGCGCGTTCAACCCGTCCGCGATCGAGCGAGGCTCGATCGTGATCGGCTTGCCGGACGCGAGGCCGTCGTGGAGCGCAGCGGATCCCACGGGCTCGACCGCCACCACTCGGGCGTCCACGGCGGTTGCGATCCCCGACACGAGGCCCCCGCCGCCGACCGGGACGACGACGACGTCCGCCGCCGGCGCGTCCTCGGCGATCTCGAGCCCGACCGTTCCCTGGCCGGCGATCACGAGCGGGTCGTCGAACGGGTGGACGAGCACCCGGCGTGTCTCTTCCATCAGCGTTGCAAGCCTTTCGAAGGCGCCGCCCGGATCACGCGCTTCGAGGTCGACCGTCGCCCCGTACCCCCGCGTCGCCTGCTGCTTCTGCTCGCTGGATCCCTGCCACATGACGACGAGCGCGTCGACCCCCTCGAGCCCTGCGGCATATGCGAGCGCCTGTGCGTGGTTGCCCGCGGAGATGCCGATCACCCCGCGCGCCTTCTCCTCCTCCGAGAGCGAGGCGAGCTTGTTCAGGACACCGCGTGGCTTGAAGGAGCCCGTGCGCTGGAAGAGCTCCGCTTTCAGGTACACGGGAAGGCCGAGCGCCCGTTCGAGGGACGCGGAGGTCAGCGTGGGCGTCCTGTGAACGCGGCCGGAAATCGTGCGGAGCGCGGCATGAACGTCGTCTCGGGTCACGGGCACGCGGCCAGCGTAAGTCGTTAGGGAAGTTAGGGAAGTGTGAGCCGCCTCTAAAGGCGGACGCCTGACGCGCCGAGCACAATAGAACCGATGCGCGCGATCACCCTTCTTGCCTGGCTGGTCGCAGCATTGCTCGCCGTCGGCGCCTCGACCGCCTCGGCGTCGTGGAAGGTCAAGTACGGGATCCAGGACGACGCCTGGCTCGAGTACGGGACCGCGAGGAACCCGCTGCTCGAGGACCGCCTGCAGATGCTCGACCGGCTCGGCGTCGACGCCGTGCGCTACACGCTCCGCTGGGACCACGTCGCCGTCTTTCGGCCCGAGCACCCGTCCGATCCGAACGATCCGGGCTACGACTGGAGCTCCGCGGAGGCGCTTCTCGACGGCCTGCACCGGCACGGGATCGACGTCGTGCTCTCGTTCTGGGGCACACCCGTCTGGGCCAACGGTTGGAACAAGCCGAACTGGCCGCCGAAGAGCCCATCCGCGCTCTCGCTGTTCGCGAAGGCGGCGGCCAAGCGCTATCCGTGGATCCGCAAGTGGGAGGTCTGGAACGAGCCGAACCAGCTCGGCGGGCTCAACCCGAACTCCCCCCGGCTCTACGTCCAGCGGCTCCTGAACCCGACGGTCGCCGCGCTCCACCAGGTGAACCGGGAGAACGTCGTCGCGGGCGGTGCGACCTCACCGCGAGCGACCGCGACGGCGCTCTCGGCGGTCGCCTTCATGCGCGGCATGCGGCGCAACCACGCGAGGTTCGACGTCTACTCGCACCACCCCTACCCGCGCTGGTTCGGCCGGGGCCGACCGGAGACCCCGCTGCGCACGCTGGCGTGCACCCGCTGGTTGACCATGGCGAGCCTGCAGTGCCTGCTCGGCGAGGTCACGCGCAACTTCGGCCTGAAGCACGTCTGGCTGACCGAGTACGCCTACAAGACGAACCCGCCCGACCGCTACCGCGGCGTCGTACCCGACCTGCAGGCTCGCTACCTGGCCGAGGCCTCCCGGCGCGTGTACCAGGCCCCTCGCGTCGACCTGCTGATCAACTTTCTGATCCGCGACGAGCCGGTCGTGGGGCGCTGGGCGAGCGGCTTCTTCACCGCCACCGACGAGATCAAGCCCTCGTTCTTCTCGTTCATGCTGCCGCTCGTCGAGGTGAGCCGGCACGGCTGGCGGACGCAGCTCTGGGGTCAGGTGCGGGCGCGCTCCGGCCCGCAGCCGTACCTCCTCCAGCGCCGCTGGCGCGGGCACTGGCTGCCGATCGGGCCGGTCAGCACGACCGGCCGGCAGGGCTTCTTCACCCGCTACGTGAGCGCCGGGGCGGGCTCCCGATTTCGCGTCTGGTCGCTCCTCGACGACGAGTACAGCCCGGTTCTGGTCGTCAGGTGACCGTGTACTCCGGGCCCGACCCGCCCTCTCCTGGGGTCAGGCGGCCGCCCTTCGCCGTGATCGCGCCGCACTGGACGCAGTTGGAGGCCGTCACCTCGACGCCGCCGACCACGTCCGTCTTGACTTCGTAGACCTGGGCAGGGCACATCCGCGCCCAGAGCTCTGCGACCTCGAGCGGGACGTCCGTCCGGACCCGGATGTGGCTCGGCGCGTCGTCGCGCGTCTTGTTCCCGCTCAGATAGACGGAAGACAGCTTGTCGAAGGTCAGCTTCCCGTCGGGGGGCGGGTATCCCGCGGAGCGGTCGGTGCGAATCAACTCCTGCTCGGCGTCGGGGTCGGTGCGGGCGTTTCCGGGAGGGAACTTGCCACGTGACGCCGTCATCGCCCCGGCGAGCGCGCCGCCGAGCCAGAAC
>DATMIX010000026.1:0-5822 GCA_035554095.1 Gaiellaceae bacterium | reverse complement strand
GACGAAGAACGCCACGCAGGCAGGCGACGTGCTCTCGGAGCAGGCGCTTCGGCTCGTCACGAGCGACGTCGTCTGGGACGACCAGTTCAAGGATCCGGCGATCCAGGAGCTCCGGCGTCAGGGAATCGAGGGCGTCCAGGTGCCCGACTCGAACTTCGTCCAGAACGCCGACCTGGCGACGTCTACGGCGATGGCGGCCGTCTGGAACCGCGTCCGCGGCGGCTCCTCCGGCGGGACCACGGCCTCACCGGGTTCGCACGGCCACAACCTCCTCTCGACGAAGGTCGCAGGCGGTGCGACCCTCTCCACCGACCAGCTGAACGAGATCGTCGCGACGACCGACCTCAGCTTCCAGGTCACGTTCGAGAACTCGGGCGACTCGACCGAGACGGGCGTCCAGGTGACGTTGACGATTCAGAAGAGCCCGGAGCCGATCGTCCGGCGCCAGACGGTCGACCTCACGGAGCCGGGCCAGCAGAAGACGGTCACGTTCTCGAACATCGGCAACGTGCCCTTCGTCCAGCGGACGTCGCTGCAAGTCGAGGTCAACGAGGTACCCGGGGAGAAGAACCTCCAGAACAACACCGCCGAGTACCCCGTGATCTTCAGCTACCCCGGCTCCGGCTAACGGCTTTCGCTGAAAGTCTCACGACTTTCAGCGAGGACCGACCAAGGAAGCTCAGTGAACGGAGCGGGCAGAGCCCGCTCCGCGCCGTTCCCGCCGCGCTTCCCTAGCCTGCCGCCATGGCTCTCTCCACAGCCTCCTGCTCCTCCGGAGAAAGAGCGACGGGTGCTCGGCCGTGGTCGAGCTCCTTCACGTAGATCCGGGCGTAATCGCGCCCCTGAATCGCGGTGAAGACGACGCCCGAGCGCGCGGCGTCGAGGAAGGCGAGCGAGGCGGACTGGTGGCCTCCCGCGCCCTCGTAGGCGTCGTAGCGGACGATCGACGTCTTCGAGACCGCGCCGTCGAGCCGGCGGTCGACGCGAGCCAGCGCCGCCGCGACCTCGTCCACCGCACGGTGGAGGTCGTCCATCCGCGCCTGCAGCGAGACGGCGAAGTCGACGAGGTCCGACTTTCCGCCCCCGAGCAAGACCATCTGCGAGCCGCGCACCCGTCGGAGCCTCAGCCAGAGGTAGAGGACGACCGCGAGCGCCACGACGGCGACGGCCCCCGCCGCGATCGCGATCCAGGCTGCCGTCGAGGCCGAGACGCTCACCGGCGGCATCCTAGTGCGGCGTCCGGGACGGTCCCCGGTACAGTTTTGAACTGCCATGACCCAGGTCCTCGTGCTGAACGCCAGCTACGAGCCGCTGAACGTGTGCTCGGTCCGGCGTGCGCATGTCCTGGTCTTCAAGGGCAAGGCGGAGGTGATCGAGGCGCTCGAGCAGCCCCTCCGGTCGGCCACCGATACGTACCAGTGGCCCCACGTGATCCGGCTCGTGACGTACGTCTCGGTTCCCCGGACGGTGCAGCGGAAGATCTCGCGGCGCGCCCTGTTCGCGCGGGACGGCTGGCGCTGCGCGTACTGTGGCACGACCGGTGGGCGGCTCACCCTCGACCACATCGTTCCGCGCAGCCGCGGCGGCGACTCGGTCTGGGAGAACGTGGTCACCTCGTGCGCCCCGTGCAACCTGAAGAAGGGGAACCGGCTCCTGCACGAGATCGAGATGGTGCTGCGCACGAAGCCTCGCGTCCCGCAGCCGGTGCTCTACATCCGTCTCGCGACGCCGAAGATTCCCGAGGGCTGGCGCCCGTACCTGCCGGATCTCGGCGAGGCTACCGCCGCCTAGTTGCGCTGGACCTGCAGCCGCTGCGGCGCCGAGCACGAGGGCGTGCCGCTCGACTGGGCGTTCGACCGCCCGGCGTACTGGGACGGGGCGCGGAACGAGGGCGACTGGATTTCGGATGACCTCTGCGTCTGGACCGACGACGTCGGTGAGCGGAACTACTTCATCCGCGGGCTGGTGGAGATCCCGATCCCGGAAAGCGGCGAACGGCTCGCCTACGGGGTCTGGTCGTCGCTGAGCAAGAAGTCGTTCGATCGGGTCGTCGACCTCTGGGACGACCCGGCGCGGACGGAGGAACCGCCGTACTTCGGCTGGCTTTCGAACTCGATCGCGGGGTACCCGGAGACGCTGAATCTGCCGCTCGACGTCGTCACCGAGCAGCTGGAGCAGCGCCCCTCGTTCCTGCTCCACGACGGTGACCACCCGCTCATCCGCGAGCAGCACGGCGGGATTTCACCGGACCGTGTGCTCGCGGTCGCCGAGCTGCAGCTGCACCCCGACTAGCTCAGCCGCGCTCGACCGGAAGATCCAGCGTCTCCCACTGGCTCCACGAGCCGGGGTACAGCCGCGCGTCGCGGCCGGCGAGCGCGAGCCGGTGAATCGTGACGCAGGACGTGACACCCGAGCCGCAATAGGCCACGACCTCGCCCTCCGGCAAGGTCGGAAGCTCCTCGTTCCACGGCGTGTTGAGCGCGCCGGGAATGCGACCCGGAACCTTGTCGATCGGGTTCTCCTCGCCGCGCCACCTCGGGGCGAGCCGCGCGTCGACGAGCACGAGCCCGTCGCCCGCAGCGGCGATCTCACCGGCCGCGATCGTGTCTCCGCTTCGCTCTCGCGGCGTGAACGTCTGCGGCTCGACCTCCTCCTCCCCCGTCGCGAGCGGGCCGCCCCAGACGTCGATGCCGCCGAGCAGGACCGCACAGTCGTCGTGGCCGAAGTGCCGGAGCAGCCACCAGAGCCGCTCGGCGCCGCCCATCTCCCCGTAGGCCACCACGAAGACGCCGTCGCCGATCCCCGCTCGGCCGGCGGTTTCCGCAAAGCGTTCCGCACTCGGCAGCGGATGTCGGCCCTCGCCCTTGCGGGAGAGGTCGGCGAGATCCTCGTCGACGTCGAGGAACGACGCGCCGGGGATGTGGCCGGCGAGGTAGAGCTCACGGCCGCGTCCAGGGTTCCCCAGCTCCCAGCGGCAGTCGACGAACTGGTAGCGCATCGCGAAATTGTGACCGTCCGCCGGTCTGCGGCGTATGGAGGGCATGAAGACGATCAAGATCGCCGTTGCGGCATTGCTCGTGCTCGCGGCTGCCGCAGTGGTCGGCATCGGCCGTCCCGAGGCGGCCGGCGGAGCGAGCGACACCCTGCAGGAAGGCATCACGGTCACCGGGACCGGGCAGGTCAGCTCGGTACCGGACGAGGCCGAGTTCTCGCTCGGCGTCAGCACGACCGGCACGACTGCGCGCTCTACGCTCGCGTCGAACTCCCAGCAGATGCAACGCGTGATCGACGCCCTGAGGGCCGTCGGCGTTGCGCGAGCCGACATCAAGACGCAGGACGTCTCCGTCGGCCGTGACTACGACGACGACGGTAGCTATACCGCTCGCAACTCGGTGAGCGTCACCCTCCACGACCTCGACCGGGCGGGCGCCGTCCTCGACGCGGCATCACGGGCCGGCGCAAACGAGGTCTACGGGCCGTCGCTCACACGCGCCAACCGCTCCGGGCTCGAGGCCAAGGCGCTCAAGGCCGCCTTCGCGGATGCCCGCGACCGTGCCGAGGCGCTCGCCGAAGCGGCCGGCGTCTCGCTCGGGAAGGTCGCCGCGATCACCGAGCAGCCGCAGTCTGGCGGCGAGTACATGCCGATGCTGGCCAAGCGCGACGCTGCCGCGCCGATCGAGCCGGGCCGCGAGCAGATCGCCGCCTCCGTCACGGTCACCTTCGCGATCAGCTAGACATCCACCATGGACGTTCCCGAGGCCGAGCTGAAGGAGACCGAGACCGGGCGCGTCCCGGCCACCGCCGGCTGGTTCGTCCTGAACGCGCGCGACGCGAGGTGGAACGCCCGCCCCGGCCGGCAGAGCGTGAGCTTCACCGGCAAGACGGAGTGGGAGGCCGACACGCTCTTCCCGATGCTCGGCGTCCAACTGGCCGTCCTCGAGCCCGGCGAGCCGAACTCGACGTACCACTGGGAGACCGAGGCGGAAGCGTTCCTCGTGATCCAGGGAGAGGCCCTGCTGATCGTGGAAGGGCAAGAGCGGCCACTGAAGCAGTGGGACTTCGTCCACTGCCCACCCAAGACCGAGCACGTGCTCGTCGGCGCCGGGGACGGGCCCTGCGTCCTTGTCGCCATGAGCTCGCGGGAGAACCAGGCCTTCGGGCCGTACGGCGAATACCCGGCGAACGAGGTCGCGGCGCGACACGGCGCCGAGGACGCCCAGGCGAATTGGCCCGAGTCGCAGCCGTCGACGTACCGCGACGGCTGGCTGCCCGACTAGGAGGGTTTGGCGTGATACCGCTCGTCGCAGGGACGCGATGGTCGTTCCGTGGCAAGGACGCAGGGAGCGCCCGTATCAGTTAGATACGGGCGCGACTGAGGACGCAGTCCACGGGGCGACCAGCGCGGCCCTGCGGCACACGCTGTATTGCGCCAAGCCCTCCTAAGCTGCCCGGCCGGGCGGACGCATCGCGAGCGGCACGGGCAAGCCGCAGCGCGCGCACTCCGTGCGCGACGTGCCCTTCCGCTCGCTTCGCTCGATCGGAACCGGGCGCTCGCAGGTGCAGGTCTGGGGGGTCATGCGGCCTCCTCTGAGAGGGCGGGGGCGGGACGGTGCAGGTGGCCGTTCCCGAGCAGGTGGCCGTGTGACTCGGTGCCGTACCCGCCCGGGACCGGGATGTAGAACTCGGGGTAGCCCCACATGCCGTGCTCGGAGACGTCCAGGCCTGCGGTCTCGACCTCGGGCTCGACGCGGATCCCCCACGCGAGCTTCATCGCCCACAGGGCGCCGAAGGACGCACTGAAGGTGAAGATGCCGACCGCCAGGAGCCCGACGGCCTGCGTGCCGAGCTGGTGGAAGCTGCCCGTGTACCAGAGGCCGCCCTGACCGGTCGCCAGGTTCTCCGCCAGCGCCGGCACGGCGAAGATCCCGGTCGCGAGCGTGCCCCAGACGCCGGCCATCCCGTGGACGGCGACCGCGCCGATCGGGTCGTCGATCCGGATCCGCTCGACGAGCAGCACACCGGTGACCGCGATCGCGCCTGCCACGAGGCCGATCACGATCGCAGCCCAGGGCGCGACGAACCCTGCCGCGGCGGTCACGGCCACCAGCGCCGCGATCACCCCGTTCAACATCATCGAGAGGTCGGGCTTGTGCAGGACCAGCCAGGACACGGTGACCGCGCCGATCGCGCCCGCGGCGGCCGCGACGTTCGTGGTCAGCGCCACATAGGCGAAGTAGCCCACGCGATCGCCGGTGACGACGCCGAGCGTCGACCCGGGGTTGAAGCCGAACCAGCCGAACCAGAGGATGAGCACGCCGAGCGTGACGTATGCCATGTTGTGGCCCGGGATCGCGTTCGGCCGCCCGTGCTCGTCGAACTTCCCGATCCGCGGCCCGAGCAGGAGTGCGCCGGCGAGCGCCGCCAAAGCTCCCTGGTAGTGGACGACGGTCGAGCCGGCGAAATCCTGCATTCCGAGCGCGAAGAGCCAGCCGTCCGGATGCCAGATCCAGTGGGAGACGACCGAGTAGACGAGCGTGAACACGACCCCGAAGAGGAAGTAGACGTAGAGCTTCGTCCGCTCGGCCATGGCGCCCCAGACGATCGCGAGCGACACGGCGGCGAAGACCACCTGGAACAGGTAGCCCGCGCCGGCCGGGATCGAGCCGAACCAGCTGAAGGGCGAGGCGCCGATCGCAAGCAGCGTCTCCGACGACGGCGCGAAGCCGGAGCCGCCGACGAGCCCGTTTCCGCCGTCGCCGAATGCAATCCCGTAGCCGACCAGGTAGTAGACGAGCGAGGCGATGCCGAGGACGAGCACGTTC
>DATMIX010000025.1:0-8696 GCA_035554095.1 Gaiellaceae bacterium | reverse complement strand
GACACCCGCCAATCTCGACTCGATGCGATCAGCAGGCGCTACCCCGGGATCGCCGGTGTAGAGAGCTTCGACGCCGTGCTCGAGGACGACGCCGTCGAGGCGGTCGCGCTTGCGACTCCCGTCTCGACCCACCACGGGCTCGCCTTGGCTGCGCTCGAGGCCGGCAAGCACGTCTTTGTCGAGAAGCCCCTCGCGGCGTCGCAGGCTGAAGCGGTCGAGCTGATCGAGCTCGCCGATCGCAAGGGTCTCGTCCTGATGCCCGGCCACACCTTCCTGTACAGCCCGCCCGTAAATCGAATTCGCGACCTGATCATCGGCGAGGAGCTCGGCGACATCCACTTCATCTCTACGAGCCGGGTAAATCTCGGCCTCCACCAACCGGACGTGAGCGTGGCTTGGGATCTCGGCCCGCACGACTTTTCGATCCTTCGGTACTGGCTGAACGAGACACCCACCCACGTCTCGGCGCTTGCCCGTGGCTACGCGATCCCTCACATTCCCGACGTTGCCTTCATCAATCTCGAGTTCGCCTCGGGGACGATCGCACACGCTGAGCTTTCATGGCTTGCGCCGAGCAAGCTTCGTCGCACGACCATCGTCGGCTCGCGGAAGATGGTCGTATACGACGACACGAGCAACGAGCCACTGCGCGTCTTCGACTCCGGCTTCGCGCTCCGCGACCCGGAGACCTTCGGTGAGTACAGGCTCTCGTACCGAACCGGTGACATCGTCTCGCCGCACATCGAGCCGGCGGAGCCGATTTTCCTCGAACTCGAAGATTTTTGCGCTGCGGTTCGGAGCGGCTCCACGCCGCGATCGTCGAAAGAGCTCGGGCTCGAGGTCGTACGCATGATCGAGGCAGTCGACGGTTCTCTCGCTCTCGAAGGCGCTCGTGTCGAGATCGACGCGGCGTTTCCGACCGCGGCCCGAGATTTCTTGTCCACCTAACCTCTCGTCCACCTAGTCGTCTTATCGGATTCGAGGGAAAACGGGGCCTACGGTCGATCGAGGTCGGGTAGGCAGGCAAGTTCGAAGCCTTGCGAGACCTGAACTTCTGTAGTAAACCTAGGCAAAAGGGGCGGATGTTTGGTGGCGGATCCAAGCAAGACTCGTAGCGCGGTTCTTCTGGACCCCCATCCGTTGTGGCTCGATGCGGTGGAGGGGGTCTTGTCGAACCTGGATGTCGCGGTGGTCGGGAGGGCAACGGCTCCTGAGCTCGCGTTGACGCTCGTCGAGAAGACTCGTCCCGACCTGTTCATCGCCGAGATCGACACCCGCGGCGACGAACTCGACGGCGTCGCGTGCGTGCGGCTCGCGCGCGAGAGACGGCCAGACCTCAAGCTTGTGGTCCTTTCGGCTCAGGACAACCCGAGGCAGATCGAGGCGGCGTTTTCGGCGGGAGCCCTCGCGTACGTGGTCAAGACCGCCCATCGCAACGACCTGAGCGCGGCGATCCGCCAGGCGTTCGAGCCCTCGATGTACTTCTCCGGCAGCGTCAAGCAGGGACTGATAACGGCGTCAATGCCGGCAAAAGACCCCGCCGATGGGAACGGCTCCGATCCGAAAGGCTTCGGGGCACTGACCCGGCGTGAGCTAGAGATCCTCCAACTCGTCGCCGAGGGCCACTCCAACGCCCAGTTGGCGAAGATGCTCTGGGTCGCTGAGCAGACGGTCAAGTTCCATCTTTCGAACGTCTATCGAAAGCTCGACGTCACGAACCGGACTGAGGCGAGTCGCTGGGCGCAGCTCCACAACATCCTTCCGGCAGCACCGAGGCAGGCCACCACCGGCATCTGACGAAGCCCGACTGCGCCTGCCTCCTCAGGCAGCGGCGCGGGCTCTGACGAGCAGAATCTCTGCGATCTGGATCGCGTTCAGCGCAGCGCCTTTCCGGAGGTTGTCGCAGGCGAGGTAGAGGGTGAGACCATTGGCCTCCGCCGCTCGGTCCGTGCGGATGCGACCGACGAGGATCTCGTCGATTCCGGCTGCGTCGCGCGGGGTTGGGAACTCGTTGACTCGAATGCTCGGCGCCGCCGCGAGTAGTTCCCGCGCCCGCTCGGCCTCGAGCGGCTGCTCGGTTTCGACCCAGACCGTTTCGCTGTGGCCGACCATCACCGGCACACGCACACAGGTGGCGCTGACAGGGAGGTCGGGCAGCTCGAGGATCTTGCGTGTCTCGGCTCGGAGCTTCGCTTCCTCGTCGAACTCCTCGCCGTCGAACTCCCAGTCCATCTCGAGGTTGCCCTCGGCGGGATGCTGCTCGCGCAGCCGTTGCATCCGCTGCGCGCCGGCGCCTGAAGCCGACTGGTAGGTCGCGATGCGGATCCGGGCGAGCCCGGCCGCCTCGTGCAGCGGCTTGAGCACGCAGGTCAGCGGGATCGAGCAGCAGTTCGGGTTCGCGACGATCCCCTCCTGCTCGAGGGCACGCTCGCCGTTCACCTCGGGGACGACGAGCGGCACGCCGTCCTGGAGTCGGTACGCCGACGATTTGTCGATCGCGACCGCGCCCCCGCGGACGGCGTGGGGGACGAGCTCCCGGCTTGCCGAGCTGCCGACGGAGAAGAGGCAGATGTCGAGATCGCCGGCCGCGAGGGTCTCCTCGGTTGCCTCCTCGACGGTAAGGCCGTCCACCTCGGTGCCGGCGGAGCGCGCGCTGGCGAACGCGCGCACGTTCTCGTAACCGCGCTCGCGGAGGAGTCCGAGCGCGACCCGGCCGACCGCGCCCGTCGCCCCGACGACGCCGATGCGCGCCTGCTCAGTCAACGGGCTGGATGCTCAGCTCGAAGGTCTCGTGCAGCGCCTGCACGGCGCGCTCGACGTCGTCGCTGGGGACGTGGCAGGCGATCTTGATCGGCGACGTGCTCACGACTGCAGGCTCGATTCCCTCCGCGGCGAGTGCTGCGAACGCCTTCGCGGCGACGCCGGGGTGGCTCTTCATTCCCGCGCCGACGAGGCTCACCTTCCCGAGACCGTCGCGCGCCGACCATGAGACGCCGAGCTGCTCGAGGGTCTTCTCGACGTCGGGCCGGTCCTCGGGCGGGGCGGAGAAGGTGATCTGGCCGCCGCCGGTCTGCACGATCGTGTCCACGTTGACGCTGGCCTCGGCGAGGGCGCCGAAGAGCGGCGCCGCCTGGGAGCCTTCGACGTCGTACACGGTTTCCTCGCGCTGGTGCACGACGCCGGCGATCAGGGCTTTTTCGAGCATCTCGTTCTCCTCGCGGATCCACGTCCCGTCGCCCTCGGCAAAGGTGGAGCGGACGTGGAGCGTGACATTGTGACTGCGCGCGACCTCGATCGAGCGGGTCGCCACGACCCGCGCGCCCGACGAGGCCATCTCCAGCATCTCGTCGTACGTGACGGCGTGGAGCTTCCGGGCCCCGGGAACGATGCGCGGGTCGGCCGTGTAGACGCCGTCGACGTCGGTGTAGATCTCGCAGACGTCGGCGCCGAGCGCCGCCGCCAGGGCGACCGCGGTCGTGTCGCTGCCGCCGCGGCCGAGCGTGGTGATGTCGAGGTCCGTCGAGACGCCCTGGAAGCCTGCGACGAGGACGATCCGGTCCTGGTCGAGCGCCTCGTGGATGCGGTGTGCACGGACGTCGACGATCTTCGCCTTGCCGTGGATCGTGTCGGTGACGATCCCGGCCTGGCTGCCCGTCAGCGAAATCGCCTCGTGGCCGAGGTCGTGGATCGCCATCGCGGCGAGCGCGCACGAGATCCGCTCGCCGACCGAGATCAGCATGTCGAGCTCCCGCGGCTTCGGACGGCTCGAGACCTCGTAGGCGAGCCGCACCAGGTCGTCGGTGGTGTCGCCCATCGCCGAGAGCACGGCGACGACCCGGGTCCCCTCGGCCCGGGCGGCGGCGATGCGGCGCGCAACGTCCTTGAGCTTCTGCGGGTCGCCGACCGACGTGCCGCCGAACTTCATGACGACGGTGCCTGCACGCGCGGTCGCCTCGCCGGCGACGGCGGGTACGGCCTCGTAATCCGTGGTCGCCATGCCGGAAGTGTAGGGGCCTGCCAGGCGCACCCCGGTGTCCCGCGCAGCCGTGCCTGTGGACGAAAAGTCACACTCTTGTTGCAGTTTCCATGTCCTGTAGTGCCAGTTCGGTGGGGACAGTCCCCGCCGAACTGGCACGGCAGGACGAGTGCTGAGCAGACCACGTTCAGGTACGAATTCGGCCATGCGCTTCCGGCAGCTCGGCTCGAGCGATCTGTCCGTTTCCGAGATCTCTCTCGGCTCCTGGCTCACCTACGGCGTCGGGGTCGACGACTCGGCTGCGCGCGCCTGCGTCGAGAGGGCGTTCGAGCTCGGGATCAACTTCCTCGACACGTCGAACGTCTACGGGCGCGGCGCGGCGGAGGAGTTCCTCGGCGAGGTGCTCGAGGGGCGGCGGCGCGACTCCTATGTCCTCGCGACGAAGCTCTTCTTCCCCATGGACGACACCGGCGAGAATCAAGGCCTCTCGCGGCAGCAGGTGCTCAAGCAGATCGACGACTCGCTCCGACGGCTGCGCACCGACTACGTCGACCTCTACCAGTGCCACCGCTACGACCCCCAGACGCCGCTCGAGGAAACGATGGAGGCGCTGACCGAGGTCGTCCGCCAGGGCAAGGCCCGCTACCTCGGCTTCAGCGAGTGGACGACCGACCAGATCGCCGCCGCGCTCGAGCTCAGCCCGCCCTGCGAGAAGTTCGTCTCGAGCCAACCGCAGTACTCGATCCTCTACCGAGTCCCCGAGCGCGAGGTGATCCCGCTCTGCGCCGAGAACGGGATCTCGCAGATCGTCTGGTCGCCGCTTGCCCAGGGCGTCCTCACGGCCAAGTACCGACCTGGCGAGCCGCCGCCCCGGAACACACGCATGGGCAACGACATGGGCTGGTCGATGGACAGCTTCCGCTCGGACGCCGTGCTCGAAGCCGTTCAGCGGCTCCGACCGATCGCAGACGGGCTGGGGATCACCATGGCGCAGCTCGCGCTTGCGTGGGTGTTGCGAGAGCCGAACGTGGCCTCGGCGATCATCGGCGCATCGATGCCCGAGCAGGTCGAGGACAACGCCGGTGCCTCGGGCATCGAGCTCGACGAGGACACGCTGCGAACCATCGACGAGGCCGTCGAGGACGTCGTCGTCTACGGGCCGGTTCCGGCCTAGCGCCCGGCTACATCTCGCGGCGGCCGGCGAGCGCGCGGCCCAAAGTGACCTCGTCCGCGTATTCGAGGTCGCCGCCGACCGGAAGGCCGCTCGCGAGCCGGGTGACGCGCACCCGTCCGCGAAGGCGGTCCGCGAGGTACGCGGCCGTGGCCTCGCCTGTCATGTTCGGGTTCGTCGCGAGGACGACCTCCTCGATCCCGTTGCGCTCGACGCGGCCGAGCAACTCCCCGATTCGGAGATGCTCGGGCTCGACCCCGTCGAGCGGGGAGAGGGACCCTCCGAGCACGTGGTAGAGGCCTCGGAACTCGTGCGTCTTCTCGAGTGAGATCAGGTCGACCGGCTGCTCGACGACGCAGACGACGGTGCGGTCACGCCGCGTGTCCTCGCAGATCGCGCAGAGCTCCTCCTCCGTGAGGTTGCCGCACTCCTTGCAGAAGCGGACCCGCTCCTTGACCTCCTCGACCGCGGCCGCGAGCGCGAGGGCCTCGTCCTTCGGGGCCCTGAGCAGGTGAAAAGCAAGCCGCTGAGCCGTGCGCGTGCCGACCCCGGGCAGGCGCGAGAGCTGCGCGACGAGGTTGTCGACGGCGGGGGAGATCACCGCGGCATTGTGCCCGTGGGCGCCGGATTGACGCGACGCGTCAGGGTTTGGCGAGCTCGCTGAGCCGCTGCCGCGCGAGCTCGCGTACCGCCGCCTCCAGGCCGGGCTCGTCCGCGAGCAGCTGCTCGAAGTCGCCCCGGCTCAGTGCGAGACAGCGCACCGGCGTCTTCGAGACCACTCGCGCCCGGCGGGTGCCGTCGTCCTCGACGAGCGAGATCTCACCCACGACCTCGCCCGGGCCGAGCTCGCGGTGAATGTCGTGAGCCTCGACGACGACCGTGCCGTCACAGATGAGGAACAGGCCGGCCCCGGGCGTGCGCGGCTCGATCAACACCTGGTTTGCGGGGAACTCAACTTCGTGGAACGGCTCGGCGAGGCGTTCGAGCGTCTCGTCGTCGAAGCCGGCGAAGAGGACGCTGCTTCGAAGGGACTCCGCAGACGCCATCTACAGTCCCGGCAAACCGAGACCCTGCATCCCGCCCATGGCGCCGCCCAGCTTGCTCTCCATCAAGCTTTGCGCGGAGCGAAGTGCCTCGTTCACCGCCGCGAGGACCATGTCGGCCAGCATTTCGGGGTCGTCGGGATCGATCGCCTGCGGCGCGATCTTGATCTCCTTGATCTCGCCCGCGCCCGTCGCCTTTACCGTCACCATCCCGCCGCCGGCGGAGGCCTCGACGGTCTCGCTCGCGAGCTCCTCCTGCGCCTTCGCCATCTGCTCTTGCATCTGCTGCGCCTGGCGCATCAGCTTCTCGAAGTCCATCGCCATCGAGCGGCGAGGATACCGTCATCGGTGGCGCGGGAACGAGGATGGCGCGTTGTTCTCGACGAATGTCCGGATCCGCTCCCCGAACACGCGCCAGACGGATACGACCACCGCCACGAAGACGATGTCTGCGATCACGGCGATGATGACCGCCCCCATGGCTCACATCGTCGGCCCCGGGCCGGTTTTTGCAAGCCCTAGGGCTCTTCCACCTCGCGCGCGTCGAAGGTCTCCTTGATTAGGGAGACGAGGTCCTCTTCGCCGGCGGGCTCCTCCTCGGCCGGGTCCGTGTCGCCGCCGTTCGCGCCCAGCTCGAAGGCGAGCGCGAGCCGCCGCCCCGTGACCTCGTAGAGGGCGTCGGCGAGCAGCGTCGCATTCTTGGGCTCCTCGGCCAGCTGTCGGTGGAAGGCGGCGTTACGCGGAAACTCGAGCGTCAGCTTGTCGTCCGCGAGGACTGCGGGGTGCGCCTCGCGGAGCACGGATGCTGTGGGGATCGACTTCTCCTCGACGGCGGGCAGGACGGCACGCTGCCACGCCTCCTGAAGCTGCTCCAGGTCGACCGACGGCGGCTCGCGGGACGCCTCGGGCGCGGTCGGCCTTGCGGCCGGCGTCTGCTCGGGACGTGGCTCGACGTCGGACACCGGCACATGACTGGTGTGGACACGCTGTTCCTCGAGCTGCTCGAGGCGGTACGCGTTGGACTCCCGCGAGAGATCCGCAGCCGGACGGGTCACCTTCACGAGCGCGAGCTCGAGCGGAAGGCGGGGATCCGCACCCTGGCGCATGTCGTCGACGGCGACGGCGAGGAGGTCGCAGAGCCGCAGGACGGTTGCCTCGCCGAGCTGGTTCGCCTGCTCGTTCAGCCGTTCGCGCACCTCGTCCGTGACCGGCAGCGAGTCGGGCACGTGCCCCATGTGCTGGACGAGCAGCAGGTGCCGCAGGTGCTCGAGGAGATCGATGACGAGCCGGCCGAGATCCTGCCCCTGCTCGGAGAGCTCCTCGACGAACGTGAGGGCGCCGGCCGTGTCGCGATCGACGATCAGATCGCAAAGCCGGAACAGCGCCTCTTCCTCGACCGCGCCGAGGAGCTGGAGCACGTCCTGGACCGTGATCTTCCTCTCGGTCGCCGCGGCGAGCTGGTCGAGCGTCGAGACCGCGTCCCTGTATGCGCCGCGTGCCGCGCGCGCGATCAGCGCCAGGGCCGCGTCGGGAACCTCGATTCCCTCGCCGTCGGCGACCCAGCGCAGCACGCGCACGAGCTCAGGCAGCCGCGGTCGCGCGAAGACGAACGTCTGGCAGCGTGAGCGGACAGTCGGAAGCATCTTGCCCAGGTCGGTGGTGCAGAAGACGAAGACGAGGTGGGGAGGAGGCTCCTCGATCAGCTTCAGCAGCGCGTTGAAGGCGGCGTCCGTCAGCTGGTGCGCCTCGTCGAGGATGTAGACCTTGTAACGCCCCTCGACCGGCTGCAGCACCGCGTGGTCGCGGATGTCACGGATGTCGTCGATGCCGCGCTGCGAGGCCGCGTCCATCTCGACGACGTCGAGCGATGTCCCGGCAGCGATCGCGCGGCACACATGGCAGTCGGTGTCCGGCTGAGAAGTCGGGCCCTTCTCGCAGTTGAGCGCCTTGGCGAGGATGCGAGCCAGCGACGTCTTGCCGGTGCCGCGCGGACCGGCGAACAGGTAGGCCTGCCGGATCTGCCCGGCGTCGATCGCGTTCTTCAAGGTCCGAACGACCGGCTCCTGCCCGACGACCTCGTCGAACCCCTGCGGGCGGTACTTCCGGTAGAGCGCGGCCACCGATCCGATGCTATCGCTCCGGCCAGCGCGCGCTACGATCTTTTTGCCCGCGGCACTGAGAGGTTCCGAACCGCGTCAGATCCGGAAGGAAGCAGCGCTAAGGATTTCTCTCAGGTGCCGCGGCTTTCCGCTCGAGATCGGCTCCGAGCCTGACGGTGAAGCGTCGTGAGCCGACGCCGCCAAGCCGGCGTCGGCGGCGGTATCCTCGGTGCCCCGGGCGCGTAGCTCAGCGGGAGAGCGCCCGCTTCACACGCGGGAGGTCGCTGGTTCGATCCCAGCCGCGCCCATAACCGACATTCCGCAAACCGTCGGCGTGATGAACCGTCGTTAATCGGTTTGACGAGGGACACGGCCGGCTGCCGAGCCGCCCGACTTTCAGACAAGCC
>DATMIX010000024.1:0-26474 GCA_035554095.1 Gaiellaceae bacterium | reverse complement strand
CGGAGTCACCCAGGGCCTGACCGAGCTGCTGCCGATCTCGTCCTCGGGCCACCTGATCCTCGTGCCCTGGCTCTTCGACTGGCACTACCTCGAGACGCACGAGGCCTTCAACAAGACGTTCGACGTCGCGCTGCACCTGGGCACGCTCGTCGCCGTCGTCGCGTACTTCTGGACGGACGTCATCGCCTACGTGAAGGCGTGGCTCGTCTCCGTGCGCCGGCGTTCGATCTCGACTCCCGACGAGCGGGTCGCCTGGTACGTCTTCGCCGCGACGATTCCCGCGGCGATCGCGGGCGCCCTCGGCGAAGGCGTGATCGAGAAGCACCTCGGCCAGCCCTGGCAGATCGCTGTCTTCCTCGCCGTCTTCGGCGTCCTGCTGTGGATCGCAGACAGGCAGCCCGAGCGCCGGCGCATCGCCGACCTCCGCTTCGGAACCGCGTTTGCGGTCGGCATCTCGCAGATCCTCGCGCTGATGCCGGGCGTCTCCCGTTCCGGGATCACGATCACAACCGGCCGCTTCGCGCTTCTCGACCGTGACGCTGCGGCGCGGTTCTCGTTCCTGCTCCTGATCCCCGTCGTCTTCGGCGCGGTTCTCTACAAGGGCGTCAAGCACGTCCTGATCGAGAGCCTCCCGGCAGGCTCGGCCGGGCCGTTCCTGGTCGGGACCCTCGCGGCTGCGGGCACCGGGCTGATCGCGATCGAGCTGCTGCTCGGCTACGTGCGCCGCCACGACTATTCGGTCTTCGTGATCTACAGGCTCGCGGTCGCCGGCGCGATCCTCGCGATCATCGCCTCGGGCCTGCGCTCGGCGACGTTCTGATCGAGGCGCCGCTCCAATGCGGCGGCGGCGGCGTCGAAGACGTTCTCGGCTTGTGAGTACTCGGTGCTGAAGTCGGCCGCTCCGTTCAGCTCGAGAACCACGTAGCGGCCTGGCCCGAGCGGGAGGAGGTCGACGCCGACGAGGTCGGCTCCGATCGCGGCGGCGGCAGCCACGGCGAGCTCGCGGGCAACAGGTGACGGTTCGGCCGGCATTTTCGTCGCTCCGAGCGCGACGTTCGTCCGCCATTCGCCCGGCGCCGCGACCCGCCTCACAGCGCCGACGGCCTCTCCGCCGGCGACGAGCACCCGCAGGTCGTGGCCGAGCGGCGGGATCAGCTCCTGGGCGAGAGCGCCGTGGCTTCGGAACCAGGGCTTGCGCGACAGCCGCTCCAGCGCGCGCTCGAAGTCGGCACGGGTCGAGCAGGCGAGGACGTCCTTGCCCCAGCTGCCGAACCGAGGCTTTACCACGACCGGCAGGTCGGGAAGCTCTGCGCACTCCCACGCGCTCAACGACCGTGTCTCCGGATGCGGCAGCCCTGCGCGGCGTAGAGCGCGTGCGGTCACGAGCTTGTCGTGCGCCGAGATCAGCGCCGCGGGCGGGTTGAGGACCGTGACGCCCCTGGCGGCCAGCTCCGCTAGGGCCGTGAGCCCGTCCTCGATCCCCTCGAGCGACTCGCGGACGTCGAGGCGCCCCAATGCAGCGTCCCCGGGTCCGAGCGTCGCGAGCGCCTCCGCGGGCTCGAGCAGCAGCGGCTCGAATCGCTCCCACACGCGGGTGACGAGGGCGACGTTGGTCTCGCCGGCGCGGTGGGCGACGATCGCGAACCGCATCGCTGATCAGGTTCTCTTGGCCGCGAGCGGTCGTGGGCGGCCGAATGGTGAACGATCGGTGAGAGGATGGAAACGAAGGGCCGGCTGAGCGCCGGCCCTTCGTCGGATAAGTCGCCCGAGAGCAAGGGAGGGAGGAAGTCACCGGGCGAGTACCGTTTATGACGGCGCGGCGGCCCGCGGGTTGGGCGGGGCCGGGTGGTCTTACGAACACCGAACGTTCAGTGCCAGGGCGGCGGGTTGTGCACCCAGGCGCCGCCGACCATCGTCGCCGTCACCGCCACCTCCGCGAGCTCCTCCGGCGGGCACTCCACGGGGTCGCGGTCCAGCACGACCAGGTCTGCGTAGTGACCGGGGACGAGCTTGCCGCGACGGCGCTCGTCGCGGGCGAGCCAGGCCGGGTTGACCGTCGCGGCCCGGATCGCCTCCTCGACCGTGACCGCCTGCTCGGGGTGCCAGGCGGGACGCTCGTCGAGCGTTCGCAGCACGCCCGCCCGGATGCCGGCGAGCGGATCGAGCTCCTCGATCGGCGCGTCGGAACCGTTGGCGAGCAGCGCGCCCGAGTCGCAGAGCGAGCGATAGGCGTAGGCGCGATCCGTCTTGCCGGGCCAGAAGCGCTCCGCGAGGTCACGGTCGGACGGGGCGTGGGAGAACTGAACCGACGCGGCGACACCGAGCTCGGCGAAACGGCCGACGTCCTCCGGCGCGACCAACTGGGCGTGCTCGATCCGCTGGCGCAGCCCAAGCGGCTGCCACTCCTCGCGCGTTTCCTCGAACGCGTCGAGGGCGTCGCGGTTCGCCTGGTCGCCGATCGCATGCACCGCAACCGGAAAGCCCGCACGCGTGGCGGCGCGGATCACCTCCGCGAACTCCTCGCGACTCGTGATCTCGACGCCGGAGCCGTCCAGCAGCCGCGCGGTCTGCGAGCCCAGCGTGCCGTCCATGAAGACCTTCAGGTAGCCAAGCTTGAGGCGAGCGTTGCCGAAGCAGCTCCGCACGTCGACGTCGGCGAGCTCGTCCGCCTTCTCGGCGGGGAGCGACTGCCAGACGCGTAGCGAGAGCGAGCCTTCGTCGCCCAGCCGTTGCCAGAAACGCAGGGCCCCGAGCCAGCCGTCCTTGTCGTGGACCGCGGTCACGCCGCGGGAGTTCGCGAGCCGGACGCCGTTGCGCATCGCCTCCACGTACTCGTCGTCCGCGACCTCGATGTACGCGTCGCGGAAGTGCCAGCACGACTCCTCGCGGAGGACGCCGGTCGGCTCGCCGCGCTCGTCGACCTCGACGACCCCGCCGGGCACCTGCAGATCGCCGTCCGCGCGCGCGAGGGCGGCCGAGCTGAGCCAGACCGAGTGCGAATCCCGCGCCATCAGCGCCACCGGTGTGTCGCCGACGATCGTGTCGAGCGCCTCCTTCGTCGGCTCGACCTGCGGCTCCCAGTCTCCGCTCCGCCAGCCGCGACCCCGGAGCCAGTGGCCGGGCTCGACGGCCGCACTCGCGTCGCGGACCCGGGCGAGCGCCTCGTCGAGCGACCGCGTGTCCTCGAGACGGACCTCGTGCTCCGCGACCGCCCAGGTCGCGAAGTGAACGTGCGAGTCGGTGAAGCCGGGCAGCACGCAACGCCCACCGAGATCGACGCGCTCCGGGCTCGGCAGGGAGCTCTCGTGCGTTCCGACGCCGCCGACGATCCATTCGCCGGCGATCGCGAGCCCGCGCGCGGTCGGCAGCGAAGGCTCCATCGTTCGGATGACGCCGTTCTCGAGGATCACCTGCCGAAGGCTAAGCCTTGATTCGGGCCCGAGTCCCGATGATCATCGCCGCGGTGGCACCGGCAAGGACGATCCCGTTGACGATCGCGCTCGTGGGCGCCTCTCTGGCGGCCTGGATCGTGAGCTTCGACCGAATGCGAGGGATGGACGCCGGCCCGGGCACGGACCTCGGCGGGCTCGGCTGGTACGTCGGCGTCTGGGTGACGATGACGGCGGCGATGATGCTGCCGGCGGTCGTGCCGACGGCCCTTGCCTACACGGTGGTCAGCGACCGGCAGGAAGGGGCGTCGACTCCCGTCTTCCTCGCCGGCTATCTGATCGCGTGGATCGCTTACGGGCTCGCCGCATACGGGATCTATCGCGCGGCCGAGCACGTCGCACCGTCGCTGCTCGCCTGGGATCACGCCGGCCGCTACGTCGCGGGAGGGGCGCTCGTGCTGGCCGGGCTCTACGAGCTCACGCCTCTCAAGGACGTGTGCCTGCGGCACTGCCGAGGCCCCCTTCACTTCGTGGCCCGAGGGTGGCGCGGCGGCGTTCGTGGTGCGGTGTGGATGGGGCTCGAGCACGGGCTCTACTGCGTCGGCTGCTGCGCGGGCCTGATGATCGCGCTCTTCGCTCTCGGCGTCATGAGCCTGGTCTGGATGGCCGTGATCGCATCCTTGATCTTCGCCCAGAAGGTGCTGCCGCGCGGCGACCGGCTGGCGCCTGCTTTCGCGATCGTGTTCGTCGTCGCCGGCGTTCTCGTCGTCGCGACGCCGGAGAGCGTGCCCGGGCTCCACGTGCCGGGCGACGACGCACCTCAGATGAGAATGGGCGGCTGATGTACCGCGTCCACGGGACGTATCTGGAGTCGTGCAACTGCGAGGCGATCTGCCCATGCCGAAGGATCGACGGGCGCCTCGGCGGCCGCTCGACGTACGGGATCTGCATGGGCGCTCTGTCGTGGCAGCTCGAAGAGGGTGTCTCGGACGGCGTCGACCTCGCAGGCCTCCGGGTCGTACTGGCGCTCCGCTACGACGACGACGAGGTCGGCTCGCCCTGGACGTTCGTGCTCCACGTCGACGAACGCGGCGATGCCGGGCAGCGAGCAGCGCTCGAGGAGGTCTTTCTCGGCCGCCGCGGCGGCACCGCGCTCGAGCACTTCCCGTGGGCGTGGAAGCGGAGCGACCTCTTGGCCGTGAAGGCGAGCCGAATCGAGATCGACCACACGCCGGGCCGCGGCTGGTTCCGGGCCGCCGACACCGTCACGGTTCGCGTCGCCGCGCCGTACGCCGGTCCCGAGACGGTCACCTGCGTCATCCCCGGCCACGGCCGGCAAGGCCGCGAGCTTGTCGTCGACGAGGTGAGCGTGCACGAGGGAGCGCTGGAGTTCGAGCTCAGCGGCGGCTGCGCCTACGAGTCGACGTTCGACTACGCCGGCTAGCTTCTACGCGGCTAGAGCAAGCCGGTCGCGAGCAGCAGGCCGGCGACGAACGCCGGCAGCGGGATCAACACGAGGGGAAGGTTCATGGCCGCAAATCCCTCTATCGGTCGCTAACCGGAACGGGTTGAGGCCGTCTTTACACTTTGGAGCGATGCCTCTCGGGACCCCACCGCAGGACGAGCAGGATCTCGATGCGTTCGTGCGGCCGAACGTTCCCGGCGGCGATCCGGCCCGCCAGCACATGCGGAAGCTGTTCGAGCCGGGCGACGATCCGAAGGGCTGGGACCGCGCCTCGCTGCGGCTGAACACGCACCCGCTTCACCCGAAGCGCCGGTTCACGCGCGAGGACTTCCTGCTGCCGCGCGCGTCGAACGCCCTTCGCGTCGCCGGTGACGGGATCGTCCTCGGGGGTTCGCTGGCGCTTCTGGCGTACTTCCCGCTGCTGCTCGTCTCGTTCATGGTCGAGTCGAACATCTCGACTTGGCTGTACGGGACGATGGCAACCGTGTTCGCGGCGGGTGCCGGGCTCGTGCTGCTGAACAACTGGGCCGAGCGGCAGGCCGAGCCGTATTAGCGGCACATAAGCTTCCGCGCGTGGGCCACGAGCCGCTGACGGACGAGCAGCGCGAGATCCGCGACCTGATCCGCGACCTCTCGCGGGAGCGCATCGCGCCGCGCGCGGCCGAGATCGACAAGAGCGCTGAGTTCCCCTGGGACGTGGTCGAACTCTTCCGCGACCACGAGCTCTTCGGGCTGATGTTCGACGAGGAGTACGGCGGCGCGGGCGCAAGCGCGCTGATGACGCTCGTCGCGATCGAGGAGGTCTCGAAGGTCTGCGCGACGAGCGGCCTGATCCTCGCCGTGCAGGAGCTCGGCTCGCTCGGGATCAAGCTCGCGGGGACCGAGGAGCAGAAACAGCGTTTCCTGCCGAAGCTCGCGAGCGGCGAGTGGCTGCCCGCCTACGCGCTGACGGAGCCGGGCTCCGGCTCGGACTCGGCTGCCATGAGGAGCGAGGCGCGCCTCGAGGGCGACGAGTACGTGATCAACGGGTCGAAGCGGTTCATCACCAACGCCGGTGTCGCCGGGCTCTACGTCGTCTTCGCGAAGACCGACCCGGAGGCCGGCCACGCGGGCATCTCGGCCTTTGTCGTCCAGGCCGACGCGCCCGGCTTCGAGGTGGGCCGGATCGAGCCGAAGATGGGGATCAAAGGCTCGACGACCGGCGAGATCTTCTTCAACGACTGCCGGATCCCGGCCGACAACCTGCTCGGCGAGGAGGGCGAAGGCTTTCGGATCGCGATGCGCATCCTCGACCGCTCCCGGCCGGGCATCGGCGCGCAGGGCCTCGGGCTGGCGCAGGGGGCGACGGACTACGCGCTCGAGTACGCGAAGTCGCGCGAGACGATGGGCAAGCCGATCGCCCAGCATCAGCTGATCGCCGGGACGCTGGCCGACATGGAGACGAAGTGCGAGGCGGCGCGCGGCCTCCTCTACAAGTGCGGGCAGCTGATCGACGACGGCGCCGAGGGATCGGAGCTCACGAAGATCTCGGCGATGGCGAAGCTGTACTGCACCGACGTCGCGATGGACGTGACGACCGACGCCGTCCAGATCCTCGGCGGCTACGGCTACATGCAGGAGTACCCGGTCGAGCGGATGATGCGCGACGCCAAGATCACCCAGATCTACGAGGGCACGAACCAGGTTCAACGGTTGGTGATCGCGCGCGAGATGGTGAAGGAACAACGCTCCTTCCTGCTGGCCGGCGTGGGCTAGCGGATTGGCCGAGCGGAGCGCCCCCGCCGACGCCTTCGGCCGCGCGGCGCGCGAGTACGAGCTCGGCCGCCCGGAGTGGCCGGGCGAGCTGATCGACCGCGTGGTCGGGGAGCTCGGCCTCGAATCCGGGGCGGTCGTTGTCGACCTCGGCGCCGGCACGGGGAAGCTGACGCGTGCGCTCGTGCCTCGCTTTGCCCGGGTTCTCGCGGTGGAGCCCGACGCCGCGATGCGGGCGGTCCTGGAGGAGGTCGTCCCGGGAGCCGAGACGGTGGTCGGGAACGCGGAGGCGATCCCGCTCGAGGCGGATTCCGTCGACGCGGTGTTCTCGGCCGAGGCGTTCCACTGGTTCTCGACGCGCGCCACACTGGACGAGATCTCGCGTGTCCTGAGGCCGGGCGGCGGCCTCGCGATCTTCTGGAACATCCCCGGCGAGGAGATCGAGCCGCCGCTGAGCGACGAGGCCGAGGCGTTCATCGGCGAGGCGTTCCGGCGCGGTGGTTCACCCGGCCTGCCGCGCGTGCTCTCGGGCGAGTGGCGCGAGCCGTTCGCCGACTCCGCGTTCGAGGAGCTCCGCAAGGAGTCCGTGCGGCGGGACATCGCTTCCGACCGCGAGACGTTTGTTGCCAACATGCTCTCGGTGAGCTCGATCGCGGTGCAGCCCGATGCCGACCGAGCGGCTTTCGCCGAGCGCCTGCGCGAGCTCGTTCCCGACGGCATCTACCGACGGCCCTTCGAGACCGTGGCGTACTGGACCCGGCTTGCCGGCTAGCCGCGAGGTCAAGCTCAGCAGCCCGGACCGCGTCCTCTTTCCGGAGGACGGCGTGACCAAGGGCGACCTGTTCGAGTACTACGGGCAGGTCGCCGCTGCAATCGTGCCGCACCTGCGGCAGCGGCCGTTCACGATGAAGCGGTGGCGTCTGGGCATCGCCGGCACCGCCTTCTTCCAGAAGCAGGCGCCGAAGGGGATGCCGTCGTGGATCAAGACGCGGCGCTTCCGAACGTGGCCGCGCGAGGGTGAATCGCGGCTCGTCGACTTCCCGCTCGTCGACGACGCTCCTGCGCTGCTCTGGATGGTGCAGATGCATTGCATCGACATGAACGCCTGGTACTCGCGGATCGACAAGCCCGAGCGTCCAGACTTCGTGCTTTTCGACCTCGATCCGCCGGAGGAGCGGGACGGTTTCGCTCAGGCGGTTCGCGTCGCCCATCTCGTTCGCGAGGGGCTCGAGCAGCTCGAGCTTCGCTCGTACGTCAAGACGAGCGGCGCCGACGGGATCCACGTGCTCGTCCCGATCGCGCGGCGGGCGACCTTCGACAACACGTACGAGTTCGCGGAGCGTCTCTCGCGGGGCCTCGAGGCGGAGCATCCGGGCCTCGTCACCACCGAGTGGTTGAAGAAGAAGCGTCGCGGAGTGCTGGTCGATCATCGGCAGAACGGCCACGGGAAGACGATCGCGTCCGTCTACTCCGTGCGGCCGAAGCCGGGAGCCCCCGTCTCGACGCCGCTGCACTGGGAGGAACTGCACGAGAAGCTCGTCCCGCGCGATTTCGGCATGCGTGAGGCGCTCGAGCGAGTCGAGAAGCACGGCGATCTCTTCGAGCCCGTGCTCGCCGGCGGCCAGGCTCTCGGGCCCGCGCTGCGCCGGCTCCGCGCTGAGTGAAGCGCGCGGTCGTGATCGGCTCGGGGCCGAACGGCCTCGCGGCCGCGATCACGCTCGCGCAGGCGGGCCTCGACGTCGAGGTCCGCGAGGCGGAGCGCGATTTCGGCGGCGGCCTGCGGACCGAGGAGCTGACGCTGCCGGGGTTCCTGCACGACGTCTGCGCGACAGTGCAGCCGCTCGCGCTCGGGTCGCCGTTCTTCCGCAAGTTGGCCTTGGAGGTGGAATGGGTGCATCCGGCGGCGCCGGCCGCGCATCCGCTCGACGACGGGACGGCGGTCCTGCTCGAGCGGGACGTCGCCGCGACCGCGGACGGTCTCGGCAGGGACGGGGCGGCGTACCTGCGGGCCGTCCGGCCGCTCGTGCGCGCGTGGGACGAGCTGGCGCCGGTTCTGCTCGGCCCCGTGCCACCGCCGCCTCGGCGTGCAGCTGCCTCCGTCGCCGCGCTCGGGATCGTGCCGCTTCTCAGGAGTGCACGCGCGTCGTTGGCGGACGCGCGCTCGTTCGCCGAGTCGGCGTTCGAGACCGAGCGCGCGCGGGCGTGGTTCGCCGGGCACTGCGCCCACTCGATGCTGCCGCTCGAGCGGCGCCCGAGCGCGGGCGTCGGCCTGACGCTGACGGTGCTCGGGCACGCGGTCGGCTGGCCGTTCGCGCGCGGCGGCGCGGGCCGGGTCTCGGACGCGCTGGTGGAGCGGCTGACGGAGCTGGGCGGGCGGCTTGTCACCGCGGCGCCGGTCGCAGAGCTTCCGGAGGCGGATCTGGTGCTGGCGGATGTGTCGCCGCGCGGCCTGCTGGCGATCGCAGGCGACCGGCTGCCGGGGCGTTACGCGCGGCGGTTGCGTTCATTCCGCCACGGGCCGGGTGCCTTCAAGGTCGACTGGGCGCTCGACGGGCCGATCCCGTGGGCGGCGGCGGAGTGCCGGCGGGCCGGGACCGTGCACCTCGGCGGCACGCTCGACGAGATCTCGCACTCGGAGTGGGGAGCCTGGAGCGGTCGGCCGGTCGAGCGCCCGTTCGTCCTGCTCGTCCAGCAGAGCGCCTTCGACGCGACGCGGGCCCCGGCGGGCAGGCACACTGCGTGGGCCTACTGCCACGTCCCGAACGGTTCCACGGTCGACATGACCGAGCGGATCGAGGCGCAGGTCGAGCGGTTCGCGCCGGGCTTTCGCGACGTCGTCCTCGCGCGGCACACGATGGGGCCGGCGGACTTCGAGGCCCACAACCGCAACCTCGTCGGGGGCGATCTCAACGGCGGCGCGATGGACCTCGGCCAGGTGTTGGCGAGGCCGGTGCCGGGGCTCGTCCCGTACCGGACGCCGCTCCGGGGCGTCTACCTCTGCTCGGCGTCGACGCCGCCGGGAGGCGGCGTCCACGGCATGTGCGGCTACCGGGCCGCGCGGGCCGCGCTGAGGGATCTCACCCACCGGGCTTGAGCCGGGGGCTGTTTTCGCGCAGGGGCAAACGCACGACCTTGCCGTCCCTTCCGGACAAGTCGCGCAGCCGCGTCGAGACCACACCCTTGCAATTCCCGCGAACCGACGGGCGCTCTGTGGAGAAAAAGTCACACTTTCGGCACGGTGGACCCGACCGTTTGCGGCAGGTCGTGGGGACAGTCCCCAACGAACTGCCCGCCCGCCGCCGGCCCGAGCGGGCTCGTAGGATCGGCCCGTGCTCGCGACCGACTGGGTGACGATCTCCGCGCTGGCGACGGCGGGCGGGACGCTCGTCCTGGCCGCGGCCACGTTCGCCTCGGTGCGCTCGGCGAACCGGACCGCTCGGGTCGCCGAGCGCTCCCTGCTCGCCGGGCTCCGGCCGCTGCTCGTTACCTCGAAGCCGGACGACCCGCCCCAGAAGATCGGCTTCATCGACGACAAATGGGTCATCGCCGAAGGCGGCCGCGGAGTCGCCGAGGTCGGGCCCGAGGCGGTATATCTCGCGCTCGCGCTCCGAAACGTGGGCACCGGCATCGCCGTCTTGCATGGATGGAGCTTCACGCCGAGACGCCCTCGCGGCGACGACCGGCACCCCGCTCCCGATGACTTCACGAGGCTGACCCGCGATCTCTACATCGCTGCCGGCGACGTCGGCTTCTGGCAGGGCGTCTTCCGCGATCCGGCCGCCCCGGACTTCGCGTCGGCGCGCGAGGCGATCGAGGCTCGCTCGGCCCTCACGATCGACCTTCTCTACGGCGACCACGAGGGCGGGCAGCGGGTGATCAGCCGCTTCGCGCTGATCCCGCGCGACGACGGCGGCTGGCTCGCTTCATCGGCCCGGCACTGGAACGTCGACCGGGCCGACCCGCGCTAACGCGGCCGCAGCGAAGACGCGTTCACGACCTCGAAGTCCGAGCCCGTGACGCGGCCGAGGGTGTGCAGCTGGTCGTTCGACCAGCCCGGGCTCGGCGCTCCGGTGATGTACCAGCTCGAGCCGTTGTCGGCCAGCAGCATCCCGTAGCGCTTCAGAGCCACGAGAACGATCCGCGCCTGCCGGGGGAACGGCCGGGCATCGAAGCTCGCCTTCAGCCGCACCCTCAGCCCCATCGGCGGCAGCGACGGGTCGGTCGACGAGCTTGCGTAGTGGCGCGCGGGCCACACGTAGGCGCGGCGTGTCCGCGAGGCCGTGAACCGCAGCGCATGGTCGATCACGCCGCGCCTCACCTCGTCGTACCGCGCGAGCCCCGGGAAGATCGGCAGACCGGCCGCGTCGGCGGACGTCCAGGTCGCCGGCCGGAGCCGGTTCGAGCGCAGACTCCACGTCGCGCCCGCCCAGGCGTGCCAGCGGCCGCCGGTTCGCGCGAGCCCGCCGAGCTCGTAGAGGCGGCACGACGTCTTGTCGATCAGCAGCGCGTGGTGGTCGCTGCCGCCCTCGATGTGGACTCGCTTCGGAATCGGGTAGCCGACGTGATCGCTCTCGTCCGAGTATTCGAACGAGACCTTCAAACGCACCGTCTTCTTCGTGACGACGTCGTAGGGGATCCCGATCGGGGAGCCCTCCCAGAGGCCCGAGCCGAAGTCCGCGTGCACGGCCGAGCCGGTCCCGATCGAGCGGATCATCGCCGCCGAGTCCTTCGCGACCGGCAGCTTGTCGACGCGGCGGTTCCAGGCGTTGGTCTTCGGGAAAACGGGACAGCGTGGGGCGGAGGGCAGCCGCAGAGCGGTGGCCGAGCCCGTGAGCCCGGCAACGGCAACGACTGCGACGAGGGCGCGGACGGCGCGCATTCAGCCTGGATCGGCGCTACTGCCGCTCGGCCTTAACCCTCGCCTTGTGGGCTCGCTTTGCCTCCTGGTACGTGGCCAAGTCTTCCGCGGAGTAGACGTCGGCGAGCGTCGGATGGCTCGGCGCGAGCTCCCGCGCCGCCTCGACGCCGTAGCGCTTCGAGAGCAGGGCGGTGAGCACCTTCAGCTTCATCTCGCCGAACCCCGGCAGGTCGGAGATCCGTCGGCGCAGCTCGTCTGAGTCGACGGCGTCCGTCCAGATCCGCGTGGCGTCGCCCCCGTACTCGTCGGCCACGATCGCGGCGAGCTCCTGCACACGTCGCGCCATGTTGCCGGGGAAGCGGTGGATCGCGGGTTTCTCCCGGAAGACCTCCTCCAGCCGCGCCGGGTCGGTGGCCGCGATCTCCGCCGGGTCGAGCGTCCCCAGGCGCTCCCGTAGCTTGAGCGGCCCCGTGAAGGCGGTCTGAACCGGCACCTGCTGGTCGAGCGCAAGGCCGACCAGAAGCGCGAACGGATCCTCCGCCAGCAGGCGGTCGGCGTCGTCGTCGCCGGTGAAGTGAAGGCGGTCGGGCTTCGTCGACGTCGCCATGCGGACAGCCTAACGTCAGCGGTACCGCTCGAGCCAGCGCCGCGCCTCTTCCGCCGAGCGAAGGCGCACGACGCCCCTCGAACCGAGGCCGTCCGGCCACTCGCGCCGGTGGCGGACGAACGAGCGGACGGTCCACACGAAGAGGGATTCGCGGCCCCAGAACGCGTTGCGCCAGGTCTCTCGGTTGCCGTTCCATAGCTCGACGTCGTCGCGGATCCTGTGCGACGTCCGGCGCCAGAGGCGCCGCAAGGCCACTCGAAGCGGCACGTCCAGCCAGACGATCGCGTCCGCGGCGTCCAGGACGAGCGTGCCGAGCTTGCCCTCGTAGTTCCCGTCGATCACCCAGCCGTCCGGCGCGCCGGCCATGAAGGCACGGACGCGGGCCTGCAGCTCGTCGGTGCTCGCCTCGGTCCAGTCCGGCCCGTGGTGGAGGGCGTCGAGCTCCGCGTAGGGGACGCCGAGCCTGCGTGCGAGCTCACGGGCAAAGGTCGTCTTGCCGGAACCGCTGATCCCCTTCACGTTCACGCGCACGGACCAAGCGTAGGCTCGGGCGCGACCGGGTAAACGGAAGGCATGCCTGATCCCCTCGAAAAGGCGAAGGACGTCGCCGGCTCCGCGGTCCATCCCGTGGAAACGACGAAGGACCTCGCCGCTGAGGCAGAGCGCGGCCGCAGTGCGCGAACGCCAGCGATCGCGATCACCGCCGTCACGCTGATCGTCGCCGTGGTCGTAGCCCTCCTCCTCGCGATCGCCCTCACGCTGTATTTCGTCTACGGCGGGCGCTAGCCGTCGAACGGCCAACCACGCGGCGGAGCGGGACACCGGGCTCCGACTTCGGCGAGATCTTCGTCTCCTAAATCCGCTCCCGTCACGCCGCGCGTACGTACCAAGGGTGACACGGCAATCTGGCGCCCAGGCGCCTTCCCGATCGGAGGAACGGCATGACCCCTCGTCCTTTCGCCCGCCACGCCGTCGCCGCTGCAGCCGCGCTCGTCGTGATGCTGCTCGCGGCGCCCTCTGCCGCGCCGGGCGTCAGCCGCGGGCCCCTCGCCGGCCCGACAAACTTCCGCGTGGCCGCGACGACACCGCACAGCGTCACTCTGGCGTGGAACCCGGCGGTGAACTCGAGCAGCTTCACGTACGTGATCGAGGCGAGTTTCGGCTACAGGGTCGGCGTCCCGCAGACGCAGACGAGCTACACGTGGACGCGTGACATGGTGCCCGGCAAGACGTACTCGTTCGTCATGTGGGCGGGCGACGCGAAGGGCCGCGAGTCCCCGAAGAGCAACACCGTGACCGTCACGCTGCCCGTCGACACCACGCCGCCGGCCGCGCCCGTCGTCTCCGTGACCGGCACGACCTCGTCCACCGTCGGCCTCGCATGGGGTCCGGTCGCCGACGACGACTACACCTGCTGCACGTACCGCGTCTTCGCGAACGGCGCCCCCGTGCTCACCCAGTCGGCAGGCGAGCGGGCGGTGACGGTGCTGCGTCTCGCCGCCGCGACGACGTACTCGTTCACGGTTGTCGCCGTCGACCCGTCCCGGAACGCGTCGGCGCCGAGCGCGGCGGTGACGGCGACCACGCAGCCGACCACCGACACGACGGGCCCGACGGCGCCCGGCAACCTCTACGCGTTCGACTTCAGCTGCGAGACGTGGCTCTTCTGGGATGAGTCCGTCGACGACGTCGACCCGCAGTTCGCGATCCTTTACGAGGTGTACGTGAACGGCGTCTTCGACGGCGCCCAGACCGGCATCGACCGCTGGATCACCTACGGCACGCAGACGTCGAACACGTTCAGTGTCCAGGCGGTCGACAGCGCCGGCAACCGCTCTCTGATGAGCTCCATCACGCTCGCCAACCAGACCTGCTGAGCGGCGGCGCGCCGGGAGGGTCAGGCTCCCGGCGCGCCGCCCGATGCGACGGAGCCGGGGCGTGACGCAGGCCTCTGCGGCTAGGTCTGCGCCCCTCCGAGGGGACGGAGGCGCTCCGACTCCGAATCCGATCCTCTCACCTTTCGCGGCCCGCGCCTAGGGCGCTCGGAAGTACGGTCTCCGTCCGCCGTCAGCACCGGATTCGAATCGCGAGCACGGTCGCGGCGAACCAGCGGCCCCGCGATCCCACCCCGTGCCGACGCACCCGCCCCGGGCCGGTGTACCAAGCGGCCAGCGCCAGGCGCGTGTCCCCGAAGCTCCGCAGGAGATGGCGGAGGTACAGCAGGCCTACCCGCACGTTGCCCTCGACGTTGTGCGGGTAGCGGCGGCCGGCGAGCACGCGCTCTACGAAGAGCCAGGTGGCCGGCATGATCTGGAAGACGCCCCAGGCACCGGCCCTCGAGCTCAGGTTGGGCTGGTGCCCGGATTCCATCCACGCAAGCGCGCAAGCGAGGTTCCGCTCGACGCCGTAGTAGCGAGACCACCGGTCGATGGCGCCGCGTACCTGCGCCTTGGCCGTGAGGCGGCTGAGGCGCCCACCGGCGCTCCGCAGCACGGCGAGGGTCCGCGGGCCGACAAGGCCGTCAGCCCTCAGGCCCGCCCTGCGCTGAATCCCCATGACGGCAGCTCGTGTCTTCGGGCCGAAAAGGCCGTCGACGGAGACGAACACCCCGCTCTTCACCAGCAGGAACTGCAATTCGGCGACATCCCAGCCGCGCCGGCCGTGCCTGAGCAGCCTGTGGCCGAGCTCGTGTTGCGCCCAGCGGCCGAGTCTCGCCCGGGTCTTCGGGCCCGCGATCCCGTCGACCTGCAGGCGGTGCCGGCGCTGGAACCGCTTCGTGGCACGCCGCGTCTGCGGCCCCGCGATGCCATCGAGCGGACCGTGGTAGAGCCCGCGCTGGGAGAGCGCGAGCTGCAGGGCCGCCACCTGCGGCGAGGCTGCTGCCGCGTGCCTCGCCGAGGCTAGGGCGGCCACGAGCACAAGCACGCAGGCGAGCCGCCGCCGCATGGAAGGGGACCGATTTCCCGTCCCACGCGGCTTTCCTGCCCGATCCGCGTAGATCCGCTAGATCAACAGCAATCCGCGCGGGCTACGGCGCCCGGTCGGGCGGCGGCTCGAACTCCTGGAGGTCGGCCTCTGCAACGTCGGCTGCGTCACCGGCTGCCAACCCCCCGGTCGCCGGCCCACCGGACGTCGCCCACCGGTCGATCTCCGCCTCGCCCGGATCCTCGCCGCCGAACTCCTCCCGCTGGTCCGCCTGCTCGCTGCGGCTACCGCCGATTCCCTTGATCCAATCCCACAGGAACACGGCCCCGATCTTACTCGGAGCCGCCCCACGATCACCGCAGGTCGGCTGATTCTCCTCCACGGCAGCCGTTGACGCGGCGATACCCTGGGTGGATGGACCCGCTCGGGCCGTTCAGCCCTGAAACCCGCACCTGGTTCGAGCGGACGTTTGCCGACGCGACGCCCGCGCAGGCGCTCGGCTGGCCCGCGATCGCGACCGGCGAGCACACGCTGATCCAGGCGCCGACGGGCTCCGGCAAGACGCTCGCGGCCTTCCTGTACGGCATCGACCGGCTCACGCCGACGCCGGGCGAGGGCCTGCGGCTGCTGTACGTCTCGCCGCTGAAGGCGCTCAACTACGACATCGAGCGAAACCTGCGCGGACCGCTTGCGGGCTTGCGCTCGGACCTCCGCGTCGCCGTCCGCACTGGTGACACGCCGCAGAAGGAGCGCCAGCGGATGCTCCGCGAGCCGCCGGACATCCTGATCACGACGCCCGAGTCGCTGTTCCTGATGCTGACCTCGCAGGCGAGGCAGATCCTCGGCGGCGTCGAGACGCTGATCCTCGACGAGGTGCACGCGGTCGCCGGGACGAAGCGCGGCGCCCACCTGGCGCTCTCGGTGGAGCGGCTCGAACGGCTTGCGGAGAGGCCCGTCCAGCGCATCGGCCTGTCCGCGACGCAGCGACCCCTGGAGGAGATCGGGCGTTTCGTGTCCGGCGGGCGCGAGATCCGGCTCGTCGACGCCGGGCGCTCCAAGGAGCTTGATCTCGAGATCGTCGTGCCGCTCGACGACATGACCGTGCCGGAGGAGGGTTCCTACAACTCGGTCTGGCCGTCGATCTACCCCGAGATCCTCAAGCTCGTCTCCGAGCACCGCTCCACGATCGTCTTCGTCAACAATCGTCGCCTCGCCGAGCGGCTCGCACTGAGGCTCAACGAACTTGCGAACGAGGGAACGGACGAGCCGGTTCGGGAGATCGCCCGCGCCCACCACGGCTCGCTCGCCCGGGAGCAGCGGCTCGAGGTCGAGGAGCTGCTGAAGAAAGGCGAGATCCCGTGCCTGGTCGCAACCTCGTCGCTCGAGCTGGGAATCGACATGGGCGCGGTCGACCTCGTGATCCAGGTCGAGTCGCCGAAGTCGGTAGCACGCGGCCTGCAGCGGATCGGGCGTGCGGGCCACGAGCTGGGCGCCGTCTCGAAGGGGCGCGTTTTCCCCAAGTTCCGCGCCGACCTGCTCGAGGCGGCGGTCGTCGCCAAGCAGATGCGGTCGGGGGCGATCGAGGAGACGGTGATCCCGCGCAACCCGCTCGACGTGCTTGCGCAGCAGATCGTCGCCATCTGCGCGGACGAGGAGATCGAGGTCGACGAGCTCCACCGGCTCGTGCGCCGCGCCTATCCGTTCGCCGAGCTCTCGCGAGTTCAGCTCGAGAACGTGCTCGACATGCTCGCGGGCCGCTACCCGTCGGACGAGTTCGCGGAGCTGCGGCCGCGCATCGTCTGGGACCGCACCGGCGGAGTCGTGCGCGGCCGGCAGGGCGCTCGCCGCCTTGCGGTCACGAACGCCGGGACGATCCCGGATCGCGGCCTCTTCGGCGTCCATCTCGTCGACAGCGGCGGTCGGGTCGGGGAGCTGGACGAAGAGATGGTGTACGAGGCTCGCGCGGGCCAGACGTTCCTGCTCGGCGCCTCGACCTGGCGGATCGAGGAGATCACGCGAGACCGCGTGCTCGTCTCGCCCGCGCCGGGCGTCCCGGGGGCGGTTCCGTTCTGGCGGGGAGAGGGCGTCGGGCGGCCGTACGAGCTGGGCGAAGCGGTCGGCGCCGTGTCCCGCGAGCTCGCGGCGCTGCCGGACGGCAAGGCGAAGGAGAAGCTCCGCGACGAGCACGCGCTCGACGAGCGCGCCGCGCAGAACCTGCTCCAGTTCCTGAGCGAGCAGGCGGCCGCGACGGGCGTGGTGCCGTCCGATCGGACGATCGTGGTCGAGCGCTTTCGCGACGAGATCGGCGACTGGCGCCTTTGCGTGCTGACGCCGTTCGGCGCCCGGGTGCACGCGCCCTGGGCGCTCGCCCTCGCGGCTCGTGTCCGCGAGTCGCTGGGGGTCGATGCGAACGCGATCTGGTCGGACGACGGCATCGCGATCCACCTGCCCGACGCGGACGCAGCGCCGCCGAGTGACGTCGTCGCGATCGACCCGGAGGAGATCGAGGAGCTCGTGGTCAACCAGGTGGGCGACTCCGCGCTCTTCGGCGCGCGCTTCCGTGAGAACGCCGCTCGGGCGCTGCTGATCCCGCGCCGGCGCCCCGACCAGCGGACGCCGCTCTGGCAGCAGCGGCTGAAGGCGCAGTCGCTCCTGCAGGTCGCCCGCAAGTATCCCGCCTTCCCCGTCATCCTCGAGACCTACCGCGAGTGCCTCCAGGACGTCTTCGACCTGCCGTCGCTGAAGCGGCTCCTGCAGGGGCTGCGGACGCGCCAGGTCGACCTCGTCGACGTCGAGACGCCGTCGGCGTCGCCGTACTCGGCGTCTCTCCTCTTCGACTACGTCGCCACCTACATGTACGAGGACGACACGCCGCCGGCCGAGCGCCGCGCCCAGGCGCTCTCCCTCGACCGCGAGCTGCTCCGGGAGCTGTTGGGCCAGGAAGAGCTGCGCGAACTGCTCGACGCGGACGCCGTCGACGAGGTCGAGCGACAGCTCCGCGGCAACCCGCGCAACCCCGACGAGCTCCACGACCTGCTGCGACTTCGCGGCGATCTCGGGGTCGGCGAGTTCGACGAGGCCCAGGCTGCGGTGCTCGAAGCCGAGCGGCGCGGGGTTCGCGTCCGCGTCGCGGGCGACGAACGTCTGATCGCGGTCGAGGACGCCGGCCGCTACCGCGACGCGCTCGGCGTGATGCCTCCCTCCGGGTTGCCGGACGTCTACCTCGACGGCGGCGAGCGGCCGCTGCGGGCGCTCGTGCTGCGGTATGCGAAGGGGCGCGGTCCGTTCACGACCGCGAACGCGAGCGAGCGCTTTGGCATCGACGTCGAGTCCGTGCTGCACGAGCTCGAGCGCGAGGAGCTCCTGGTCCGGGGCGAGCTTCGACCGGGCGGGACGGAGCGCGAGTGGTGTGACCCGGACGTGTTGCGCCGCCTGCGCCGTGCGTCGCTCGCCGCCCTGCGCAAGGAGGTCGAGCCCGCCGACCAGGCGGCGCTCGGACGCTTCCTCCCCAGCTGGCACGGGATCGACCGCCGCGCGAGTCTTCGCGAGGCGCTCGTGCCGCTGCAGGCGCTTGCACTGCCTGTCTCGCTCTGGGAGTCCGAGGTGCTCCCACGCCGCGTCCCGGGGTACGTCCCGGCGCAGCTCGACCAGCTCTGCGCCTCGGGCGAGGTCGTCTGGGTCGGCGCCGGCATCGATCGCGTCGCTCTGTACTTCCGCGAGGACGCGCCTGTCCTCGGCCAGGTCGCCGGCGCCGAGCGGCCCGAGGGCGAGCTCCACGACCGGATCCGCGAGGCGCTCGGCGGCGGCGCGCTCTTCTGGTTCGACCTTGTCGCCGAGACGGGCCTCGAGACCGAGCAGGCCCTGCCCGCGCTCTGGGACCTGGTCTGGGCCGGCGAGGTGACCAACGATGCATGGCAGCCGCTTCGCGCCGGCCGCCGCTACGGCGTTCCGAGGCCGGAGCGCCGGCCGCGCCGGTTCTCGCGCCGGCGGGCGGCCGAGATCACGGCCACCCAAGGGCGCTGGTCGCGTACCGAGCGCCTCTTCAGCGGGCAGCAGCCCGACCGTCGCGCGCTCGCCGAGCTGCTGCTGGAACGCCAGGGGATCGTCACGCGAGACGGGGTCCGCGCCGAGGGGATTCCGGGCGGCTACGGCGCCGTCTACGGCGAGCTGAAGGCGCTCGAGACGCTCGGGCTCTGCCGCCGCGGCTACTTCGTCGAGGGCCTCGGCGGCGCCCAGTTCGCACTGGGCGGCGCGGTTGAGCGCCTCCGGGAGCTGAGGCCGCGCGAGGACGACGAGCTCGACACGCTTGTTCTGGCCGCCGCCGATCCGGCGCAGCCTTACGGGGCGATGCTTCCTTGGCCGAAGCGGGAGGGCGGCGCCGGCCGCGCGGCTCGGGTCGCGGGCGCGCAGGTGGTCCTCCTCGACGGTGAGCCCGCACTCTTCGTCGAGCGCGGCGGCCGCTCGCTCGTCCCGCTGCGAGAGCCGAACGACGAGTGGCTGCGTCCCGCGCTCGCCTCGCTGGTCGAGCATGTTCGTGCCCGCGGCGGCAAGAAGCGGCTGGCCGTCGAGCGCTTCGACGGAGAGCCCGTCACCGAAAGCGAGGCGATGCCGCTGCTCGTCGAAGCCGGCTTCCTCGCCGGCCCGCGGCGGGCCGTCCTGCGTCCGTAGCGAGCCAGCCGAGTACGAGCCCGAAAACGAGGTGGCGGGCCGTCGCCTGCGCGAACGCCCGGCCGTTGGTGAAAAGGGGTGGCACCCCCTCCTCGCCCCGAGCGGGGTGATACCGGTCGACGAAGTAGGAGAGGGGATACAGGGTCACGTGCTCGGCGAGTGCCATCGCGACCGCGAGCCTCCGCGGTTCGACGGGGAGCCGGTGCCTGATCGCGCCGTAGGCGAGTCCGAAGAGCGCGCCGTTGAAGGCGTGGACGGCGAACCCGGCCGTCCGCCAGCCGCGTCCGCGCGTGACGGTCTTGCCGAGCAGCGCGATGTCGGAGTAGTCGCAGCGAAAGAGCGTCCGGTCGATCGGCTCCAGCAAGCCCCAGGCCGTCGCGGCCGCCGCGCCCGCAAAGGCGTCGCGCTTCAAGAGGCGAGCTTCCTCAGGTCGCGGACCGCGGCGCCCAGATCGCCGGGGCTGTGGTGCGCTCCGACCGCGCGGGCGGCTCCGGCATCGATTCCGCGCCCGCCCAGGACGAGAGATGTTTCCGGCGGGAGCTTCGCGCTCTTCAACTCACGACGCAACCGTTCGACCCGGTCCTGCATCGCCGCGCTCACGCAGAGCGCCCGTGCCTCGACCCACTCGGCCATCGACGCGGCGGCCGGGATCGGCATGTCGGCGCCGAGGTAGACGACGCGCCATCCGTCCGCCCGCATCAGGACGCCGAGCATGAGCAGGCCGAGCTCGTGCCGCTCCCCGGGTGCGCACGCCAGCACGGCGGTCCCCCGCACGCCCTGCGCTCCGGACGCGAGCAGCGGGTGGAGCCTCGCCCTCACCTCGGCGCTCAGCACGTGCTCCTGCGCCACGCTTAGCTCCCCGGAGGCCCAGCCCTCTCCCGTCCGCGTCAGGAGCGGCGCGATCACCTGCGTCAGCGCGCGCGGGAGCTGCTCGACGGCGAACGCCTGGTCGAGCAGGGAGCGCGCCGCTGCCAGGTCGGTCCGAGCGATCGAGTCGTAGAGCGCGTCGCGTAGCTTGGCCGGCGTCCTCGGCGCCTCCACGGACTCGTCGCCGATCATCGCGGCGGCCTCGCCGATGCGGTAACCCTCGCTGAGCCGCTCCTTGAGCCACTCGACGCGCCCGACGTCGACCTCGTTGTACCGCCGCTGACCTCCGGACGAGCGCATCGGCCGGAGCACGCCGTAGCGCTGCTCCCACTTCCGCAAGGTGTCGGCGGCGACGCCCGTTCGCCTAGCTACGGCGGCGATGTTCAGGTGCCCGGACACCCCGGACAAAATTGTGACACCCATGCCGCGAGTACGCTGGGGAACATGCCCGAGGGCGACTCTCTCGCACGGGCGGCGCGACGTCTGCAGGTGCTCGTGGGCGAGCGCGTCGAGGTCGAGGCGCCGCACCCGCGTGCGGCCGTGAAGCGCGTTGCGGAGCGGCTCGACGGGAAGCGGCTGCTCGCGGTCGAAGCGGCGGGGAAGAACCTGCTGCTCCGCTTCGAGGGCGGTGTCGTCCTGCGCAGCCACCTGCGGATGTCCGGCCGCTGGACGGTGAATCCGCGCGGCGGCAGGCTCGTCGGCCGCCCCTGGCTCGTGCTCCGCGGGGCCGAGTGGGAGGCACGCCTGTGGAACGGGCCGGTTCTGGAGCTCGAGGACCGGGTTGTTCGCAGGCTGGGCCCCGACATCCTCGAGGAGCCGCCGAGGCTCGACGCGATGGTGGCCAACCTCCGGCGCGATCCTCGTCGCGCGGTCGGCGATGCTCTCCTCGACCAGCGCCTCGTCGCCGGGATCGGCAACCTCTGGAAGGCGGAGTCCCTCTGGGAGGCGCGTGTCTCGCCGTGGCGACGCGCCGGCGACGTTCCGGAAGAGGACCTCCGCAGCGTTCTGATCGCCGCGCACGAGCTCATGGCCGAGTCCGTGCAGACCGGCCGCGAGCGGCGAGCCGTCTACAACCGTGCGGGCCGGGCGTGCCGCCGCTGCGCCACGCCGATCCGGGCCCGCGGCCAGGGGGACGACAACCGCACGGCGTACTGGTGCCCGAGCTGCCAGGCAGGGGAGGAGCCGAGAACCGCGTACGGGTAGACGTGCTCGTGCGCGCTCCGCATCTGCACCGCTCGCTTCGGCTGTTCGGCCTGGCGAGCTTCGCGCTGCTCTCGCGCGACGTCGACAGCGGCGCCGAGATCCCGTTTTCGTTCGAGCAGCACGACGGGGGCAAGCGCCCGCTCTACGACTACCGGCCGCTCGTCACTGGCTACATCGAGGCGCGTGCCGGGCGACTCGCCGTCCTTCCGGATGCTCTGGCCGCGCTCGAGGAGTTGCGCCGCGAGCCCGCGGCGGCGATCTACGCGCGTGCGCACGCCGGCGGCGAGGCGAGCGAGAACACGGCGCTCGTCCGCACGATGCTGCTGCCGCTCGTCGAGGCGACCGCGGAAGCGTGCGGAGGCTTCGACTGGAACGACGAGGCGTTCGAACGGGTCTACGGCGAGCTGGAGCGCTCGCTCTTCGGCAAGCGCCGGGCCTACGCGGCGATCGCGCCGCTCATCGGGCTTGGCGCCGGCACGCAGGTCGAGCTGGGGCGCGGCATCCGGGTCCGGGTCGCTGCCGCCGGCGAGCTCGCTGCCCACTGGCCCGACGCCGTGCGGCTGCTGCCCCCCGATTTCGGGCGCGAGCCGGATCGCGTCTGCGTCCTCGAGCTCGAACGTCCGCTCGGGCGTGACGAGGACCACCCTCCCGACGCGCCGGAAGAGCTCGCCGACGCAGTGTCCGCCGTTCGGCTCGCGACCGCGGCGCCGCTCGCCGCAGGGCCGGTTCTCTTCGAGCGGCTGGACTGGCGGCCGTTCGGCATCCGGCCCGTGCTGCCGATCGCCGCGACCCAGCCACCGGGCGAGCCCTCGCGTCTCGACACGTTCAGGGGCAAGCTCGCGCGAGACCTGCTTGAACGGATTTCGATCGCCGACGAGGATCCGGAGCTCGCCGAAGCCCTCGACCGCTGGGAGCTGTCGCTCTTCGCCTCCGAGCCGTTTCGGTCCGAGCAGTTGCGAGAGGCGCTGACTGCCCTGCTCGGCGGCGTCGACGGTCTCTGGGCGGCGACGGTGCGAACGGCGCTGTTGCTCGGCGAGACCGCGCGCGATCGCTCCGACCAGCTCGAGCGGCTGCGCTCACTCGGCGCGGGGGCGCCGGCAACCCCTGCAACGGCTGACGCGGTCCGGCGCGCGATGGTGGAGACCCTCCTCCACGGCGACCGCGCGGCGCTCGTGGCCGCGCTCGACGACTCCCTGCTCGGCCTCCGCGCGCGGCCGGCCGGCTTTCTCCCCGCCACCGCCGTCGCCTCTTAGAGCACCGGCTCCGGCGTGACGATGTCTCCCGGGCAGGAAGAGGCCTGGGAGAGGCTCACCGAGACGACCCCCTCCTTGTCGGCGAGGTCGGCCCAGGTCCGGTCGACCCGCACCGGCAGGCAGCCGATGACGTCTCCGTCCGTGTCCTCGAGGACGAAGAGGTCGACGACGTCGGCCGCCGGCAGCTTGTGGATCTCGGCCTCGCCCGGCTCGAGGGTGGCGCTCCAGCGGGGATCGAAGTCCCCGCCGCACCCGGCCGAGTCACACCACCGCACGCGCACGGGGCTCGACGTGTCGTTGTGGATGTTCAGCGCGAGCCGGTCCCCGCCCGTCTCGAATGCGCCCGCGATCAACGCCGCCACGAATCCCGCGGCCGCGAGGAGCGCCAGCACGACTCCGGCCGCGATCCAGAACTTGACCCCGCGGGACATGAACGTCCGCGTCTGGGCGCGCGGGCTCTCGAGGTCGGGGAACGGGTCGACCCAAGGCTTCTCCTCCTCGTACGCCCGCCGCCGGCTCACCTGCCTGAGGTTCTGCCGGATCGCGTAGATCAGGTTTTCGCGTCCGATCTCCGTCCGTTCGTCGCGGGTGATCACGCCGTCGGCGAAGTCGAGAACCCGGCGGAGCTGTTCCTCGTTCCGGCGCTTCAGGGCATCGCGCCGTGCAGCGTCGAGCCGGCGCAAGGCGCCGTTCGGGTCGTTGCGCTCGTAAGCGCTCCGCGCGGCGTCCACGTTTCGCTCGAAGGGCGTCGACACGCGGCGAACGTAACGCGTTCGGCGTACATCCGGCACGGTTGCGCCCGATTTCAGGGGCTACGGTCAGGTCGTGGACGAGGCCCGGGCCGTGCTGGCAAGGCTTCGGCGGATCGAGGCGCTGGATCGAGAAGGCGCGCCGCCGCGAACGCTCCTGGCCGAAGTCCGAGAGCTCCTGCGCGAGGGCGAGGCCTGGCTGTCGACCGAGCGAGACGCCGACGTCGCCGCCGACGCCCTCGCCCGCGTGCGCCTCGCGCACGACGCCGAACGCAGCCCGGTCGCATAGATAATGCCCGGGTGCCCGAGCACGTCGTGCACTGGGACGAGGTCGAGGCGAAGCTTCAGGAAGTCGGCTCGATCGCCGGCCGTTGGACCGCGCTCGGCGACGCAGCCGGCACGGTCGGGGTGGGAGTCAACCGGATCCAGATCGATGCGGGCAAGCGCTCGACACCGCTGCACATGGAGGGTGACGAGGAGGAGATCTTCTACATCCTCGCCGGCTCGGGCCTGTCGTGGCAGTACGACGGAGAGGAATTCACGACCTACGAGATCCGCGCCGGCGACTGCCTCGTCCACCTCGCCGAGTACGAGGCGCACAGCGTCGTGGCCGGGCCGGAGGGGATCGACTACCTGGTGTTCGGCACTCGGGCCTGGAACCGCTTGACCTACTTCCCGCGCCTCGAGGGAGCGCGGCTCGGGCCTGCCTGGGCCGAGAAGCTGCCGGAGCACCAGTGGGTGCGCGAGGCGGCGCTCGGCGAGCCGGAGCTGCCCGAGCCGAGCCCGCGACCGCAGCGCATCGTCAACATTGACGACGTCGCGGAGGAGCCCTGGGGGAAGGCGGACATCCGTGTCCAGAACCGCGACCTCGGCATCGCCGCCGGCTCGGTCCGAACCGGCATCAACTACACGCGCGTCGAGCCGGGAATGCTCAACTGCCCGCCCCATTGCCACTCGGTCGAGGAGGAGATCTTCGTGATCCTCGACGGTGACGGCACGCTCCTGCTCGGCGACGACGAGCATTCGATGCGGCCCGGGCACGTCGTCGCGCGGCCGCCGCGCACGCGCGTCGCCCATGCGTTTCGCGCCGGCGAGGGCGGCCTGACGCTGCTCGCCTACGGCACGCGCGACGACGCCGACATCGCCTATTACCCGCGCTCGAACAAGATCAATTTCCGCGGCGTCGGGGTGATCGGGAGGATCGAGAAACTCGACTACTGGGACGGAGAGGGCGAATAGGCGCGTCGCAAGCGGTTCGAAAAGCGTAAAAACCGCTGCATTTTCCCCGATAAAGGGTTCGGCTACTATCAGACGAAAGAAAGGGTCTGATGGGGCTGGCACGCCTGCTTCCGCGACCGGGAACCCGGGACGACATTTCGAAAGGAGCCACGGTGGGGAGGGTCATCGCCTTCGCCAACCAGAAAGGTGGCGTCGCGAAGACGACCACCACGCTCAACCTCGGCGTGGCTTTCGCCGAGCATGGCATGCGCGTTCTGCTCGTCGATCTCGACCCACAGGGCAATCTGACCATGAGTCAGGGCATGAACCCGGACTCGATCGAGCGCTCGATGTTCGACGTGCTCGTGCACCGGGTTCCGATCACCGAAGTGATCCATCAAACCGAGGTCGACCTGGCCGTCTCGTCGATCGATCTCGCGGGAGCCGAGCTGGCGCTGTCGAGCATGATCGGGCGAGAGCGGGCGCTCGAGAAGGCGCTCGCGCCCGTGAAGGAGAACTACAACTACATCCTGATCGACACGCCGCCCTCCCTCGGCCTGCTCACGATCAACGCGCTCGTCGCCTCGGACGGCGTCATCGTCCCGGTTCAGTGCGAGTACCTCTCGCTCCGGGGCCTCGTCCAGCTCGAGAACACGCTCTCGATGATCCGCGAGAACCTGAACCCCGAGGTCGGCATCCAGGGGATCCTCCCCACGATGTACGACAACCGCACGCTGCACTCGCGCGAAGCGGTCGAGATCCTGCAGGAGAACTTCGGTGACCTCGTGTTCGGGACCAAGATCCGCAAGACGATCCGCTACGCCGAAGCGCCGGTGAAGGGCAGCTCGGTGCTGAAGTACGACCCGTCCGGTACCGCCGCGGAGGCGTACCGCGAGCTCGCAAAGGAGGTTCTCAATGGCTCGGCGCCGCGCCAGCATGCGTGAGGGCCCGCTCGCGGAGCTCTTCCGCGCGACCGAGGCTGCCCAGCGGCAGGCCGAGAAGGGTGGAGAGCCCGCGGCGGAAGCCGAGGCGCCGGTCACCCCGCCGCCGGATGCCTCCGAGCCCCTGGAGGAGACCGTCGAGCACGTGCCCGAGTTCGCGCAGGCGCGCGAGGAACCGCCGATCGCCGCCGTGCCGGAGCGCGAGCCGGAGGCCGAACCTGTCCCCGAGCCCGAGCCCGAGCGCCTCGCCGAGCCCGAGCCCGCCGCCGACGAAGAGCCAGAGCCCGAGCCGGTTCGGCTCGAACCGGTGCCGGAGCCGCCGCCGATGCTCCAGCCCCTGCCCGAGCCGCCTCCGCGGCTGCATCGCGTGCCGCGCGGCGAGACCGCCGCGTACCTGGCCGTGATCAAGGTCGTCGGCGTGGGTGGAGCCGGCCTGAACGCGCTCGACCGGATGATGGACGCAGGCATCGCGCAGGTCGAGTTCGTCGCCGTCAACACCGACATCCAGCAGCTGCGGATGAGCGATGCGCCGCTCAAGATCCACATCGGCCGCGAGCTGACCGAAGGGCTCGGCTCGGG
>DATMIX010000023.1:0-22404 GCA_035554095.1 Gaiellaceae bacterium | reverse complement strand
CCACACGGTCGCGAGGATGTAGAGCGTGAACTGGAGGAACTCGGACTGCCAGTTCTCGAGAACGTCTCCGCCGAATTCGGACGAGAGGACGTAACGGCCCCACGTGTAGGTCGCCTCATGGTGCTCGATTGCCTCGGCGTTGAACTGATGGAGCCCCGCGAACGACTGGCCGACGAGAGAGGCGAGCAGCAACACGCCGAAGAAGATCGAGAGCGCGTTCTCGCGGACGAATCGCACAGCTAGCGGTCGAGGATCCCGACCGTGAAGTAGACGACGAACACGGTGAGGATCAAAAACCAGTACGCCGCGAACATCGCCCGCATCGCGGAAACGGTAGAAACCGGGCCGGATGCCGCTCTACCTGACCGAAGCCGACGTTGCCGAGCTCCTCACGCCGGCCGACGTGCTCGACGCGGTCGAGGGCTCGCTCCGGCGGCTCGCGGCCGGCGAGGTCGAGAACAGACCGCGCGAGCGGTTGCGCCTCGAGGACGGCGTGTTTGCGGTCATGGCCGCGGTCGATCGCGAGCTCGGCCTGGCCGGGCTGAAGTCGTACGCCTGGCTTCCGGACGGCACACCCTTCGTCGTCGTCCTCTTCGACACTCGCTCGGCCGATCTGGCTGCCGTGATCGAGGCCGACAAGCTCGGCCAGCTGCGAACCGGCGCCGCGAGCGGCGTCGCGGCGAAGTACCTCGCGCGCAGTGGTGCGACCAGCCTCGGCGTGATCGGCTGCGGCTGGCAGGCGCGCGCGCAGGTCGCATGCATCCGCGAGGCAGTGCCGACGATCGAGCGCGTGATCGCCTCGTGCCGCACCCCCGAGCGCCTCGAGGAGTTCTGCGCCGAGACCGGTGCGGTGGCCGGCGAGTCGCCCCGCGACGCTGCCGCATGCGACATCGTCGTCACGGTCACGACGGCCAAGGACCCGGTTCTCCGCGGTGAATGGCTCCGCGACGGTGCCCTGGTGTGTGCCGTCGGAGCGAACGAGCCCCGTGCGCGCGAGCTCGACAACGTCGTGCTGCAGAGGGCCGCGTTCGTCTGCTGCGACTCCCGCGAGCAGGCCCGCCTCGAATCGGGCGACCTGATCGAGCCCGTCGAAGTGGGCGTCCTCGACTGGCTCGAGGTGCACGAGTTCCAGGAGGTCGTCGCGGGCGAGCTCGAGGGCCGCCAGTCGGACGACGACGTGATCATCTTCAAGTCGAACGGGATCGCGGCGTGGGACATCGCCGCCGGCGCGGCCGCGATCGAGCGCGCGCGCGAGCGCGGCGTCGGCAAGCCTTCCTAGGAGAGGCGGTCTCGCGTCTCCGCGGCCGGGCCGCGCCCGACGGCCTCGATCACCTCGGGACGTTCGAGAATGCGGAGGCGCTGGCTCTCGGGAGTCCGGTTGCGGACGTAGGGATCCTCGAGGATCTCGTCGAGCGACCGTCCCCGCTCGTGCTCCCGGATCACGTACGAGGCGACGCGGTCCTCGGCGGTCGTGCGGGTGAACAGGAACGAGAACGGGTTCCGGAAGAGTCTCTTGAGGTCGGCCATGTCTCGATTCTACGGCCGGGCCGCGCTAGGGTCAGAGACGTGAAGCGCCGCCAGTCGAGCGCCGTCTTCGCCCAGCGAGTTGTCGAGGGCGTGGACGACCTCGGCGCCTCCGAGACGATCGTCATCTGGATCGAGCGCAAGCAGGGTGCCCTCTGGACGGTCGGGCGCGCGGTGAACCCTCAGCACCGGCAGAGCGAGGAGCCGCGACGCGAGGACTACGTGTTCGAGGGCTACGAGCTCGAGGACGCGGTCGAGCAGGCGAACGCGACGCTGCGCGACGATACGCGCGTCTCGGAGCAGGACGGGCGCGGCGCGGGCGTCGAGCCATTTGCGCGCGAGGAGCTGCTCCGCCCTCTCGAGCGCTGGTTCTTCGGCAGGTAGGCCGGCCGGGCCTCTAGCCGGTGTTCCGGGACTCCGCCTCCGGCCATTCCAGGGCGGCGTTCGGGATCGGGTCCCCGTGCGGATCGTGCGTCGGGAAGCCGAGCGCCTTGTCGATCCTCTCCTCGAGCTCCTCGGAGAGCACGTGCTCGAGCCGGTCGGCCTCGGCATGGACGTCGTCGACGTGAAGGCCGAGCGTTTCGGCCAGGTAGAGCTCGAGCAGGCGATGGTGCCGGATGACCTCGAGCGCGACTCGCTCGCCCGCCGGCGTCAGGCGCACGCCGCCGTAGCGCTGGTGATCGACGAGGTCGAGGGCGGCGAGCTTCTTCACCATCTCGCTGGCCGAGCCGGCCGCGACTCCCTGCTGCTTCGCCAGGGCCGTGACGGAGACCCGGGCCTCGCCCTCCTGGAGCTTGTAGATGCCCTTCAAATAGTCCTGGATCGCGTCCGTGAGCGCCGGTCCCGCCACTGCCGGCCAGTCTAGGAGGATTGGACGCAACGCGGGCCCGACGACGAGGCACGTTCCGTGGAGCCCTCTTAGGGCTGTTAGCCTCGCCGCGTGCTGATCCGGCTCGGTCACAGTCCCGACCCAGACGATGCGTTCATGTTCTGGGCGCTCGCCGCGGAGAAGATCGACACCCGCGGCTTCGAGTTTGAGCACGTGCTGCGCGACATCCAGACGCTGAACGAGTGGGCCCTCGAGGGGAAGCTGGAGACGACTGCCATCTCCCTGCACGCGTACCCCTACGTCCAGGAGCGGTACATGCTCCTGCCGCACGGCGCCAGCATGGGCTCGGGGTACGGGCCGATCGTGGTGTCCCGGCAGCCGCTCACGCGGGCGCAGCTGCAGGACCTCGAGATCGCAGTCCCGGGGCGCATGACGACCGCGTTCCTCGTCCTCCGACTCTTCCTCGGAGATTTCCAGTATCGCGAGGTGCCGTTCGACCAGATCCTCGACGAGGTGAAGGCCGGCCGCGCGGACGCCGGCCTCCTGATCCACGAAGGCCAGCTCACCTACGGGGCGGAGGGACTCGAGAAATCCGTCGACCTTGGCGAGTGGTGGCTTCTGGAGACCGGGCTACCGCTGCCGCTCGGCGTCAACGTCGCCCGACGCGATCTCGGCCCCGATGTTCTGCACGAACTTTCCGAGGTGCTGCGTGAGTCCATCCAGGCGGGCCTCGACAACCGTGAGGCCGCGATGGAATACGCGCTCGGTTTCGGGCGCGGGCTCGACACGGAGCTGGCTGACCGCTTCGTCGGCATGTACGTGAACGACTTCACGTGCGACTACGGCGAAGAGGGCCGCCAGGCGGTTCAGGAGCTCCTGCGCCGCGGCGAAGAGCTGCGGGCGTTTCCGGCGCCCGTCCAGCTCGAGTTCGTCAGCTAACGCGCGCCCCGCTTCCACTCCTACCCAGTCGCGGCTGCCTGCCTGAGCCCAACCTCGTGAAATACGCTGACGGCGTGCCGCGCGCAGTCGTCGTCTCCGGAGTTCGAACCCCTGTGGGCCGTTACGGCGGCGCGCTCTCCGATGTCAGGCCCGACGATCTCGCCGCGACCGTCATCCGCGAGGCCGTCGACCGCGCGGGCATCGACGCGGCCGAGATCGAGGACGTGTATTTCGGGGCCGCCAACCAGGCAGGTGAGGACAACAGGAACGTCGCCAGGATGGCCGGCCTGCTCGCGGGGCTGCCCGATTCCGTCGCGGGCGTGACGCTCAACCGTCTCTGTGCCTCCGGCTTGTCGGCGATCGTCTCGGCCTGCCACGCCGTCGCGGCCGGCGACGGCGAGCTCTTCGTCGCCGGCGGAGTCGAGTCGATGAGCCGGGCGCCCTTCGTGTTCGGGAAGTCCGAGCACGCCTTCCCGCGAGGGAATCAGGTCGTCTACGACACGACGCTCGGCTGGCGCTTTTCGAATCCGCGCATGGAAAAGATGTTCCCGCTGGAGTCGATGGGTGAGACGGGCGAGAACGTCGCCGAGCGCTACGGCGTGACTCGGGAGGAGCAAGACGAGTTCGCGCTCCGATCGCAGCGCCGGTGGGCGGCGGCGAGCGAGTCGGGCGCGTTTGCCGACGAGTTGGTGTCCGTCAACGGAGCCGACCGGGACGAGCATCCGCGGCCGGACACGGACGAGGCGAAGCTCGCGGGGCTGAAGCCGGCGTTCCGGGAAGGCGGAACGGTCACGGCCGGCAACTCGAGCGGCATCAACGACGGAGCGGCCGCCGTCGTGATCGCCTCCGAGGAGAAGGCCCGCGAGCTCGGGGCCGAGCCCCTCGGCAGCTTCCTCGGCGCCGCGGTCGCCGGTGTCGATCCCCGAGTGATGGGGATCGGCCCGATTCCGGCTGTCCAGAAGCTGCTCGCGAGGGCCGGGATTTCCGCCCATGACCTCGACCTCGTCGAGCTGAACGAGGCCTTCGCGTCGCAGAGCCTCGTCGTGATCCGAGAGCTCGGGCTCGATCCCGAGAAGGTGAACGTCAACGGCGGCGCCATTGCGCTCGGCCATCCGCTCGGTATGAGCGGCGCTCGGCTCGTCGTGACGCTCCTACACGAGCTTCGCCGTCGCGGCGGGCGCTACGGTCTGGCGACTCTTTGTGTCGGCGTCGGGCAGGGCCAGGCGGCGCTGTTCGAGCGGGCGCAATCCTGACGCTTCGTCACCGCCCGGCTAGGAAAGCGGCGGCCGGATGTAGATCGTGCCCTCATGCTTCATCGGCACGAAGGGGGCGCCGATCCGCAGGATGAGATCCTCCGCCCGGGCGAAGAGCTCGTCGGAGGCCTCGTCGACGTCCCCGCACGGCACTTCGATGCAGAGCTCGTCGACAGCGCGGGCGTCGAGGCCGGCCGCGCGGAGCTCCGCGAGCAGCCGGTCACGGTCGGGAATCCGGGCCGCTTCGACCTGCACGCTGTCGTCCATAGCCGCCCATTCTGCCACCGGAGGGCCCGAGAAAACTCGCTAGGCTCCGGCACGATGGCGGTGGCGACCGAGCGCGAGTACGGCCTGTTCGTCAACGGCGAGAGCGTCGAGCCTGCCTCCGGGGAGATTCGCGAGCTCGCCGAGCCCGCCACGGGCGCGCCGCTCGCCCGCGCCGCGCTCGCCGGCGAAGAGGACGTCGACCGCGCCGTCGAGGCTGCCCAGAGCGCCCTCGCCGGCGATTGGGGGAAGACGCCGCCGACCGAGCGGTCCCGTCTCCTGCACTCGCTCGCCGACGCGATCCAGGCGAACCGCAAGGAGTTGGCCGAGCTCGAGGCGCGGAACGTCGGCAAGGCAATCTCCTCCGTCAAGGCCGAGCTCGCTCAGGCTGTCGAGAACTTCCGCTTCTTCGGCGCAGCGACCTCCTCGATCGGCGGCCGGTCCAACCCGATGGGAGGCTCGCTGCTCTACTACTCGCTGAAGGAACCGGTCGGCGTCTGCGGCCAGATCGTCCCCTGGAACTACCCGCTGATGATGTCGACGTGGAAGCTCGCGCCGGCTTTGGCCGCCGGGTGCACGGTCGTGCTGAAGCCCGATCCCGCGACGCCGCTGACTGCGCTCAGGATTGCGGAGCTCGCGAGCGAGGTGGGCTTTCCGCCCGGCGTGGTGAACGTGGTGCCGGGCGACGGGCCGACGACCGGCGCCTACATCGTCAGGCACCCCGGCATCGACAAGATCGCGTTCACGGGCTCGACCGAGACGGGCGGCGAGATCATGCGGCTCGCCTCGGGGTCGATCAAGCGCCTTCTGCTCGAGCTCGGCGGCAAGAGCCCGAACCTCGTCTTCGCCGACGCGAATCTCGCGGACGCGATCCCGAGCTCGGTCTGGGCGATCTACTACTCGGCCGGCCAGAGCTGCGAGGCGCGGTCGCGGATCCTGGTCGAGCGGTCGATCTACGACGACGTCCTCGACCGGTTCGCCGAGGCAGCCGGGCGCGTGAAGGTCGGCGACCCGCTCGATGGGGAAACACAGATGGGGTCGCTGATCTCCACCGCGCACCGGGACAAGGTCCACGGCTTCGTCGAGGCCGCGCGGGCCGCGAAGGCGGACGTCGTCACCGGCGGGGAGCCTCTCGAGGGCGACGGCGCGTTCTACCCACCGACCGTGATCGCCGGTGTCACGAACGACTCGCCGGTGGCGCAGGAGGAGATCTTCGGCCCCGTCGTCACGATCGTTCCGTTCGAGGACGAGAAGGATGCGATCAGGATCGCGAACGACGTCAAGTACGGCCTGTTCGCCACGGTCTGGACCGGCGATCCCGGTCGTGGTCACCGGCTTGCGCGCCGGATCAAGGCCGGCACGGTCGCGATCAACACGCCTTACACAGCGTTCCCCGGGATGCCGTTCGGCGGCTACAAGCAGTCCGGGTTCGGCCGCGAGCTCGCGCTCGAGACGCTCGATCTCTACCTGGAGACGAAGAGCGTGCTCGTGTCGACGAGTCCGAAGCCGTTCAACCCATTCGGGCTCTAACGCTGCCGCATGGTTGAGCGCGTCCTCGAGCGTCTCGAGGAGCTCTACGCGATCGGCGGCGGGCCGGGGGCGAACCGCCCGGGGTACTCGGCTGCGGAGGACGAGGCGCACCGGTTAGCGGCGGGTTGGATGCGCGAGGCGGGCCTCGAGGTTGGGGCCGACGGGGCCGGGAACCTGATCGGCCGCCGGGGAGACGCGCGGGTCTGGACGGGCTCTCACCTCGACTCGGTTCCGAACGGGGGGAAGTACGACGGGGCGCTCGGCGTGGCCGCCGGGATCGAGGCGGCGGCGCGACTGGGCGACGTGCCGCTCGCGGTCGTCGCCTTCCGCGCCGAGGAGACCGGCCCGATGGGCAGCAAGTCACTCGCCGAGCGGCCGCCGGCCTTCGTCGAGGTGCACGTCGAGCAGGGCGGGGAGCTGGAACGTCTCGGAGAGCCCCTCGGCGTGGTGACCGCGATCGGGGGGCAGGTGCGCGGGCACGTCGTCTTCGAGGGCCGCGCCGACCATGCCGGCACGACCCCGATGGACCTTCGGGACGACGCCCTCGTCAAGGCCGCCGGCTTCGTGCTCCGCGTCCGCGAGTGTGCGCGGGAGCCCGCCAGGGCGACGGTCGGCTTCCTCGAGGTGGAGCCGAACGCGGCGAACGCCGTGCCCGCTCGCGTCACCGCGTCCGTCGACGTGCGAGCGCCGAGCGCCGAGTTGCTCGACGAGCTCGTCGCCGCGATCGGCTTCGAGCCGAGCTCTCGGTTCGACCCCGTGGCGATGGGCGGCAGGCCGTTCGAGGTGTTGAGCGAGTTGCTGCCCGACGCTCCCGGGCTGGTCTCCGGCGCCGGCCACGACGCTCTCGTGCTCGCGGCGGCGGGTGTGCCGACCGCGATGCTCTTCGTGCGGAGCCTGAACGGCGGCGTCAGCCACTCGCCCGAGGAGCTGACGAGCGACGACGACATCGCGCTCGCCGTCGACGCGCTGACCGAGGCGCTGGCGCGGATCTAGCGCTCTTCGAACCGGATCGCCTGCGCGCCCTGCCAGAGGACGAGGGGCCCGAGCTCGCGCAGCTGCTCACCGCCTTTGACGATCGTCGCGAAGTGGTTGCCCGCGAGCACGCCGGCCTTGCTCGCGAACTGGGTCGGCCCGTAGGGGAAGAGGATCTCGGTCTCGCTGACGCCGCCGGGGTAGAGCAGGAGCTCGCCGCGCCCCGGGTAGCTCGTGGCGTTCTCGGAGCCGATCCCGACGTCCAGCTCGCCGAACGGGATCCAGCAGGCCTCGCCGCTCCAGCGGGCGTGGATGAGCTTGCTGTCGAGCGGAAGCAGGCGCCGGAAGGCCGCGACCGTCTCCGGTGCGGAGTCTTCCTCCAGGCGCGCCGAAAAATGGGCGCCCGCGACCTGGATCTCGAGCACCGGCGGAACCTACTTGATCTTCGCGCCCTGCTCGATCCAGGCCCCGAGCTCGTCTCGTTCGGCCTGCGTCATCTCGGTCACGTTCCCGAGCGGCATCGTCTTCGTGTCGACAGCGACGCGCTCGATCGCGTCGGCGCGCGCTTTGATCTCGGCCGGCTCGTCGAATGTGATCCCTTTCGGCGGCGAGCTCGCCTTAGTCGGGTGCAGCGAGTGGCAGGCCACGCAGCGCCGGTCGACGATGGTTTGAGCGCGGGCGAACGAAACGGGTGCCCCCCCGGACTCTCCGCCCGAGTCCTGCGGCCGGATCGCGACCGCGAGGGCCGCGATCCCGAGCGCTGCCGTCACCGGAATCCACCACGCCGTTCGCCCCGTGTGCCGCAGGTTGAAGAAATGACGCACCCAGGCGCCGATCACGAGGAGCGCGACGAGGATCAGCCACGAGTACGAGTGGCCGTACGTGATCGGAAAGTGGTTGCTGATCATCGTGAACACGACGGGCAGCGTCAGGTAGTTGTTGTGCACTGAGCGCTGCTTGGCGCGGATCCCCGGCGCGGGGTCGGGCTCCCGGCCCGCCTCCTTGGCCCGGATCAGCTCCCGGTGCGCGGGGATGATCACGAGAAAGACGTTGCCGGCCATCATGGTCCCGAGCATCGCGCCGACCTGGATGTACTCCGCGCGGCCCGAGAAGAGGTGGCTGATCCCCCAGGCGCTGAGCGTGACGAGCCCGAGCAGGACCGCCGCTAGGACGAGGTCGTCGGGGACGAGGCGGCAGAGGGCGTCGTAGACGACCCAGGCCGCGGCGAGGAGCGCGATGCTGATCGCGATCGCCTCCCACGGGCTCAGGTCTGCCACGTCCTTGTCGATCAGGTACGTGTCCGCGTTGACGTAGTAGAGGACGATCAGGAGGGCGAAGCCCGAGAGCCAGGTCGTGTACGCCTCCCATTTGAACCAGTAGAGCTGCTCGGGCAGCTTCACCGGGGCGATCCGGTACTTCTGGACCTGATAGAAGCCGCCGCCGTGGATCTCCCAGGCCTCACCGCCGACGCCCCCGTCGACGTCCTCCTCGTCCTTCGGCGGCCGCAGGTGATTGTCGAGCGCGATGAAGTAGAACGAGGCGCCGATCCACGCCACGGCCGCGATCACGTGCAGCCAGCGGACGAGCAAATCGAGCCACTCGTTCGCGTACGGGTCCATCAGGCGCTGTTCCAGCGGTCGCGCGCGATCGCGACCAGCTCGCGGAGCCCCGTCTCCAGCTCTTCCTCGCGCGTGCGCTCGAGCCGCTCCCTGAGCACCTCGAGGATCTCCGACTTCGGCCGGTCCGCGACGAAGACGACGAACCGAAAACCGAACTTCTCCTCGTAGACCTGGTTCAGGTACGCGAGCTCCGTCAGGGTGACAGCGTCCGCATCGCCGCCCTGCTCCGCGGCGGAGCGTGTGGAGAGCCGTTGGGCTCCGATCGCGGGATGCGCGTTGAGCGCCTCGATCTTCTGGCGCTCGTCCAGCCCGGCGATCACCTCTTCCGCGGAGCCGAGCGGATCGTTCGTGCCGGCGAGGCGCTCGACCAGCCTCGTTCGTCCCTCGAAGAGCTCCGCGAGCTCCTCCTCGCTCAGCTGCCGCGGTAGGTCGTGCACGAGAAGGCCGAGACGAGCAGCGGGACGTGGTGATGGCGGTCGGGCTCGGTCACGGTCAGCGTCAGCTCGACCCGTCGGAAGAACTCGCCGGCGACGTCGAAGACGAGGCGGTATTCGCCGGCCTGGAGCCCGTCCGGCGCCAGCTCGCCGATCCGGCCGTCGTCGTCCGTCAGCTGCTCCGAGACCAGCTCGCCGCCGCGAAAGAGGGCAACCGCCAGGCCCGGCCGCGGCTCACCCCGCTCGGTGTCCAGGACGTGCGTCGAGATCATGCGGCGAATCTTCGCGCCTGGACGCGGTGCGCGCCGGCGATCTCCTCCTCAGAGGCCCGCACGAGGTGTCCGTCGCGGACGACGTCCTCGCCGCCGACGAGCAGCCGATCGACGCGGTGAGGCGCGGAGAGCACGAGGCCGGCCACGGGATCGTCGGCGCCGCCGAGCTCGAGGCCGTCGGTCCGCCACACGGCGAGATCGGCGCAGCGGCCCGGTTCGATCGCACCAAGGTCGGCGCGGCCGAGCACCGAGGCGCTGCCACGGGTGGCGATGCGCAGCGCCTCGCGCGCCGTGAGGGCCCGCGGGCCACCACGGCCGCGCGCGACCAGCAGGGCCTGCTTGACGTCGTAGAGCAGGTCGCCCCGCTCGTTGGACGCCGAGCCGTCGACACCCAACCCGACCCGGACGTGTGCGTCGAGCAACTGCCGCACCGGCGCGACGCCTGCACCCAGGCGTAGGTTCGAGGTCGGGCAGTGGGCGACTCCCGTTCCGGTCGAACCGAACTTCCCGACGTCCGCGTCGTCCAGGTGCACGCAGTGCGCGCACCAGACGTCCTCTGCAAGCCACCCGAGCTGCTCGAGGTACTCGACCGGGCGGCACCCGTACAGCTTGCGGCAATAGGCCTCCTCCTCGACCGTTTCGGCGAGGTGGGTGTGCAGGGGCAGCCGCAGCCGGCGTGCGAGCTCCGCGGACTCCGTCATCAGGCGGCCGGTGACGGAGAACGGCGAGCACGGCGCGACCGCCAGCTGGACGCGCGCGGCCGGACCCTCCTCGTGCAGCCCGGCGAGGCGCTCGGTGTCCGCGAGCACGGCGTCGAGGTCCTCGACCAGGCCGTCGGGCGGCAGGCCGCCGTCCGATTCGCCGAGGTCCATCGAGCCCCGTGAGGCGACGAGCCTCACGCCGAGCTCCTGCGCCGCGGCGAGCTCCGCCTCGATCAGGCCGTCCCGGCCCCGCGGGAAGACGTAGTGGTGGTCGAAGACCGTGCCGCAGCCCGAGAGCGCGAGCTCGGCGAGGCCTGCGCGTGCCGCAGCGTATTCGGCCTCTGCGTCAATGCGTGCCCACACCGGGTAGAGCTCCTTCAGCCACGTGAACAGGTCGGCCTCCTGCGCGCGCGCCCGCGTGAGCGTCTGGAACAGGTGGTGGTGGGTGTTGACGAGCGCGGGAGTCAAAACCGCGCCGGCGAGATCCTCCGCGCCCTCCGGCGGCGTTCCGGCGCCGACTTCGCTCACGAAGCCGTCGTCGATCCGGACCCAGCCGTCGAGCTCCGTGCCCGCTTCGTCCATCGTCACGACGCGGGCGTTCGCGAGGACTCTGCTCATCCGGCCTCGAGCGGCACGAGCTCGAAGCGATCCACGTCGACGAGCCCCTGGTCCGTGATCTTCAGGCTCGGGATCACCGACAACGCGAGAAACGACATCGTCAGGAAGGGTGTTGAGCCGGTGCAGCCGAGGCCCTCGGCGGCCTCCGTGCAGGCGCGGCTGCGCTCGACGACCTCGGCGAGCGGAGCGTCGGAGAGCAGCCCGCCCACCGGGAGGGGCAGCTCGGCGAGGACCTGGCCGTCCTCCACCGCGACGATCCCGCCGCCGAGCTCGGCGAGCCGCTCGACGGCACGTGCCATGTCGTCGTCGGAGACGCCGACGACGACGATGTTGTGGGCGTCGTGCGCGACCGTCGAGCCGAGGGCGCCGCGCTGGAGCCCGAAACCGCGGACGAGCCCGAGCCCGATCCGGCCCGTCCCGAGGTGGCGCTCGACGACCGCGATCTTCGCGAGGTCGCGGGCAGGATCCGCGACGGCTTCGCCGTCCTTCGTCGCCGGCTCCTCGGCGAGCGACTCGGTGAGGATCTGGTCGGGCACCAGCCCGATCACGCGGGCGCGCCGGCCCTCCGACCAGGGGATCCGGAAGCGGTCGGCGCCGACCGTCTCGATGCGCACGGTGTGCTTGACCCACTCCGGCACCTCGGAGCGGGCGATCTCGTCCACGGGACGGCCCGCTTTGAGGACGAGCTCGGGCTCGAACGCCGCGAGGTCCGGCAGAACGAGCACGTCGGCCTGGTAGCCCGGCGCGAGCGCCCCGAGGTGGCCGAGCCCGTGCCAGACCGCGGCGTTGCAGGAGGCGAGCACGAGAGCGTCCTCCGGGGCGACTCCGGCGGCGACAGCGTCACGCACCATCCCGTTGATGTGGCCGCGCTCGGCGATGTCGTCGGGATCCTTGTCGTCCGTGCAGAAGGCGATCCGCGAGTTGCCGTACTCGAGCACGAGCGGGAGCAGAGCCTGCAGGTTGCGAGCCATCGACGCCTCGCGGATCAGAAGCCACATTCCGGCCCGGAGCCGCTCCCGTCCCTCCTCGACGGTCAAGGCCTCGTGGTCGGAGCGGATGCCCGAGGCGGCGTAGGCGTTCAGGTCCTTGCCCAGCACTCCCGGCGCGTGGCCGTCGACGTGCGTCGCACCGGCAAGGCCGAGCTTGGTCAGCTCGCGCGCGTCCCCATGGATCACTCCCGGGAAATTCATCATCTCCGCGAGGCCGAGCACCCGCCTACGGCGCAGCAGCCCCTGGAGATCGCCCTCCGTCAGCTCGCGGCGCGGCGACTCGAATCGCGACGCCGGAACACACGACGAGGCCATGAAGTAGACGTCCAATGGGAGGTCCGCGCAGAAGTCGAGCAGCCAGTGGATCCCGTCGGTGCCGAGGACGTTCGCGAGCTCGTGCGGGTCGGCGACGACGGTCGTCGTCCCCAGCGGCAGCACGAGCCGGGCGAACTCGTCGGGGAGCAGCTTCGGCGACTCGAGGTGCATGTGCGCGTCGATGAATCCGGGGACGAGGAAACGCCCGGTCGCGTCGAGCTCCTCCGGCCCCGCGTAGTCGCCGAGCCCCGCGACGTAGCCGTCTGCGATCGCGAGATCCGCCTCGAGCCACTCGCGCGTGAAGACGGAAAGGACACGGCCGCCTCGAACGACGAGATCGGCCGGCTCGTCGCCCCGGGCGACCGCGAGTCGTCGAGCAAGGTCCGGCATCCGGCGACGATAACCCAGGGCGCCGGCAGTCCTGTGGGCACAGCCGATCATCGTCCGGCGCCGCGTTACTCTCCCCGCGTGGATCCAGCGCATGCGAACGCGGTTCGCCGTTGGGCCGGTGAGCACGACGAGGCGCTGGCCCCGGACGCACGTGCTGCGGTCGCGGCGGCGCTTGCCGCCGCGGACAACGGCGGAACGAGCGCGGCAGATCGTTCCGCGGCTTTGAAATGGGCGCGGACGACGGCCCGTCGCGGTGTTACGGCAGCCGAGCGATCCGCGGCGCGATCGATCCTCGCCGTGCTGGAGGACGGCCGCCAGGCTCGGGTTCGGGAGCGCCCGATCGAGCCCGCCGAGCAGCCCGCTCGTCCCCCGGAGCAGCCCGCAGCGCGGCGGACGCGTCCGCGTGCTTCTCCCCGGACGTTTCGCCGCCGTCGTGCCGTTGCGCTGGCACTCGTCGGATTGATCGCTCTCGCCGTTGCGGCTGTTGCGGGCGGACGCAGCGTCTTCGCCCCCTCGCTCGACGCGACAGGGCCCGCCCCCGACGCGCGCGTTGGCGCCACCGGGCTCGCGAAACTCGCGTTCACCGTCAACGACGCGAGCAACGTGCGGTGGACGCTCGACGGCCGCGACGTCTCCGCGCGCTCGACGCGAAAGGGAGCAACACAGGCGTTCCGGCCCGGAGCGCTTCCGGACGGCGAGCATCGCGTCGAGGTGAAGAGGGGCGGCGGCTTTCTCGGCGCGTCGGCGACGCACACCTGGCACTTCGTCGTTGACACGACGCCGCCGTCGATTCGGCTCGATCGTCCCGCCACCGCGAAGCCGCGGCGCGCGCTCGTGTCCAAAGGAACGGTGGAGCCGGGATCACGCGTGCGGATCGCCGGGCGCGCCGCCGCCGTCGAGGATGGCCGCTTCGCCGTCCGCGTCGCGCCGCCGCTGCCGAGGACGCTCCTGCTGGAGGCGGTCGATCTCGCAGGGAACCGCACGGCCCGGCGCGTGCCGGTCGAGATCGTCCGGCGGCGGCCGCCGGTGCCTGTGCGTGCGGTACACGTCACCTTTTACGGCTGGGCGGACGCGGATCTTCACCGCGGCGTCATGAAGCTGATCGACGAGCGGCGGATCAACGCGATCGAGATCGATCTCAAGGACGAGTCGGGCGACGTCGGCTTCGACGCATCGGTGCCGCTCGGCCGTCGCATCCAAGCCGTTAAGGACATCTACGACTTGGATGCCATCGTGAGGAAGATGCACGCGCGGGGAATCCGTGTGATCGGCAGGCTCGTCTGCTTTCGGGATCCGGTGCTCGCGTCGGCTGCGTGGAGACGCGGCCAGCGGAGCCGGGTCGTCCAGACACCGGACGGGGGGCTGTATGCGGGCGACTACGGCGGGTTCACGAACTTCGCCGACCCGGCCGTTCGCAGGTACAACATCGACGTCGCGGTCGCCGCCGCACGCGCGGGCGTCGATGACGTGCTCTACGACTACGTGCGCCGGCCCGACGGTCCGCGCTCGAGCATGATCTTCCCGGGGCTCCGCGGGACTCCGGAGCGCTCGATCGTCGAGTTCATACGCGAGACGCGGCGTGCCCTCGAGCCGTACGGCACTTACCTCGGCGTCTCCGTCTTCGGCGTCGCAGCGACTCGTCCGCTCGAGGTCGCGCAGGACATCCCCGCCATGGCTCGCGAGTCGGACTACATCGCGCCAATGGTCTACCCGTCGCACTGGGCGCCCGGCGAGTACAACGTCGCCGCTCCGAACAGCCAGCCGTACCAGATCGTCCTGCGCTCGCTGGGGGACTTTTCCAAGCAGACGCGTGGCACGGGCGCGCGCGTGGTTCCGTGGCTCCAGGACTTCACACTCGGCGTCTCGTACGGCGAGGCGGAGGTGCGCGCGCAGATCCGGGCGGCGCGCCGCAACGGGATCAACGAGTTCCTCTTGTGGGATCCCGCGGTCACGTACACGTCGGAGGCGCTCGAGCCCAACGCCAGGACGAGTACCCGCGGCTTGGCGCGGCCGCGCAAGGAGCAACCCGCCGGTCGCGAGTAAATACGCTTGTCGCCAGTGGAAGTGCTGTCCCCCAGCTCCCTCGCCGAGGCGATTCGCCTGAAGGCGGAGCGGCCCGATGCCGTGCCGATCCAGGGCGGTACGGACGTGATGGTCGAGCTCAATTTCGACCGCGCGCGGCCCGCGACGCTCCTGAACCTGAACGAGGTCTCGGAGCTTCGCGGCTGGTCGCGTGAGAACGGCTCGATCCGTCTGGGTGCGGCCCTGACGTACACCGAGGCGATGGAGCCGAGGGTCGCCGAATCGCTGCCGGCGCTCGCGGAGGCGGCGCGGACGATCGGCGGGCCCCAGATCCGGAATCGCGGGACGGTCGGCGGCAATCTCGGCACGGCGTCACCGGCGGGAGATGCGCTGCCGCCGCTGCTCGTCGCGCGGGGGGAGGTCGAGCTCGCGAGCGTTCGGGGCGAGCGCTCGCTGCCTCTGACGGAGTTCCTGACCGGCCCGCGGCGAAACGCGCTCGCCGCCGACGAGCTGATCGTCGCGGTGCGCGTGCGGCCCGGCACCGGCTCGGAGACGTTCATGAAGGTCGGCCCCCGGAACGCGATGGTGATCTCGGTCGTTTCGCTCGCGCTCGCCGTGGATCGCGAGGCCGGCGAGCTGCGTGCCGCGTTCGGCTCGGCCGGCCCGGTGACGGGACTCGTGACCGGCTTGCTCGCCGACGCCGACGGGTTCCCCGAGCGCGTTGCGGACGCGGCGAGTCCGATCGACGACGTCCGCGGCACCGCCGCGTACCGCCGGCACTCCCTGCGGGTCCTCGCGGCCCGGGCGCTGGAGCGGTGTCTCGCGTGAGGCTCGAGCTTGCGATCAACGGCGAGCGCTACGAGACGGACGCGTGGGCGGGTGAAAGCCTGCTCTACGTCCTGCGCGAGCGGCTCGGCCTGCCCGGCTCGAAGAACGCCTGCGAGCAGGGCGAGTGCGGCTCGTGCTCCGTCCTGCTCGACGGCAAGCTGGTCTGCGCGTGCCTCGTCCTCGCCGCGCAGGCGGAGGGGCACGAGATCGTCACCGTCGAGGGCCTCGCCGAGGGCGGGCAGCTCCACCGCGTCCAGGAGGCGTTCGCCGAGACAGGCGCCGTCCAGTGCGGCTTCTGCACGCCCGGCTTCGTGGTCGCGACCGCGGACCTGCTGCTGCGGAACCCGTCTCCGAGCGACGACGAGATCCGCGAAGCGCTGTCGGGCAACCTCTGCCGTTGCACCGGCTACGCGAAGATCTTCGACGCCGTCAGGCTGGCCGCGTCGTGACCCCCGGTGCCAGGCACCGGGACCGGTCCAAAGCGAGCACTTTCCCTGCAATTAGCGCTTCGCAGTTCGACCGGCCACGTCCCGCGGGGACGTGGCCTGGTGCCAGGCACGAGGACCGGTCCGGGGTGAGCACGTCGGCTCGGACGCTCGAGCTCGGGCGCGTCGGCGAGAGCGTCAGGCGCGTCGACGCGATCACGAAGGTGACCGGCGAGTTCGCGTACTCGAGCGACCTGTTCGCGGCCGGGATGCTGTGGGGGCACACCCTGCGAAGCCCGCACGCGCACGCTCTGATCACAGACGTCGACATCTCGGAGGCGCTCGGCATGCCGGGCGTCCACGCGGTGCTCACGCACGACGACGTTCCGGGGGCGAAGACGTACGGGCTCGAGTTCGCCGACCAGCCGGTGCTCGCGATCGACCGCGTGCGGTACTTCGGCGAGGCCGTGGCGGTCGTCGCCGCGGAGCATCCCGAGCAGGCGCGCCGCGCGGCCGAGCGGATCCGCGTCGAGTACGAGCCGCTCGAGCCCGTGGTCGACCCCGAGCTGGCCACCGAGCAGGAGCCACTGCACGAAGGTCGGCCCACGCAGGGCCACGGCTTCCGCGATGACCCGCGCCCGAACGTCGTCCGCACGCTCGTCATCCGCCACGGCGACCCGGCCGCGCAGGGCGAGGTCAGCGTGTCCGGCCGCTACGAGCTCGGGATCCAGGATCAGGCCTTCCTCGGCCCGGAATCCGGACTGGCGATCCCCGACGGCGAGGGTGGCATCGATGTCTTCGTCGCGACGCAGTGGCTCCACGTCGACCGCGACCAGGTCGCGCCCTGCCTTGGCCTCGAGCCCGAGCAGGTCCGGATCCACCTGGCCGGGGTGGGCGGCGCTTTCGGCGGCCGCGAGGACCTGTCGATGCAGATCCACGCGTCGATGCTCGCCCTCCACGCGAACCGGCCCGTGAAGATGGTCTACAACCGCGAAGAATCGTTCGTCGGCCACATCCACCGGCACCCTGCGAAGCTCTGGCTGGAGCACCGCGCCAACCGCGACGGCAAGCTGGTCAACGTCCGCGCGCGGATCCTGCTCGACGGCGGCGCCTATGCATCGAGCTCCACGGCGGTGACCGCGAACGCCTCCTCGTTCGCGTGCGGCCCGTACGCGGTCGAGAACGCGCTGATCGAGTGCACGTGCGTCTACACGAACAACCCACCGTGCGGCGCGATGCGCGGGTTCGGGGCCGTCCAGAGCTGTTTCGCCCACGAAGCGCAGATGGACAAGCTCGCCGCCGAGCTCGGGCTCGACCCCGTCGATCTTCGGCTGCGGAACGCGCTCGCGCCCGGCGATGTCCTGCCGACCGGGCAGAAGATCGCAGGCTCGTTGCCCGTCGCCGAGGTGATCCGGCGCTGCGCGGCGCTGCCGGTGCCCGAGCCCGAAGAGCTGCCGCGCGACGTCCTACGCCTGCCGGGCGGCACGGGAAACACGACCAGGGGCGAGGGAGTGAAGCGCGGCGTCGGGTTCGCGGTTGGGTTCAAGAACGTCTGTTACTCGGAGGGCTTCGACGACTCCACGGCCGCCCGCGTGAAAGTGATCGCAGACGCCGACGGCGACCTCTCCGCCGAGGTCCACTGCGCCGCGGCGGAGGTCGGGCAGGGCGTCGTCAACGTGATCCTCCAGACCGCCCGGACCGAGCTCGAGCTCGACGACGTCACGCTCGGCCCGGCAACCACCGGCACCGTCGGCTCGGCAGGGTCCGCGTCGGCGTCACGGATGACGTGGATGTCCGCTGGCGCGGTCCAGCTCGCCTGCCGCGCGGCAAAGGAGGAGCTCACCCGGCGCGGAGGGCTCGAGCCCGGCGCCTCGATCGACCTCGAGCGCGTGTACCACCACAGGCGCACGGTGCCCCTCGACCCCGAGACCGGCCAGATCACGGGTGAGAGCGGCGCGCACGTCGCGTACGTCTGCGCGGCGATGCGCGTCGTCGTCGAGGTGGACGTCGATCTCGGCCTCACCCGCGTCGTCTGGATCGGGACCGCCCAGGACGTGGGCAAGGCCGTCAACCCGCAGGCCGTCTACGGGCAGATCGAGGGCGGCACGGCCCAGGGCCTCGGGCTCGCGCTGATGGAGGAGATCCAAACATCGCGCGGCCTGATCACCAACGCGAGCTTCACCGACTACCTGATTCCGACGACTCTCGACATGCCTCCGGTCGACGCCGAGCTCGTCGAGGTTCCCGAGCCGGAGGCGCCGTTCGGCGTCAAAGGCGTCGGCGAGCCGCCGACGGTCGTGTCGACGGCGGCGATCGTTTCCGCCCTCAGGGAGGCGAGCGGCCGCGAGCTGACGCGCGTGCCGGTTCGTCCCGACGAGCTCGTGGGGCTCTAGTCGGGCTCCTGCGGAACGGGAGCGGCCCCGCCTGCGTAGCCTTGCCCTTCGATCGGCACCTCCGGCGCCGCCTCTCTCCGGATCACGATCGCGACGGAGGCCAGGATCAGCAGCGCCCCGAGGACGACCTGCAGGGTGACGTCTTCGTCGAGCACGATCACCCCCAGCGCGATCGCGATCACGGGGTTCACGTAGGCGTAGGTCGAAACCTGGCCGATCGGCGCGTTCGCGAGCAGCCACACGTACGCGCTGTAGCCGAGGATCGAGCCGAAGAGGATCAGGTACCAGAGCCCGAAGATCGAGCGGGCCGAGTAGGTGGACGGATCCAGGTCGCCGGGGTTGGTGACCGCAAGGCCGATGATCAGGAGGATGAGGCCGCCGATCAGCATCTCGAACGCGGTGGCCACGAACGGGTCGCGCGGCACGCTCATCCGCGGCGACAGAAACGAGCCGACCGCCCAGAGGATCGCGGCCAGGACGGTGAGCATCAGGTAGCCGAGCGAGCCCGTGTCGCCGCCCGGCCGCACGAGCAGCGCGATGCCGGCGAATCCGACCACGAGCCCGAGGGTCGAGACGAGGTCCGGGCGGTCCCCGACGCCGAGCCGGAGCAGCAGGACCCAGAGCGGAATCGAGGCGATGATCAGCGACGCGAGCCCGATCGGCACCTCGCGCTCGGTGATGAAGAGCAGCGAGTTCGCGCCGGGAAGCAGCAGGCCGACGACGGCCGAGGACGCGAGCTCGGCCCGCGTCAGGCGCAGGGCCCGGCGGCCGCTGCGCCAGGCGATGAAGCCGAGCATGAGACCGCCCGCGAGCGTGAACCGGACGCCCGCGGCATACGTCGGCGGCATCGTCTCGCCTGCGAGCTCGATGCCGAGGTACGTCGAGCCCCAGACGATGTACACGGTCCAGAGGGCGATCCAGACCTTCGCCTGCCTGCTCACATGCATGACAACGAGCCTTACCCTCCACGGCGTCCCGATAGGCTCCCGCGGCGTGATCCGAGTCGTCGTTCTCTACTCCGAGGCGCCCGACCCCGAGCGCTACGCCCAGCACGTCGCGCTGAGCGCGCGCGTGGTTCCGTCGGCGACGATCCGTCACGGACGCGTGCTCGGGACGCCCCGGGGCGAGTCCGACGTCGCCCACTACTTCGAGTTCGAGTTCCCCGATCGCGAGACGTGGAAGCAGGCCCAGGACGGGCTTGTCAGGTCGGCCGAGGACGCGCAGGGGCTCGGCGTTCCGTTCCGCGTCTACTTCGTCGAACTGGGCTAGCTCATTTCTTCAGCGTCAGCGCAGCGCCGACGCAGAGCAGTGCGAGACCGACGACGCGGGGCCAGCTGAGCCCGATCCGCTCGAGCCCGAAATAGCCGTAACGGTCGATGACGGCCGCGGCGGCGAACTGGGCGAAGACGAAGATCGCCACGGTCGCGGTCGCGCCGATTCTCGGCGCGGCGAGCGTGACCGTGAAGACGACGATCGCGCCCATTAGGCCACCGATCCACATCCAGGTGGGCTGGTGGAGCGCGTCCGAGAAGCCGGCGAGGCTGCGTCGCGCGGCGAGGAGCACCAGCACGGCGATCAGCGCGGAGACCGTCGCCGCGAAGGCGAAGGCCGGCGCGATCCCAATGCGCTCGCCGAAACGTCCCATCACGGCGACCTGAACCGTTCCCGCGACGCCGGCCACGAGGGTCATCGCGACGGCGACCGTGTTGGCTCCCGACATCGGCCGGATGCTAGTCGGCACCTCGGTTAGGCTCGCGCCGTGACCGAGCCCGAGCGGCCCCAGCCCGTCGACCCGGCCGAGCTCGGGTTCGAGCGCATCGTCTACGAGAAGTCGCCGCCGCGGGCGACGATCACGCTCAACCGGCCGGAGGTGCTCAACGCCTTCGACTTCCGGATGCTGCGCGAGATCGGCCGCGCCTGCGAGGACGCCTCGTGGGACGACGACGTTCGCGTCGTCGTCGTCACGGGAACGGGCCGGGCCTTCTGCGTCGGCGCCGACCTCAAGTCGTGGGGCGAGGACCTGCTCGACAACCCGCGCGAGTACTGGAAGTGGTTCGGTGCGTTCAAGGAGATGCACGACCGGCTGCGCGAGATCGGCAAGCCCACCGTCGCGCGCGTCAACGGCATCGCGGTGGGCGGGGGCAACGAGCTGCAGATGGCGTGCGACCTCGCCGTGATGGTCGACGACGCGTTCATCCGGCACGTCGGCCCCGAGCACGGATCGGTGCCCGCGGGCGGCGCCACCCAGTGGCTTCCGATCTTCGTGGGCGATCGGCGTGCCCGCGAGATCCTGCTCCTCTGCGACGAGGTTCCTGCGAAGCAGGCGGAGGAGTGGGGGCTCGTCAACCGCGCCGTTCCCTCGGCGGAGCTCGACGCAGCCGTCGACTACTACGTCGAGCGCCTGGCGGTGAAGCTGCCGCAGACGCTCCGCTACACGAAGCAGCAGCTGAACTGGTGGCGGGACATCTCCTGGCACGAGACGGTCGGTCACGCGCGCGACTGGCTCTCGCTCTCGATGCTCGGCGACGAGGCGAAGGAGGCGATCCAGGCATTCCTGAAGAAGGGCTGATCCTCGTAGAGCGCGACGGCCCGGTCGGGGTCGTCCGGCTCAACCGGCCCGAGGCGCTCAACGCCCTCTCGGACGAGTTGATGGACGAGCTCGTCTCGACGCTGACCGAGCTCGATCGGGATCCCGGGGTGCGCTGCATCGTGCTCGGGGGCAGCGAGCGCGCATTCGCCGCCGGCGCGGACATCGGCGAGCTCGCGCGATCGTCCGCGATCGAGCTTTACTACCAGCGCCGGGTCGAGCGCTGGGACGCGATCCGCGGTCTGTGGACGCCGCTCGTGGCGGCGGTCTCCGGGTTCTGCCTCGGCGGCGGCTGCGAGCTGGCGATGTCGTGCGACCTGATCATCGCGTCGGAGACCGCTCAGTTCGGCCAGCCGGAGACGACGCTCGGGATCATCCCGGGTGCCGGAGGGACGCAGCGGCTGACGCGGGCCGTCGGCAAGGCGCTGGCGATGGACGTGATCCTGAGCGGGCGACGGCTGTCCGCGCGCGAGGCGCTCGCCGCGGGGCTCGTCTCACGGACGGTGGCGCGCGAGGCGTGGCTCGAGGAGCCCAAGCGCGTCGCGCACGAGATCGCCGCGAAGGGGCCGGTCGCGACGCGGCTCGCGAAAGAGTCGGTGAACCGAGCCTACGAGACGACGCTGCAGGCCGGCCTGGAGGCCGAGCGGCGGGCGCTCTACCTCGCCTTCGCCTCCGAGGACGCGAACGAGGGCCTGACCGCGTTCACCGAGAAGCGCGATCCGGAATTCAAGGGTCGCTAGTCGCTCGTCGGTACTAGCCGACGTAGATCGGCGTGTGCAGTGGCACGAGCTCGTAGAGCTGCTCCACGTCGGGAATCGCCATCCGGATGCAGCCGTGCGAAGCCGCCGTTCCAAGCGAGTAGATCGCGTCGGTGCCGTGGATGCCCGCGCCGTTGTAGAAGCCCATCCACCGCGCCTTGATCGGGTTGTCCGGGCCGGGTGGGATAACGCGGCCCGCAAGGGCCCCCGCCCAATCGCTGTTCGGGACGTGCCACGAGGGATTCGTCTGCTTGTCGTTGATCTCGTACTCGCCCGCGGGGGTCTCGAGCCCCTGCTGTCCCACGGCGATGGTGTAGGTCCGCGTGAGTTTCAGCTTCTTCCAGAGGCGGAGCTTGAAGTTCGCGCGATCGATCGTCACGTAGGCGGGGTACTTCACCGCGAGGCGGGCCGTGCTGAGCTTCGGCCGTAGCTGGCGCGTCGACAGAAGGGCCACGTGCAGCGAGTCGGGGTTGCGAAGCTCACGGAGGATCCGGAACTTCAGGAAGCGCTTCTGGACCGCGCGCCCGGGTTTCGAAGGCGTCACGTTCAGGGCGATCCCGTTCGGATCGATCCGCGCGCTGACGGGCGCGACGTTCACCTGCTTCGCGACCCTCTCGATGAAGGCGTCGAGCTTCTCTCGCGAGAAGGCGACGCGTGGCGGGATGCTCGCGCGGACCTTGTGGCCCTGGAGGTCACGGAAGGCGCGGCCGACGAAGTTTCCGCGGCGGCTGCGACGCAGCGC
>DATMIX010000022.1:0-59181 GCA_035554095.1 Gaiellaceae bacterium | reverse complement strand
CCGGGATTGACGTCGGAGGGCGTCGGCCCATTTGCGTACGTGAGCACGATCCAGTCCGGAGCGCCAGCACCCGTAGGAGCGCCATTCGCGATCGAAATACTCGGCGTGAGCCCGTCGCGGGCGCCAGCGATGCCGTCCATGGTGTTTGAGCCGGAGTTCGGATCGAACAACCCGGTCTGTGTGGCATGGGTCACCACCCGCGCTGGGCGTTCGAACGTCTTGCCGCCGTCGAACGAGCGGATCATGAAGATCGCGATTTGCCGCGTCCGGGTGTCGATCCCGTCCCAGAAGACATAGGCGACGCCATCGCTGTCGGTGTCGACCTGGCAGTCCTGGCGGCCGCCGATGACGATGTTGTTGACCGCTGCGGACAGCTGCCGTGTCCGCCACGTGTCGCCGCCATCACTCGAGACATTGAGCTGGATTGGTTCCGGGAGTGCATTCGGCGACTTTTCTTGACTGCGGAAGGCAGCATCGCAGACGTAGACGTTGCCGAAGAATGGGCTTGATGCGGCGTCGTCGACCGCGATCTGCTCATGGTCCGAGAACAGCGCGGCGTTCTGCTTTGAGGCAATGACCGGAGCCTGCCAGGCGTTGTTCGCGCCGGCCATGGCGGCGCCGAGATTGGCGTCGTCAAGCCGAGAGACGGCAACCGCCTCGAATCCGCTGATCGCGGCTTCAGAGCGAACGCTGGAAAAGTTCGAGCTGATGTTGGCGTAGTAGAGCCGCCAGCCGTTCGCCCAGGAAAAGCCATTCGGGCCCGGCTTCGGCCCGAACGCGACCGCCGGATCGCCGTCGGCAACGAGCCCGCTCTCGTAGTAGCGCGGCAGCGTTCCAATGGGACCGACGTGTGGGTTGCAGTTGTCGGCCGGGTTGCTTGGCTGCGTCCCGACGACGCCGAGGCAGTCCCTCGCAGTCCAGCCGGTGTAGGTGGGCTGGGTCCACGAGTCGCCGCGATTGAGCGAGAAGTAGACGCCAGAGACGCCGACACCCGCCGTAAACGGACATGTGTTGTCGGCTCGATTGTTGCAGGCCTCGAGATCAATCTCATCGTTGGCGCCAGCGGCAACGATGTTCGGCGCAATGGGATTGATCGCAACCGCCGGTTCGTTCTGCTTGTTCTGTGGGAACGGTGACGTCGGACTCCCGACTGTCACCAGCGTGTCGCCGCCGTGTATAGCGAGAGCGGCCGGCACGACTACCACTGCCGCCGCGACCGCGACCGCTACTGACCGCGTCCAAGGACGTTTCATTCCTCCCCCTTTGCTTCGAAACCGGGCGAGAGTTTAGTGGCTGAAGGCACTAGGTGCTTGAGCAACCGTTGCGAGCGGTTTGTCGTGTCCTCGCTTGAGCTCGCGGCGCGAGTTCCCGGGTAAGGCCACCAAAGCCACCGTCGCCGCAAAGAAAACCCCGCCGTGCGCGGGGTCTTCACAGATGGGCGGTACTGGGCTCGAACCAGTGACCCCCAGCTTGTCGAGCTGGTGCTCTCCCAACTGAGCTAACCGCCCCGGTCGGGCGCAGTTTAGCCGACGCCGGCTGCGCTTTCCGCCGACCGGTACAGCGTCTCGATCGCCCGCGCCTGGCCGACTGCGTCGTCGCGGCCGAGCAGCAGGGGCGCCTCGCCGCGGATCGCGGCACTGACGTTCTCCAGCTCGAGGCGGTACGAGCTCACCCGGGGCACGGCGACGCGCTCGGGCTCCGCCCCTTCGCGGCGGATCTCGATGCCGGGCGTCCGGATCGTCCACGGATCGGAGAGGAAGAGGACGCCCGCCTCGCCGGCCACCTCGAGCTCGGACCGGCGCGGGAGGACGAACGAGCAGTCGAAGTGCCCCATGATCTCGTGCTCGAATGCGGCCGTGCCGACGAACGAGACGTCGACACCTGTCGGGCCTAGGGTCTGCTCGCCGGACAGCCGCAGGGGCTCGCCCGCCAGCAGCCGCAGCGCGCTGAGGCAGTAGCAGCCGAGGTCCATCAAGGCACCGCCGTCGAGGGCCGCGCTCAGGCGGACGTCGCTGGGATCGTCCAGCATGAAGCTGAACCCGGCCCGCACGAGGCGCAGCCGCCCGATCGTGCCGGTCTCGACGAGCTCGACGAGCTTCGCCGTCTGCGGATGGTGACGCCACATGAACCCCTCGGAGAGGACGAGCTGCTTCGAAGCGGCGAGGTCGAAGAGCTTCTCGACCTCGTGCCGCCTGCGCGAGAGCGGCTTCTCGACGAGGACGTGCTTGCCGGCCTCGAGCGCGCGCGTCGACCATTCGACGTGCATCCCGTTCGGGAGCGAGACGTACACGGCCTCGACGCCCGGGTCGGCGAGGAGCGCCTCGTAGCTTCCGTGGGCGCGCTCGATCCCGTGCTCCCGGGCAGATGCCTCGGCACGATCGCGGTCGCGGCTGGCAACCGCCACCACGGCCGCGGCGTCGGTCTCGCGGGCGGCAGCGAGGATCTCGTCGTTGATCCGGGCGGTCGACAGCAGCCCCCAGGAGACAGTCATGCGCGCTTCGGCGGAAGTGCTAGACGAGTCCGAAGAGAACGCCGATCAGCAGCCACGCACCGAGGAGCCCGGCCAGCACCCAGAGCAGAAAGGCCGACTCGCTGACGGGGAGCCACTTGATCTCGACCTCGTCGAAGAAGAACCGGGTGCGCGGGCTCCGATCCTGCTCGTCGCGCCCGTCGAGCTCGCCGCGCTCGGCCTTGGCCGGGTCGTCGGTTCGGTTTCCCTCCGCGTCCAGCAGGATCCGCTCGCCGCTCGGGGTGTCCGGGTCTGTGGTCTCACGCATAACGGGCCGCACTCGCATTCTAACGGGCCGTCCGGCCCGAAAGCAGCCCGGCGCTCAACGCCCCGGCCGAAGCAACATCGTCGCGGCCGTCTGTGCGCAGATCGCCAGGTCCAGCATCACGTTGCGATGGCGGAGGTACCAGAGGTCGTACGAGAGCTTTTCCGCCGTGCTGTCCGCGTCCCATGCGTAGTCCGATCGCAGCTGAGCCCAGCCCGTGATCCCGGGCTTGATCAGGAGGCGTCGTGTGAAGAACGGGACCGACTTCTCGAGCATCGGCACGAACTCGGGGCGTTCCGGTCGTGGCCCGACGATCGACATATCCCCTTTGATGACGTCCCACAACTGCGGCAGCTCGTCGAGGTGGGTCATCCGCAGGAGGCGCCCGAACCGCGTCGTCCGCGGATCGCGCTCCGCCGCGAAGATCGCGCGTCCGCCCTCCTCGGCGTCCGCCCGCATCGTGCGGAACTTGTACATCGTGAAGGGCCGGCCCGCCTGGCCGACCCGCGTCTGCCGGTAGATCACCGGCCCCGGCGTCAGGCGAACCAGCAACGCGATCACCGCCATCAGCGGCGCGGCCAGGAGCAGCGCGAGCCCGGCGACGAAGAGGTCGAACGTCCGCTTGGCGGCGCGCGTGTACGGCCGCTGACGCAGGTGGAGAATGCTCATGAACCAGGTCGGCGCGAGATAGCGGAGCGGCACCCGGCAGAACGCGTACTCGAAGAAGTGCGCAACGTCGGCGACCTTGAACTCGCCTGAGGTGACGTCGAGCAAGCGGTTGAGGGCGAGCTCATAGCGCTCGACGTCGGCGAGGACGATCACGTCGGGGCGCTGCGCGTCGACGATATCGGCGAGGGCGGCGAGTGGGCCGAGGACGGGGGCTCCACCGCCCGCGTCGGCTCCTTGCGCATCCGCGACCGTCCCGACTACGCTGAACCGCGTGCGCTCGGAGCGCTCGACGGCGTCGGTCACGTCGGAGGCGCACTCGCCCGTGCCGACGATCAGCACGCGAACCGTTCGAGCCACAACGCGCTGGCAGACGGCCTCCCACGCGGCCGAGAGCGCGAGCACCGAGCCCGCCATCGCGACGATCGTCAGCGGCGGGACGGGTCGCCCGGGCAGCCACAGGTCGAGCGCCGAGACGGCGACCAGGCCGGTGGCCGTGCCAACCGTGGCGCGGATCGCAACGCCGAACTCCACGTGGACGGCGCGAAACGCAATGCGGAGGGCGGCGAGCCAGACCAGCGCGAAGAGCGACGCGACCGCCGCCGCCTTCGAGGGCGACGCATAGACGCTCCCGGACAGGAGGTAGAGGGGTAGCCAGACGAGAAGCACACGCCCGGCCCCTGCCACGAGCCTCGCATCGAGCGAGAGGGCACCCAGACGGCCGGCACGATTGCCGAGCTCGTGACCGAGCGGCAGGCGGCTGGCCTCGGTGGGTCCTAGGTTCACGCTCACTACGGCCCTTTCCCCGCAGAGCCTTCTGACTGGCCGAACGAGTCTAACCAGGCCCGGCTGGTTCTTCCAGCGGGAACGTGGCCGAACTAAGCTGGAGCGAGAGGCGAGGTGAGGCGAATCGTGGTCATCGGTCCCGGCGGCTCCGGGAAGTCTCGGCTCGCCGACCGGCTCGGCGAGGTGCTGGGATTCGACGTGATCCGGCTGGACCTCCTCTTCTGGAAGCCCGGCTGGCAGGAAACCGACGCCCTGGAGTGGGAAGAGAGCCAGAGGAGCGCAGCCGAAGCTGATTCGTGGATCGTCGACGGCCTGCACGAGAGCACGATGCACATCTGGCTGAAGGCGGCCGACACGCTCGTCTTCCTGGACCTCTCCCCCCTCGTCTGCGTCTGGCGCGTCACGCGCCGGAGGCTCGACTCGGAGGCCCCGTCCGAGGTGCCGGCGGGATGCGAGCCGGCCCCGTTCCATCGCGCACTCGCGAAGTTCTTGTTCTACCAGTGGGAGTACCGCACCCGCATCCGCGGGAGGATCCTGTCCTCGCTCGACCTGCGCCGCGACGACGCCACGGTCGTCGTTCTCCGCAGCGGGAAGGAGGCCGACGCGTTCGTGCAAACGGTGTCGGCGCGGGGCCAGGAACCGGCCCCGGCCTGAAACCGGAGCCGGACGACGGCCGTATCATCCGGCAAATCGACGCCGTCGATCCTTCCGCAGAGCTGCTGAGCCCGGTGGCGCAGAACCCGCTGACGTTCGGCACGATCACGACCGAGGCGGAGTTCCGTCCGCTGGCGGCGCAGTGGGACAAGCTCGTGCGCGCGATGCCTCGGCCCTGCCCGTTCTTCCTCCACGCCTGGCTGCAGGAATGGTGGCGACACAACGAGGAGGAGATGGAGCCGATCGTCCACGTCGCCTACCGCAACGGCGAGCTCGTGGCCGCCCTGCCGCTCTGCGTGACGAGACGGCTCGGTTTCCGCGTCCTCTCCTTCCAGGGCCGAAGCCAGTCCGCCCTCGCGGACGTGCTCATCGCCGACGGAGAGGAACCCGAGGTCGTTCGCAGGCTCGTCGAGCAGATCGACAGGTCCAAGCACGACTTCGCGAATCTCTACGGATTGCCCGAGCGAAGCCGGCTCGTCGAGGCGCTGGGGTCCGAGCACGTCCATCTCGTCGAACGGTCCGAGGCGCCCGTGCTCGACATGCCGGACGGCTGGGATGCCGTCTACACCGCGAAGGTGTCGTCGAAGCGGCGAAAGGCGAACGACCGGAAGCGACGTCAGCTGGTTGCAAGCGGCCGGCTGGAGACCGTCGTCGCGCGTTCTCTGGACGAGCTCGAGCCTGCCCTGGAAAAAGCGTTCGCCCTGCACGCGATCCGCTGGCAGGGGCGGCCGGACGGCTCGCAGTTCGCGACCGAGAACGGAAGGCGCTTCCATCGCGCTGCACTGCATGCGCTGAGCAAGCTCGATATCCCGCGTATCGTCACCCTCGAGCTCGACGGGCGGCCGATCGCGTTCCACTACTACCTCCTGTTCGAAAACAGGATGTACGTCTATCGGCTCGCCTTCGACCCGGCATACGGGCGCTCCTCACCCGGAGCCCTGAACACCAACGACGCCCTTGCGGCCGCGTCCGAGGAGGGCGCGACGATGGTCGAGTTCCTCGGCGGCGCGGAGCGATACAAGGTCGAGGTCGCCGACCGGTTCGAGCCGCTCTACGAGCTGCTCGGGCTCCCACGGGGGCTGCACGGCCGCGCTGCCGTCGCCGGCATCGAAGGAGGCGTCCGGCTCCGGAGGCGACTCAAACGGTCTCGGAGACTCCACCGGCTCTACTACGACGGACTCGTGCCTGCACGCCGCGCGTTGAAGCGAGCGCGGACCGGCAAGGGCGAAGCGGCAGGGACCGGCGCCGACGGGTCATGACCGAAGGACGAAAGCGCGAGCTCGGGCTCGCGCCGTCGATCTTCTACGTCCTCAAAGGGGGACTCACGCGCGCCCAATCGCTCTCGTGGCTGCTCCGGTCAGGGGGAAGACCGGCAGAGAACGGCCTTCGCATCCTCTTCTACCACCGGGTCTCGGACGATCGCGACGAGCTCGCCGTGCGCCCGGGCAGGTTCGCGCGCCAGATGGATCATCTCGCCGCCGAGGGATATCGCGCCGTCGACGTGTGCACGGCCGCGGCCCTGCTCGACGAGGGCGTCCCACCTCCGCGAACCGTCGCGCTCAGCTTCGACGACGGCTACCGGGACATTGCCGAGAACGCGGAGCCGATCCTGGCCCGCCACGGCTTCAGCGCGACCGTCTTCGTCGCGCCGGCGGTCATCGACGGCTCGGCCTCGTTCGGCTGGTACCGGCACCAGCCGCCGCTTCTGAGCTGGGACGAGATCACGGCGCTCGACCGCGGGCCCACGTTCGATTTCCAGGCCCACTCGCTCACTCATCCGAACCTGCTCGAGCTGTCGGATCAGGACGCACACCGAGAGATAGCCGGCTCGAAGGCCGCTCTCGAGGAACGCCTCGAACGCCGGGTCGAGGCCTTCTCGTATCCGGCGGGTCTGTTCGGGGCCCGGGAGCGAGCCCTCGTGAGCGAGGCCGGCTTCCGGCTCGCCGTCTCCTGCGAGCCGGGCGTCAACGACCAGGGCACGGATCGCTTCGCGCTTCGCCGCCGCCAGATCGACGCCCGCGACCGCCTGCTCGACTTCAGGGCCAAGGTCGGCGGTGGCCACGATTCACCGCCTCCCCTACGGACGGCCTATCGTCGCTACCGGTTCGGGGCCGAGCGGCCGATCTCGGCCAGCTCCCGCCGGTAGACCTCGAGATGGGCGCGCCTGAACGGCGCGAGGTCGAACCGCGCCTGGGCGCGCGCACGACCGGCGGCGCCGAGCCGCCGCCGCAGCGCGCGGTCGGCGAGCAGGCCCTGCAGCGCGGCGGCGAGGGCCTCCGGGTCGGCCGGCGGGACGAGGAGGCCGGTCTCGCCCTCGACGACGAGCTCGCGGAGGCCACCGACGTCCGACGCGACGACGGGAAGCCCTGCGGCCATCGCCTCGAGCACCGACACGGGCAGCCCCTCTGAGCGGCTCGAGAGAACGAACACGTCCGAGTCCGCAAGGAGCGTCCGCACGTCCTGCCGCTCGCCGAGCACGCGGACCCGTCCCTCGAGACCCAGGGACGACAGCTCCTGCTCGACCCGCGACCGGTCCGGCCCGCTGCCGACGATCAGCGCCTCTTCGAACGATCGCGGCTCCAGACCGGCCAGGGCGCGGAGGAGCGTCGAGAAATCCTTCGGCGCCTTGAGCCGCCCGACCGTGATCAGCCGTGGAAGCGGCCGGTCGCCGCCGGCCCGAGGCGCTGCCGCGACGTCGACGGCGTTCGGGATCACGACCGTCCGCTCGGGCCGGCACGTCCGTGCGCGGAGCCCCGTCGCGCGCTCGTGCTCCGAGACGCAGATCGTCATCGTCGTCACCCGTGCAGCGGCGCGATCGGCCCACAAATACGCCGTCGAAGCCAGTCCCGAGTAGGCCGAGAACGCCCAGCCGTGCACGGTGAAGATCCGGATCGGCACGCCCGCAACGACCGCGGCCAGACGGCCGAGCACGCCTGCCTTCGAGCTGCTCGCGTGCACGATCTCGGGCCGCACGCGCCGGGACAGCCGGACGAGCTCGACGAAGCCGGCAAGGTCGCGCCAGGGATTGACCGCGCGGCGGACGTGCCGTAGCGGCACGAACCGGGCTCCCGCCCGGCGGGCTGCCTCCCGGACGAACTCGCCGCCGTGGGTAGCGACCGTCACGTCGAAGTCGTCCGCCAGCGCCGGCAGCAGTTCCGTCACATAGGCCTGGGCACCTCCGACCTCACCGAGAGTGACGACCAGCAGGATCCTCGGCCGTCGATCAGCGTCGACTCGCATCGCGATCTATCCTGCACTCGATCTCGCGCGCCGTCCGGGAGGTGAGTCGGTGGACGCTCAGCCAGCCGTACTCGTAGGCCGTTTGCGCCCGGCTACCCGGGGTGCGGGCTACTTCGCGCTCGCCGTCCTGCTCGCGGCGCTCGCAGCGGCGATGGGCGTCGCCCTTTCGAAGCATCCGCTGTCGTCGAGCCTGGTCTTCGCGTTCGGCCTCGGCCTCCTCGGAATCCTGGCGCTCACGCTGACGCGCTACGCGCTGGCAGTCACGCTCGGGGTGCTCCTCCTGGCCGTCGTCTGGGTCGAGCCCGCCCCACCCGATCTGGTCTTCGCGGTCGTGATCGCCGTTGCCCTCGCCGGCGGGACGTTTCGCACCACCCGGGTGCCCGTCGAGGTTCTGGCGCTCCTGGCGGGGTTTCTCGCCCTGAACATGTTCGCCTCGATCGAGGTCGTCGACGTGGCACGCGCGATGCTGTTCTTCTCGATCACGCTCTACCTCGGCATTTTCGCCGTCTGGCTCGCCGCGTACGTCGACTCGACGGATCGCGCGCGGTTGATCGTCAACGCGTACATCTTCGCCGCCGTCGTCTCGGCTGCCGCCGCGACACTCGCCCTGTTCCTCTCGTTCCCGGGCCAGGAGCTGCTCGTTCGGGGGCCGCGGGCAAAAGCCCTGTTCAAGGACCCGAACGTCTTCGGCGCGTTCCTCGTCCCGGCCGCACTGATCCTGCTCGAGGAGGTGACCACGCCCCGCCTGCTCCGACTTCGCCCGATCACGAAGACGATCGCGCTTTCCATCGTGACGCTCGGGATCCTGTTCTCCTTCTCACGGGCGGCGTGGTTGAACATCGGCGTGGGCGCCCTCGTGATGTTCCTCGTGCTCGCCCTCCGGCGCGGTGGCGGCAAGCGGGCGATGATCCTTCTCGCCGTCGTCCTCACGGCCGCGGCCGCGGTGTTCGTCTCCGTCACCCTCACCTCGTCGGTGAGCTTCCTGCAGGAACGCGTGGGCTTCCAGCCCTACGACGTCCAGCGCTTCGGCGGCCAGCTGTCCGGAATCGAGCTCGCGGTGCAATATCCATTGGGCATCGGGCCGGGGCAGTTCGAACAGGTCCTCCCGATCTCCGCCCACAGCACGTACGTGCGCGCGCTGGCGGAGGAAGGACTGCTCGGCCTCCTCCTGCTGCTCGGGCTCGCCCTCGTGACGCTGTTCTTCGCGGCGCGAAACGTCGGCGCGGGCCGCGACACCTACGGGATCGGCTCGGCCGCGTTACTCGGGGCGTGGTGCGGCCTGCTCGCCAACAGCGTCTTCATCGACACACTGCACTGGCGCCATTTCTGGCTCGTGGCGGCGCTGATCTGGGCGGGGGCGGCGAGGAGCGCTATTAGGCCGGGACGTAGCGCGTGGGCGCGACCCGAGAGCCCACCACAACCAACCCGAGCGGCCTGACCTGTAGCCGCCGGAGCAGGTCGCGGAGATCGGCCGCATTCTCGGGCGTCAGCCGGTCGGGCCTGCAGACGACGAGCACGCCGTCCGCCCGCTGCGCGAGCACCTGGCTGTCGACGAGCCCGACCAGCGGCGGACCGTCGAGGAGCACGTAGTCGTAGTCGGACCGCTTGATCTGCTCGAAGAACCGGTCGAGCGCGTCACTGGCGAGCAGCTTCGCGGGGTCGCGCGGCTTGTGCCCGCTCGCGAGCACGTGCAGCCCACCCGAGCCGCGGTCGGTCGAGTAGCGCAGCGTGTGATCCGCGACGTCGATCTCCGAGGCGGCGCCGTCGGAGAATGCGTGCGCGCCGACGAGCACCTCGGCGAAACCGGGCTCCTGCGCGACGTCGAAGAGCTCGTGCAGCCGGGGCCAGCGCATGTCGGCGGAGACGAGCCACGTTCTCAGGCCCGCCTGCGAGAGCGCGAGTCCGAGGCCCGCGGTCACCTCCGTCTTGCCCTCGCCTGGAAGCGCGCTCGTCACGAGGATGATCTGCTGCCGCGTCGGCGGCAGCTGCGTCTTGAGGGCGGCGTGGAGCGTCTGGTAGGCCTCGTATTCGGCACCGCTCAAGGTCTTCGGACGGCGGTCGAGACCGCCGCGGCGGGCATGCGGAACCTGGACGAGGACCGGCAGGTCGAGCAGCCGGCCCAGCTCGCGGGAGCCGCTGATCCGCGGAGAGAGCTGCGCGCGGGCGAGCACGATCAGTGCGGCGATGAAGCTGGATGCGAACAGTCCGAAGATCGTGTTGCGGAATGGATGAGGCGACGCCGGGTCCGACGGGGGCTGGGCGGCCTCGGCGAGCTGCAGCTCCGGCCTGCTGCTGGCAGCGCTCACGCTCAGCTGCGCGAGCTGGGTCCGTAAGAGAGCGATCTGCGGCCGCGCGCCGGGCGTCCCGCGAAGGCGGTCGATCGCCTGCAGCAGAATCGTCCGTTCCCTCGCGAGGTGCTCGCGCTCCCTGATCCGCTGCTCCGCGAGGAACGCGGTCGCGACCGTGTTCGCGATTCGCGCGGCGCCCCGGGCCGAGCCGTCGGTCGCGACCACGCTGACGATGTTCGCGCTCTGATCGACCCCGGCCTTGACGTCATCCTTGAGGGAATCGGTCGTTTCCCCGCCGAGACGCCGCGCGGCGCGGGCGAGCACGTTGCGGCTCGTCGCGAGGACCTGGAAGGTCGCCAGCTGCCGCTCGATCGAAGCGGCGTCGCTTGGTGCGAGCGGGTCGGCGGTCGGGTCGAAAACCAGCTTCGCGGTACCGCGGTAGGTCTTCGGCAGGCTGAGCGAGACGAAGAGGACGATCAGCGTCAGGGGGACGACGATCAGGGCGATCAGCCACCAGCTTCGGCGCAGGGCGCTCGCGTACCGCCCCGCGTCGACCGGCTCCTCCGAGGGGAGCTCCAGAACGCCGGGCCGCGCGGCGGGATCGGTTGCAAGTGCACGATCCACGCCCCATGAAGATAACCGCGAATCGCGCTCGGGGCACGTAGGACCTGCGTATGATCGAGAAGCATCCGATGCCTGAGCGCGCCGTGAGGACCTGCGGCACCCAGGGCAAGCGTTGGGCGGGGGGCGTGGTTTTCTGCGCATTCCTCGCAGCCGCGCTCGCGTCTCGCCCTGACGCGGCGGGGCCGCAAGTGAGGTACGAAGGCCCTCGCGGCCGCCTCACCGAGCCTGCGACGCTGATCGCCCATGCACAGGCGCGGGGCGCCCGGGTCGTCGCCGTGACGTTCATGCTCGACGGGCGTCCACTGGGCTCCGACACGACCGAGCCCTACTCGCTGGGGTTGAACCCCGCGCTCGTGCGCCCGGGGGCACACGTCGTCCGAGTGGTCGCGGTCGACAGCCTCGGGCGGAGGATCTCGACCCGACCGGTCGAGCTCACGACCACCGCCTACCGCGCGCCGATGATCCGCGCGACTCCGGGGAAAGGACTCGCTGCGGCCTTGAGTGCTCTCCGCAAAGGCGGTGTCACCGTGCAACTTGCCCCCGGGCGATACCGCCTCGACGAGGCGAGGCTCGGCACAGGGGCGCGGCTCGTGGGCTCAGGGCGGCGAACCGTGATCACCCCACGACGGCCGAGCTACTGGGCGATCCTGGTCGCGAAGGGAAGTCACATCCGGATTGCGAACCTCGCGATCGACGGCGCCGGCCCGGGCGCCGGCGGGGGCAACGCGGTCGCCGTCTTCGACGGCTCGAGCGACGTCCGCCTGCAGAGGGTGCAGATGCGACGAGTACGGACCCATGGCGTCAACGTCTGGGGCAAGAACGCGAACGTCTCCATCCAGGACTCGGAGCTGGTCGGCGGGGGCACCGCGCAGGCGGGGATCTTCTCGCTCGGCTCCGACAGGTCGCGCGACACGAGCGTCATCCGCACGCGAATCCGCCGCTTCCGCTCCTTTGGGATCCTCCTCGGCCAGAAGGAGTTCGGCCGGCGAGCCGCAGCCCTGCACGGACTGGCGCTCGACAACGAGATCAGCGACATCCGCGACCCCGCTCGCGACGCCTGCACGCAACGGCCCAGCACGCCCCGGTGCGGGACGAACGAGGGCGGTATCTGGACCGGGGGTGTCGCCGCGGCGATCATCGGCAACAGGATTCGCAACACCAGATGGGACGGCATCGAGACGGTCGGCTCGTCGAACGGGACGACGATTCTCCGCAACGACATCGGCGGCACCCGGACCGGTATCTACATCGAGCACTCGACCAACGATTCCCTGATCTCCCGAAACACGATCCGCGACGCCGCCGCGGGGATCAACGTGGAGTGGTCCTACGGAGGCGTCGGGTCGAAGCGCAACAGCTACGCCCTCAACCGCATCGTCGGCGCAGGGAAGGCCGGGATCTTCATCGGCGTCGGCAGCGACGCGAACCGCATCTCCGGGAACACCTTCGTCAACGGGGCCCGGCCCGCGATCGTTCTGCAAGGGTCGTCGCACAACGTCGTCCGGGCGAACCGGGCCTGCGGCGCGAAGGGATCCCTTGTGCAGGAGGTCTCGGCGAAGCGGGACGACGGCAGCCTGGCGCGCCCGCGCAGCAACCGGATGGCGGAAAACCGGAACGCCGACCGCTGCGGCTAGGGAGGGTTTGGCGGAATACCGCGCGGCCTGGGCGGCACAGACTGTATTTCGCCAAACCCTCTTGCCTAGAGCCAGGCTGCGATCAGGATCAGGATCGCGACGAGTGCCGCCAGCGCGACGAAGACGAAGTTCGCGGTCAAGATCGCCATGAGGAACCGCCGGGAACGGCTGTCGGCGCTCTCCGGATCGGCCTCTTGCTCGGGGGTCAGCGCCGCTGCGCCGGGGACCTGGTTGATCGAGGTCTTCTCGTCCGCGCTCCCGTTTGCGGACCTCTCCCTGCCCGGCAGCCGCCAGCCGACGGCACTCGACAGCGCGTCGGTGATGAACTGGTTCAGGCTGACGCCCTCGCGTTCCGCGATGCGCGTCAGTTCGGCGTGAAGGGTGCGCGGCATTCGGAGCAGCAAGCGGCCGCTGTGCTCCTCGACCGTCTTCGGCTCGGGGACGTCACGACCCTCCTGCAGCGCGCCGGTGATCCAAGCGGCCATCGCCTGCTGGATGCCGTTCACCGCCTCGTCGGGCGTGGCGCCCTGGCTCGTGCAGCCCGGAAGCTCCTCGACACCCGCGACCCAACCGGCGCCGTTGCCGTCGCCGTCCCGGACCAAGGTCATGTGGTACGGGAGGCCCAGGTAACGATCGAGGGTCGTGTCGACGGCCTGCGCCTTCGCCTGAGCCTTCGCTTTCACGCGGCCTCCGTTGAATCCCGCGGAACGACGGGGTCTCTGGGCTCTACGCCGCTGCTGGAATCGGCGACCACGCTTGTGGATTTTACGACTTGTCGCCATTCTGTCGAACGCGCTCGCGCGAAAAAGCGCCTGCACCTCCCTTAATCCGGCCCCAGCTCGGCCCGGAGCTTCTCGAGCGCACGACGCGTCAATCGGGACACGTGAATCTGCGAGACGCCGATCTCGCGCGCGATCTGCGACTGGGGCAGGCCGGCGAAGAACGCCAGGTGGAGGATGCGCCTCTCCCGCTCGTCGAGCACGCGAAAGCCGCGGCGCAGCAACGCCCGATCCTCGCCGGTCTCGTAGCCCCCGTCGACGGCGGCGGACGCACCCTCGCCGGCCGCTTCGTCGTCCTCGGGGGCAGAGAGGGAGCGAGGTGTTCGTGACCGCACCACGGCGAGCGCCTCTGCGACGTCTTCCCGCGACAACCCCGTCCGCTCCGCGAGGTCGGAGGGCGTTACCGAGCGCTTCAGCTGATCCGCAAGCTCGGCGGCCCCGCTCTCGAGCGAAGCGCCGAGCTCGCGCAACCGGCGCGGAGTCTTGATCGGCCAGACGCGATCGCGGAGGTGGCGCTGCATCTCGCCCGCGATCGTGGGAATCGCGAACGCCGCGAGGTCGACTCCCCGGTCCGGTTCGAATCGGTCGATCGCACTGATCAGCCCGATCGAGCCGACCTGAACGAGATCCTCGAACTCTTCCCCGCGCCCGGAGAAGCGACGGGCCAGCCACCGGACCAGCGGCAGGTGCTCGCGGATGAGCCGCTCGCGGATCGTGTGGTCGCGCCGCACGTGGTACTCGCGCAGCAGCTCACGCGAGGCAGGCCGCGTCCGAGAGCGGTGGCCGCGGCCCGCTCGGGTGACCGAACGAGACGCTCCTCCGACCCCGGCGTAATGAGATTCGACTGCGACAGTCACTGGGGTCCGAATCCCTTCGCCGTGATGGTACCTCGATTTCTGTCGTAGAATGTTTTTTCGACAGAATTATTTCTTCATGTAATTTACTGGGTTCGCATTGCCAGGGTTTGGGTATCTTCTGAATATCGCCGCCGACAACCACCATTCAGCAGGTCAGCTATCGGTTCTTGGATCGTGGTTCGACGGCGGCATGCCTGTTCGCGCACGAGTCGGTCTGGCGGCGTCCCTCGTGGCGTTCGTGTCGCTCGTTGCGCTCGCACTCGCCTCCAACGGACGCGCAGCCGATCCAACCACCTCGGCGGCCTCGGTCCAGGCGACGTCGGCGACGCCCGCGGCCGCCGGTGCGATGACCACGGCTGCGGCGACCATGTCGGAGGAGCAGTTGGCCACGTCGGCGACCGCTTCAGGGCAGTATCAAAACGCCCCAACGGCGCAGTATCACGATAGTACTGCGGTTTCCGAGTCGATCGAGGTAGCACCGGCGAACGAGCGTTCGGACCAGCTCGACAACACCGCCCCCGTGAGCGCGCCGGCGGCGCAGGTCGTTCAGCCCGACCCCGCAACCCCCGCCCCGGCACCCCGTGCAGCCATGCGGGTTGTGGGCAAGTCGACGGACGCCTTCCCCGAGCGAGACGAGCCGTCGGCTGCGGCCGCCCTGAGCAGGGCCGCGATCCGTATTGCCGCCACTCATTCCGAGCGCAGCGATCTTTCCAGTCGAAATTCGCTTCACGAATTTCGAATTCGAGCAGTATCAAGGCCAGTATCACATCGATTTACATCTCTGACATCGAAGGTGCTGAGCAAAATCCGCGGCGAGAACGTTTCGGGTCGATTGTCGCCCTCGATCAGCTCCCGCATCGGCCAGTACGAAGCACGGGCTTCGGCACGGTTGGGAACCGCCGCCATGGCCTTCATCACCGCGAAGTATTCGCGGTTGCTGTCTCCGCGTTCCGCGGTGGCCGCCGGCGAGCGCCTGCGGCCCGATCCGGCCGCGGCGGGGGCCGCCGAGACCCTCGTTTCCCGTGTTGCACCGGTGAGATCGGCGACGGCCCGAGCCCAGGGAAACGGAGTCCCGGCTGCAAGCGTGGCCCGGCGCGCCGCCGGCGGCAACCTGCGACATGCCTTACAGCCGCGGCGCGCCGGAGTCGCGAGCCCTCAGGAGCTGCGCAACACGCGACTCATGCTCCAGATCGGAATCGTCCTTGGCCTTGCGTATCTCGTGTTCCTGGGCGTCTGGTTCTGGACGACGCGGTTTCGCGGGCGGTTAGGCCGCAGCGCCCGCGTCTAGCGGCCCTGCGTGGCGCACGGGGGTGCGCCACGCAGCCGCCGTGCTTTGACAACGGCCCCAAGATCGTCGAACATCGAGCCGAGGCGACGTCAAAAGCATGGGAGGAGGCCGTCGTTGATCGGGGGGACGCCTGGACGCTGGACATTCGTCGTGGTGGCCTGCGCAGCCTTCCTGGCCGTCGCGGGACCGGCCGCGGCCGGCGGACCGGGACCAGAGCCGGCGCCCACGGGCAGCCACTCGTCTCTGCGCCCGGATCCAACGCCGGCAGCCACGCGTTCGCAGCCCCAGACGGCGTCGACGGCCGCCCCGACGACGAGCAGCTCGTCCTCCTACACGCCCCCGCAGCTCACGCAGCCCGTCGCCACGTCCCCCCCGGCTGAGCCGGCGCGGGTCTTCTCGCCCGTCACCTCGAGGCCGAGCAAGGAGCCCGCGAGGGCGAAGCCGAAGCCGGCGGTCGGCACCACGCGACGAGGCGTCGAGGCACGAGCGCTCGCGTCCGCGAAGGCGTTGCGGGAAATCGTGCTCCAGAACGTCTGGGCCCCGGTCCGGTCGACCAGCGTCTCCGCATCTTCCAGCTCCCCACGCTCGGCCCTGCTGCTCGCCGGCGGCCTGATCCTGATCCTGCTCGTCCTCGGCGAGCTCGTCTTCCTGAGGCTCTCGGTCGGCTTCCTCCGCCGGACGGCGGTCTAACGAGCTAGCGGCCGACCACGACGAAGGAGCTCGACCCGAGCAGCGGGCCGTAACGCTTCGCCGAACGCGCGCCGAAGCCCGGCCAGACGTACCAGCGATACCGTCCCGGGGCCAGGTGATGCCGCCGTCCCTGGTACCTCCAGGCGAGTGGAAGCCGGAGCTTCGTCCCTGACGGCCACGCGCTGAAGATCTTCCGGTTGCGCCAGACCTGCACGTTGTAGTACGTGGCCCGCGCCACGGGCGTCCAGGCCAGCAGCGGCGGCTTCGTGACCTTCGCGCCTGCCTTGGGCGAGAACAGCGGGGCCCTCGGCGATGCGAACACGGAGCGGGCCGCCAAGTTGCCCGCGTCGTCGTAGGCCTTGAGCGCGTAGCGGTAACGGACCCCGTTGGTCAGCCCCTTGTCGGTAAAGCCGTCGGCGCCACCCTGGTACACCTTGACGCCCGCCGTCCGGCGGGGCGCAAAGCGGGCAACCTCGACCCGGCTGACGTCCGCGGACGCGTCCCAGTGCAGCACGGCAACGCGGTTTCCGCCCTTCGCGCTGACGTTGGTCAGGCGCGGAGCCGTGGAGTCGTACTTGAAGCCGTACTCCAGCGAGGCGCTCTCGTTGCCTGCGAGATCACGGCACGTCCCGCTGAGCGCCGCGGCCGGGTTGTCCGGGCCGCCGTACGCAATCCGGGTGCACGAGCCGATGTGCGACATGTCGTCCACGCCGCGGAACAGAACGCTGAACGGGTGGTTGTACCAGCCCCCTGCATCGGGCGGCCGCGCCGGGGTCGCGCCCGACATCCTCGGCGCCGTCGCGTCGTACTTGAGCGACGTGGAGGAGAAGGCGACGTTTCCGGCCTTGTCGAGGCAGGAGCCGGGCACGATCGCCGAGGCGCTGTCGGGACCGCCGTAGCCTCGCGGGGAGCTGCACGACACGAGCCCCGAGACGGTATCTCTGCCGGAGAACGCGACCGTCGTCGGGTGGTTGTACCAGCCGTTCGCGTCCGGATTTCGTTGAGGCGTCGCGGTCACCGCCGGCCCGGTTCCGTCGTACTTGAGCGGGAACGAGGCCGCGCCTCTGTTGCCGGCCTGGTCGAGGCACGTTCCGGTGACGGACGCGGCGGCGTTGTCCGGGCCGGAATACGTGGTCGGCGCGCAGGCGTCGATGCCGGCGACCGCGTCCGTTCCCAGGAACGCATAGGCGACCGCGTGGTTGTACCAGCCTCCGAGGTCCGGCCCTCGCGTCGGCACGGCGGTCGTCACGAGCGGCCCGGTGGAGTCGTACTTGAGCGCGAAGCCGGTCGAGCCGCTGACGTTGCCGGCCCGATCCGTGCACGAGCCGAGCACCGACGCCGCCGGGTCGTCCGGCCCCGCGTACGCGGGCTCGGAGCACGTGTTGACGCCGGACGTCGCGTCGGTGCCGGCGAACTTGACCGCGACGGCGTGGTTGTACCAGCCGTTCGCGTCGGGCTCGCGCGCCGCCGACGCGCCGGTCGGCTGCGGCGCGGTTGCGTCGTAGCGCACCCCGAAGCTGCGGTTTGTGCTGTTGGCCGCGTTGTCACTGCAGGAGCCGGTGACCGATCCGAGCGCGTCGTCGGGGCCCGAGTACGTCTTCGGCGCGACGCAGGACGCGAGGCCAGAGACGGCGTCGGTGCCGGCGAACGAGACGGCGACGGCGTGGTTGTACCAGCCGTTCGAGTCCGCCGGCCGGCCCGGCGTCGCACTCACCTGTGGGCCGGTGCCGTCGTACTTGAACCCCAGCGAGCCGGGCGTCGCGTTCCCCGCCCTGTCGGAACAGGAGCCGCTGACACTGGCGGAGCCCGTGTCCGGGCCGGCGTAGCTCGCCGGGGCGGAGCATGAGTCGAGGCCGGACGTCAGGTCGTTCCCCTGGAACGAGATGCCGACCGAATGGTTGTACCAGCCGTTCGCATCCGGCGTCCGCGCCGCCACGGCAGCGACGGCGGGGCCGGTCGAGTCGTACTTGAGGCCGAACGAGGAGGTGTTGACGTTGCCCGCTCGGTCCGAGCATGTTCCCGCGACTGCGGCGGCGCCACTGTCCGGGCCGGAGTACGTCTTCGCTGCCTCGCAGGCATTCAGGCCCGAGGTGCCGTCGGTACCGCCGAAGCTCACGGTCAGCGGCCGGTTGTACCAGCCGTTCGCGTCCGGCGAGCGCGCCGGGCTCGTGGAGACCGAGGGGCCGGTAGCGTCGTACTTGAACCCGAACGACGCGGTTCCGCTCTGGTTCCCCGCCTTGTCCGAACAGGTGCCCGTGACCGAAGCGGCGGCGGTATCCGGCCCCGTGTAGTTGGCCTGCGTGCACGTGTCGATGCCCGAGCTCGCGTCCGTGCCCCCGAAGGAGACGCCGAGGGCGTGGTTGTACCAGCCGTTCGCATCGGGCCCGCGGCCAGGGGTACCGGCGACCGACTGCGGGGCAGTGGCGTCGTACTTCAGCCCGAACGCTCCGGCACCGACGTTGCCGGCCTTGTCGGAACATGTGCCACCCACCGAAGCGGCCGCGCCGTCAGGGCCCGAGTAGCTCTGCGGAGCGACACACGAAGCGATTCCGGAGGTCGCGTCACTCCCCGCGAAGGAGACGGTGAGCCCGTGGTTGTACCAGCCGTTCGCGTCGGCACCGCGCGACGGTGTGGCCACGACCTGGGGGTCCGTGGCGTCGTACTTGAGGCCGAATGAGGCTCCGGTGGTGTTGCCGGCCTTGTCCGAGCACGAGCCGCCGACCGAGGCGGCCGCCCCGTCAGGGCCCGAGTACGTCTGCGGGGCGACGCACGAGCCCAAGCCGGACAGCGCGTCGCTGCCCGTGAACGTCACGGTCACCGGCTGGTCGTACCAGCCGTTCACGTTGGGGCCACGGCCCGGGGTTGCGTTCACCTGAGGGCCCGTCGAGTCGTACTTGACCGCGAACGCCGTGGCGCCGACGTTTCCGGCTTTGTCGAGGCAGGACCCGTTCACGGCGGCGGCGGCGCTGTCCGGCCCCGAGTAGCTCTGCGACCCGCTGCACGTATCGACGCCCGAGGTGCCGTCGCTGCCGGCGAAGCCGACCGAGAGCGGATGGTTGTACCAGCCGTTGGAATCGGCCGCACGCCCCGGCGTGGCGGTTACGTTCGGCGCGGTCGCGTCGTACTTCAGCGGTAGCGACTTCACCGTCGTGTTGCCGGCCCTGTCGATGCACGAGCCGCTGACGGTGGCCGCGCCGTCGTCGGGGCCCGAATACGTCTTCGGTGCGACGCACGAGTCGAGCCCCGACGCCCCGTCGATCCCGGAGAACGAGACCGTCAGGGCGTGGTTGTACCAACCGTTGGCGTCGGCTGTTCGCCCTGGGGTGGCGGTCACGGAGGGCCCCGTCGCGTCGTACTTGAGGCCGAAGCTGCCTGGAACGCTCTGGTTGCCCGCGTTGTCGGTGCAGGTCCCGGTTACGGCTGCGCTGCCGTTGTCCGGCCCGCCGTACGCGGGCTGGGCGCACGAGGCGACGCCGGACGTGCCGTCGCTGCCGGCGAACGACACCGTCACCGGGTGGTTGTACCAGCCGTTCGAGTCCGGTGGCCGACCGGCGCCGGCGCCGGTGACCAGGGGAGCGGTGGCGTCGTATTTCAGCCCGAACGAGGCGCTCCCCACGTTCCCGGCCTGGTCGGTGCAGGAGCCGGCCACGGACGCAGCCGCGTTGTCGGGCCCCGTGTAGCTCTGGGGCGAGACGCACGATCCGACGCCCGAGGTGCCGTCGGTGGCAGCGAAGGAGACCGTCAGTGCCTGGTCGTACCAGCCGTTCGCGTCAGGGGCGCGACCGGGGGTGGCCGTCACGCTCGGAAGCGTCTTGTCGACCTTGAGCGTCTTGCTCACGGTCGTCTCCCCACCGTCGCTCACCGCCGAGCAGGTCAGCTTCGTGCCCGTGGTGTCCGTCCTCAGGGTCGTCGCGTCGCAGCCGGTCGTCGACAGGATCACCGATTCCGGGTCGACGACCGTCCAGTTGACGGTCACGTTCGTCGTGTACCAGTTGTTCGCGCCGAGCGTGCCGAAGACGACCGGTGTCACGACCGGCGGCGTCGGGTCTCCGGGGACGTTCGGAACGCCGCCTGCGCCGGGCGTCAGGAGCAGGGCCCCAAGCGCGAGGAGCAAGGCGGCGGCGAAGCGGGGCACTTATGCCCCTAGCCTGAGAAGAGGAACGAGCTCCCGCCGAGAAGGCCGCCGTACTTGCTGGCCGAGAACTGTCCGAATCCCGGCCACACGTACCACCGGTACACCCCGCGGTGGAGCCGATAGCGGTGTCCGTTGAAGACCCACGACTTCGGAAGCTTTAGATGGGTGCTCGTCGGCCAGGCGCTGAAGATCTTCTTCCCCCGGACGAGCTGGACGTTGTAGTAGGTGGCTTTCTTGACGGGCGTCCAGGCGAGGCGTGGAGTGGAGCCAACGCGAGCCCCCGGCACCGGGCTGAGAAGCGGTCCCGTGGCCGTGACCGTCAGCAGCTTCGTGGCGCTGTTCCCCGCCTGGTCGAAGGCCGTTGCGGTGTAGCGGTACACGGTCCCGATCTTCAGCCCGGTGTCGAGGTAGCTCGCGGCCGGGCCGCTGTAAACCTTCGTCGACGCGGCGCCGCGCCTTCCAGGGGCGCGGGTGAGCTCGACGCGTTGCGCGTCCGTGGAGGCCGTCCACTTGAGACCGAGTCGCCGATTTCCGGCCTTCGCGCGGAGCTTCGCGATCGCGGGAGGCGTCGAGTCGTACTTGAGCGCGAGCCTCGCGGATCCGACGTTTCCCGCGAGATCGGAGCAGGAGCCTGCGACCGAGGCGCTCGCATCGTTCGGGCCCGCATAGGTGCCGGATGTGCAGCCGGCGATGCCTGCCGTTGCATCGCTGCCTGCGAAGAACACGCCGACCGCGTGGTTGTACCAGCCGTTTGCATCGGGAGGCCGGCCCGGGCTCGCCGTCACGGCCGGAGCGGTCTTGTCGACCTTGAACGTCTTGCTGACGATCGTTTGGTCCCCGTCGCTCGTCGCAGAGCAGGTCAGCTTCGTTCCCGGCGTATCGGCTGTCAGCGTCTTCGTGTCGCAGCCGGTCGAGGTCTGGGCGCCGGTGACCGTCCAGTTCGCGGTGACGTTGCTCACGTACCAGCTGTTCGCGCCCAGCGTGCCGTGGATCGTGAGCGTGATCGTCGGCGGCGTCGCGCCTGCCCCGGGGACGACCAGTAGCGCGACGAGCGCCGCAGCCAGAAGTGGGGCAGAACGGGGAATCAGGCGCAGCCGCAGGAACCGCGGCGGGTCTCCCCGCGATCCCCCAGGCCGCAGCAACTTTGGCTTCGGGATCCGCCGCACGACGTCTTCACCCCCGCCTCGTTGCCTCCCTGCGCCTGGAAGCTACTCCTTCGTTCCAGAGGTGTCAATCAGGGACGGCGCTCACGGAGCCACGACTCCCTCGGCCGCCGGGCGCGCCCGTCGTATCCCGCTCCGAAGCTGCCGGAGGATCCACCCGACGTCGCCGAGTCTCGGCACGAGCTCTCCCGGGCGGCGCTCGTGCACGCGGAGGAAGATCGCCGCGACCATGACGCCGGCGACGGTGTAGGCGACCGAGGAGGCGATCGCCGCGCCGAGCCCTCCGAAAGGCGGAATGAGGAGCACGTCGAGCCCGACGGTGCAGGCGAAGCCGACTCCGAGACAGACGCTCTGGAGCATCGGCCGCCCCCGCGCGACCAGCGCGTTGCCGAGCAGCTTGACGGCGACCATCCCGAAGGCCCCCAGGACCAGCACGCGGAGCTGATCGACCGAGTCGCGGAACGGCTCGCCGAAGACCGCGACGCACAGCCCCGGCGCGAGCAGGATCATTGCGAGCGCGGAGACCGCCGTCACCAGAGTCGTGCCCCGGAAGACTCGGACGGCCCGTCTCCCGGCTTCTCGGCGGTCGGCCCGCACGAGGTCCGGGCGCTGGACTGCCGCGAGCGCCGTCGGCAAGTACCAGAGTGCCTCCGCCCAGGCGACCGCGACGCTGTAGAGGCCGAGCTGACGCGTCCCGCCGATCGCGCCGAGCAACCACTGGTCGAGCCGGTAGTTGCCGAGCTGCATCACGCGGCCGACGTACGCGCGGAGGCCGAAGGCGACGGAAAGCCGGGCGAGCGAGAAGTCGAGGCGCCCGAACCCCGCGAGCCGCCGCCAGACGTACCACGCCAGGATCGACGTGCCGATCGCCTGGCCCGCGAGCCAGGCGCCCACGGCGTTCTGGACGCTGAGGACACCGAAGATCGCGAAGAGACCGTTGCCGGCGAAGCCGACCACCGGGGCAATCAAGGAGGCCGTGTTCGTGACCCGGAAGCCGTAGTCGGCCTGAACGAGGTAGAGCAGGAAGATCCCCAGGATCATCACCGGCACGAAGCCGAGCGTGACCCAGAGCAGGCTTCGGCTCGAGTCACCGGCGACATCGGGAAACACCGCCACGAGCACCGCCACGATTCCGGCCGCGACCGCGCCCAGCACGAGCGCGAGCAGCACCGAGTTCGTCGCGAGCGACCGCCGTGTCGGCGGATTGGAGGCGGCGAGGTTGGCGATCGCCTCCTGAACGCCGAGCGTGGCGAGATTCGCCGTGAGCAGCGCGATCGCCGTCAGGAGGGCCACCCTGCCTCGCCCGTCCGGGCCGAGGATGCGCGCGACGATCAGGATGCTGCCGAGCGAGAAGAAGGCCGCCCCGACGTTAGCGCCCCACGTGAGCAACGCCGAGCCGGCGAACCCCGGCCGCGGGGGCATCGTCGACCCGGGAGCAGCCGAATCGGACCCGCGAATCGCCACGACCGTCTAAGCGTAATCCTGCGAGGAGAAGTCGCGGTCCCGGATGACCGCGAACAGGTTGCGCTCACAGCGTTTGCCGACCGGATCGAAGGCGCCGTGACGGCCGAGATGCTCGATCCGTGAGCCGGCGCAGGTTTCAGCGAGGAAGCCGGTCAGCCAGGACCGGGGATCCGGTGACATCGAGGGGAGCCGGTAGTCCGGTGTCATCTCGGTCTCCCCCGTGTCGAAGAACATCACGTTCCGGGTCCGCTCCCAGATCGTCCGGAGCATCGCCGTGGCGTGCTCGATGCCGAAGGAACGAACGAGGTGATGCCAGACCGAGAGGAGCAGAACGCAGTCCGAGGACGGCAACGTGCCGACGTTCTCCGGCGTGATCTCCATGGCGAGCACGCCGACGTTGCGCGTCCCGCCTCTCTTGATCGCGAAAAGGATCGTCCGGTAGTTGCCGGGAGCGCTCTCGAGGGCGATCGTCGGAATCCCCGCCTGGGCGAGCTCGATCGCGAAGTACCCTTCGCACGCACCGATGTCGAGCGCGCTCCGGACTCCCTCGGCGCGAATGACCGGCAGCATCGCCGACCAGCGCGACTCCGAACCGGTCGATCTGCTTGCCCCGGCCCGCGGCAACGACTGCACGGGTTGGTAGAGGCCGTTCGGGAAGGTGTCGACCCGAAAACGCACTCGGTCGAGAACGTCGTCCACGAGCTCTCGAGCGCGGATCCGTCGGAGGGCGCTCTTGAACGGAAACGGCGTGTGCGCGGGCGCATCCGCCCCGGCGCCCGCCGGCGAGTGGAAGACCATTTGCGCGACCAGGAACAGCACCAGACCCGCGAGGAGACCGCCGACAACGAGATGCGCCGGCAGGTAGCGGAGGTCGTCCGCGTCGACGAAGATCCAGAGAGCAGCCGCGGCGGCACCGAACATCAGAACGAAGCGCAGTCGATTCGCGCGATGCGTGATCACGTCGGCCTCCTTGCCGCCCGGCAGTAGCGGTCAGCGTTCGTGACGTCGGTCCGAGGACAGCTTAGGCAGTGACCGGATGCGGGGGAGCCGGTAGTAGAGCCCCCGAGCGGTCTTCGAGCGCTTCGCCCGTCTGCGGAGCTCGATTCCGGCCACCATCGCGTTGGCGGCCGCCCGCCCTCGAGCCGTACCGGCGAGCCCGAGCACCTGGTAGACCGGATCGACCCGGCTCGTGAGCCTCTGCTTGTGCTCGGCCGCGGCGCCGAGGAACTCCGCGCGTTCGATCCCCTCACCTGCGGCGCTCTCGAGCGTCGAGAGCAGGATCTCCGAGCCCGGGCCGAACCTCCCGAGGGCTGGATCGAACGCCATCGTCACGCCGTAGAGGGTGCGACCCAGCTGCAGGTAGAGGCAAAACGCGATCCCGCGGCCGTCGAGCCGCAACGTGAGCAGCCGCGCCATGTCCCGGTCGGCGAGCTGACGCAGCGCCGCCCGGTAGAACGCTCGCCCCTTCGGGGTGGCGAAGCCCGATGTCGCCCTGCGGCCCCGCCACCGAAGCTGGTAGACGCTGAAGGCGTCCTCGAGATCCCGCTCGAGCTCGTCCCGGGTTCGAGCGAGCTCGACCTCGACGGTGCCGAGCGCCTCGAGCTGCCGGCGCCGGCGGCGCCGGTTGGCGCGGGCCTTGGACGACAGCCGCGTCTCATAGACGGCCTCCCACCCCGAGGACAGGTCCAGAACCGGAGCTTCGAGCCGCTCGACGAGGTGGAACGTCTCGGCCGGAAAGGCTGACACCAGGCGGCTGTCACCGGAGAGCCCGAAGAGGTTGACGAAATCTCCCGCGTCGGCCGCACGCCCGCCGACCGCGGCAGCCGTCTCGTCGCTCTCGCCCGGAGCCAGCAGCAAGTCCGCGAGCGGGGCGCACTCGGTGCCGCCCACGAACTCGGCCACCCGCAACCCCAGCTGTCGCCTGATGTAGAGCGGCAGGGCGGCCACCAGCCGGCCGCCGCGCCGCGCGACGACGACCGAGAGGCTCCTGCTCTCGCCGTAGTGGCGCCACCACTCGACCAGCCAGCTGTTCAGGAGGAACGGGCTCGGCCGCCGCATCTCGGAGACCAGCTCGTCCCACGGGGCGGCGAGCTCGGCCAGTGCCGACGCCGAGGAGATCACCTCGATCTGGGGTTCCTGCGGTGACTCGAGCATCGCTGGCTGCTCCGGCCGTTCGGCGCGCACCATAGCCTGTTCGGGCTTCGCGCCAAACTTCCCGCTCGAGCGGGGCTTCAGCCCAGCGGGATGCGCGTCGGGCTCACGGCCAGGCCGCCCAGGCGGACCTCGAAATGGAGGTGCGTCCCGGTGCACCAGCCCGTGCAACCGGCGACGCCGAGCGGCTGCCGCGTCCCCACTTCCTCCCCCACTCGCACGCGGACGCGCGAGAGATGCGCGTACAGGGTCTGGTACCCCTCGCCGACGTCGACGAGGACGATCTTGCCGTACCCCTCGTAGCCACGTTGCACTCCCACGAGCCGCACCCGCCCCGGCGCGGCGGCGCGGATCGTCAGCGAACGGAGAATCCCGATGTCGATCCCGGGATGGCCGCCCGGGACGAACGGTGTGGTGATCGTGCCCTGTGCGGGCCAGGCGAAATGGGTGGGAGCCGCGCGATGCGCCGGGAAGGCATGCGAGGTAGCGACCGCGATCGCGGTGAGGAGCGCCAGCACGGCGGGGAAGCGTAGCTAGCCGACGCGCTCGAGGGGGGCGTAGTCGAGCATGAGCCGCCGTTCCGAGTCCTCGCCCGCGAAGCGGACGGTGACGACGCCGCCGGGCTCGATCCGCGTGACCACCCCTTCCCCGAGCGTCTCGTGGCGCACCGTGTCGCCGGTCGAGAGCTCGGGCACATCGTCCCGAGGAGCGATCCCGCCGCCGCTCGACGACGCGTAGGACGACCACGACGCCGGCCGCAGGCGCTCGCGCTCGACGCCTTCCTCAGGCAGCTCGTCGAGGAACCGGGACGGGAGGTTGTAGCTCCGGTTTCCCCAGAGCGAGCGCGCGCTCGCGTGGGTGAGGACGAGCCGCTCCTCGGCCCTCGTCATCCCCACGTAGGCGAGCCGGCGCTCCTCCTCGAGGGTGTTCTCCTCGAGCGAGCGCGAGTGAGGGAAGATGCCTTCCTCCATCCCGATCATGAAGACGGCGCGGAACTCGAGCCCCTTTGCGTTGTGGAGCGTCATCAGGGTGACGATCGATCCCTCGCCGCGCATCGCGTCCTGATCCGAGTAGAGCGAGATCTCCTGCAGAAAGCTCGAGAGGTTGGGCTCCGTTGCGGTCTCCTGGTACTCCCGCGTGACCCCGACGAGCTCCTGGAGGTTCTCGATCCGCCCCTGCGCCTCGATCGTTCGCTCGGCTTCCAGGGTGGTGAGGTAGCCGCTCCCCTCGAGCACGCGCTCGATCAGGTCAGGGACCTCGAGCTCGAGCGCACCGGCCATCAGCGACTGCATGAGCGTCCGGAACTCGCGCACCGCCTTGATCGGCACCGCCCCCACTCCGGCCTCCTCGGCGAACTCGAACGCCTCCCAGAGCGAGATCCCGTGGGCGTCGGCGTACGTCTGGAGCCGCGCGAGCGACGAGTCGCCGATTCCGCGGCGGGGCCGGTTGACGATCCGCTGGAGCGAGACCGCGTCGTACGGGTTGTCGATCACCTGGAGGTACGCGATCACATCCTTGATCTCGGCGCGCTCGTAGAACCGCGGGCCGCCGACGACCTGGTACGCGACGCCTTGCCGCACGAGCACGTCCTCGAGCACGCGCGACTGCGCGTTCGTCCGGTAGAAGACCGCGACCTCGCTGCCGTTGTAGCCCTCCTCGACGAGCCCGGCGATCTCGGCCGCGACGAAGCGGGCCTCGGCGTGCTCGTCCTCGACCTCGTAGACGCGGACGGGATCGCCCTCGCCGAGCTCGGAGAACAGGTTCTTGGGCTTGCGTTCGCGGTTGTTCGCGATGACGTGATTCGCGGCGCGCAGGATCGTGTTGGTGGAGCGGTAGTTCTGCTCCAGCGGGATCGTCCGCGTGCCCGGGAAGTCGCGCTCGAACTCGAGGATGTTGCGGATGTCGGCGCCTCTGAAGCCGTAGACCGACTGGTCCGGGTCGCCGACGGCGAACAAGTTGCCGTGTTCGCCGGCGAGGAGCTGGAGCAGCCGGTACTGGGCGTGGTTCGTGTCCTGGTACTCGTCGACGAGCACGTAGCGGAACGCCTTGCGCCAGCGCGCGAGCGCCTCGGGGAAACGCTCGAGCACGTCGACGGTGAGGTAGAGCAGGTCGTCGAAGTCGACCGCGTTCGAGGCGAAGAGGCGGCGCTGGTAGAGCTCGTACGTGTCAGCGACCGTCTGGTCGTAGAAGGAGGCGACACGCTGCTTGTACTCGTCCGGCCCGACGAGGTTGTTCTTCGCGGTCGAGATCTGCGAGTGGATCCCGCGCGGGACGAAGCGCTTCGGGTCGCGCTCGAGCTCCTCCAGACACGCCTTCGTGAGCCGGATCTGGTCGGCCTGGTCGTAGATCGTGAAGTTGGTCCGGTACCCGAGCCGGGGCGCCTCGCGGCGGAGGATCCGCCCGCAGGCGGCGTGAAAGGTGAGGATCCAGAGGCGGCGCGCGGTCGGACCGAGGAGGTCTTCCAGCCGCTCCTTCATCTCGTTCGCGGCCTTGTTCGTGAAGGTGATCGCGAGGATCTCGTTGGGCTTGACCCCGCAGGCGCTGATCAGGTGGCCCACCCGGTGGGTCAGCACGCGCGTCTTCCCGGAGCCCGCGCCGGCGATCACGAGCAGCGGCCCCTCCGTCTCGAGCACCGCCTCCCGCTGGGCGGGATTCAGGCTCGCGAGGTAGCTCTCGGGCGAGGCGACGGACATCGGCTCGATGCTAGCGGCCGTTGTTAGCGTCTCTGTGATGGCTTACGCGTTTTCGTCTATCGACGAGCTCGGCGACGGTGTCTTCCGCAAGATCCGGCAGGAGCTCGGGATCACGGCATTCGGCGCGAACGCGCTCGTGATCCCGCCCGGCATCGAGGCGCGGCCGCACTACCACGACGAGCAAGACGAGCTGTATTTCATCCATCGCGGCCGCGCGAGGTTCCTGCTCCCCGGCGAGTCGAGGGAGCTCGGCCCAGGCGGAGTCGCCCACATCGAGGCGCGCACCCACCGCCAGATCGTGAGCGTCGGCGACGAGGACCTGGTCATGGTCGTCGTCGGCGCAAAAGACGGCTACGTCGGTCGCGACGGCCACCCGGCCGACGTCTCGAAGCTCGGCTAGACGCGTCCCAAGGGCGTAGCTCGTGCCTGGCACCGGGACACGTCCCGGGTAGACGCGGCTCGGTGGACGCCCACGGCCACGTGCAGGGGTCTCTCCGGCCCGGACGTGTCCTCGTGCCTGGCACCTGGTCACGTCCGCTGCAGACGCGAGGATTCAGGGGTGCAGCCGAGCGAGACTACGCGGACGGAGGCCTTCAGCGACGGCGTCTTCGCGATCGCGATCACGTTGCTGATCATCGAAGTCCATGTTCCGGCCGCGGAGCACGCCGGCGATCTGTCACACCAGCTCCTCGACCTCTGGCCTTCCTACCTCGGCTATTTGACGAGCTTCCTGACGATCGGCGTGATGTGGGTGAATCACCACCGCGTCTTCAGCCTGATCGACCGCGTCGACCACACGATGCTGATCCTCAACCTCGTGCTGCTGCTGCTGATCGCATTCCTCCCGTTCCCGACGGCCGTTCTCGCCCGATTCATCGAAACGGAAGGCGCACGCCAGGCCGCCGCGCTCTACGGCGTGACGATGGTGCTGATCGCGATTGCCTTCTTCTCGTGGTGGCGCTACGCATCGTTCGACCGCCGCCTGATCGCAGCGACCGCGCCGCAGGAAGAGGTCGACGACATCACCCGCGCGTACACGCCGGGAACGATCCTCTATGCGGGAGCCCTCGCGCTCGCGTTCGTCGAGCCATGGGCGAGCGCGGCTGCCTACCTTGCGCTCGCGCTCTTCTACGCACTGCCGCTCCAGCAGTGGCAGCAGAAGCTCGCCAGACGCTAGCGCCTAAGGCCGAGGAAGCGGCCGAGCACGGCGAAGCCGGCGCAGACTGCAACGAATTCGGCGACCGCGTTTCGAGGGCCCTCGTCGGGACCGCCCGCGACGAGCGCTGCGATCGCGATGACCGCGGCGGCGACGAGACACACCCGCCATGGGCTCGCTCCAACCCCGAGATCGTCAGAGATCTCGCCCGCGGTGCCGGCGGCTCGCGGCTCGAGACGGCTCGTGGCTCGCAGCGCCGCGGCAGCCGCCGCGAGCGGAACGAGCGCCACGCCCGCCGCCGCGAGAGCCGTCGTCACCCACCAGGACGGCAAGCCGGCGCGGTATTCCAGGGCATACGTTGCGGCGGCGGCGAGGGCAATCGCGCCCGCCGACACTGCGACCGCGGCGCGCCGCCGCAGCACCCGCACCTCGGCTGCCGGCAAGACGGGGTCGCCGCGCCTGGCACGGACGCGCAGCACGCCCAGCAGGGCGGCGGCCAGGGCAACCTGCGGCGCGAGGAGCATCAGGGCGGCCGCCGGCAGGCCGATCGCGAACGTGTGCGCAGAGGCGATGTCCGGCGACGGGCCGCTGAATGCGAACAACACGACATAAAGGAGCCCTGCCGGAACCAGCGCGAGGAAGGTTCCGATGCCGGCCTTCCTCGCGCCGGTGCTCGCCAGCTCGTCCGCGAACCGCTGGGCGACCAGGCTCGGGCTGCCGAAGCCGGCCGCGTCGCCGCTCTCGCGCAAATGGTCGTCGACCTCGGCGAGGATCCGCCGCTTCCGCGAGCCGGCGATTCCGACGGCGGCGAGCTCCGTCGAGAGGTCGTCGAGGTAGCTCATGCGACCACCGCGTCGACAGCGTTCGTGAACCCACGCCACTCGCGCCGTTGGCTGGCGAGCGCGCGGCGGCCGCGTGCAGTCAGCCGGTAGACGCGCCGCCGCCGCGCGGTGTCCTTGGCCCAGGCGCTCGCGAGGAGGCCGCTCGCCTCGAGCCGGTGCAGCGCCGGATAGACGGTCCCTTCAGGCAGGTCGAACGCGCCGGCGCTGCGGCGCTTCAGCTCCTCGATGATCCGGTAGCCGTGCGCCGGCTCGCCGGCGACCGTCGCGAGGAGGAGGAAGTCGAGGTGACCCTTCAGGGTCTCGGCGCGCATGCGCCGAATATACCTAGTCTGACTAGGCTTTGTTCGGCCGGAGCGCCGCGCGCGAGAGAACGACGATGCTGCCGCCGTACAGAGCGAGGCCGACGAGCGCCGCTGCTGCCGTGGCGAGCGTGACGACGAGAGGCGTCATCAGGCTGGCCGCGACGGCGTGCGAGCCGGAGTAGCCGGCGAGCGCGAGCGCGCCGATCGCCGCGCCCTGATAGACGCCGACGTTGCCCGGCAGGATCGGCGCGGTATTCGCGAGGCCGGTGATGACCATGTACAAAAGCGCGTTGCCGACGCTGAGCTGGACGCCCACGGCGTGGAGGACGAAGAGGATCCCGAACCAGCGCGCGAGCCACGTGACGAGCAGGATCGCGCCCGCTCGCAGCAGGACCGCGCGCGGAGCGGCGGCACCGGCAAGGAAGGAGGTGATGCTGATCGGGAGCCGTCGGCCGAGGTACCGGTGGAGCACCGTCGCGACCGCGATCCCGCCGGCGGCGCCGGCGATGCCCAGCACCATCGTCCAGCGGGCCCAGGCCGGCACGGGCAGGAAGAGAGTGCCGATGGCACCGAGGACGGCGAAGGCGATCATCTCGAGCAGGTGAGCGCAGAGCAGCGATCCGCCCGCGCGCGAGAAACCCGGGTAGTGGGACCCCGCGGTGACCTTGAGCACGGCGACCTTCGATGCCTCGCCGAGCCTGCCGGGGAGAACCGTGTCGAGGAAAGAACCGATCGAGCTCGAGGCGTAGATCGCGCGGAAGCTGACCGGCGAGCGCACTGTCGACGACCACGCGAGCGCACGTAGAGGCTGCACGGCTGCGCAGATCACGAACCCGGCGGCGAGCAGAGCCCAGTCCGGCGTCACGGCGACGTGCAGGGCGCCGTCGCCAACCTGGCGGAACAGCAAGAAGCCGGCGGCCACCGTGGCCACGGTCAGTCCGGCGATCAATGAGCGGCGCCCCACCATCATCTAGCGGCCCATCGGCGTTCGGGATTCGGATCCGAACCCCTGTAAGGGTGAGTCAGTCGGCCGCCTTTGACGGGATTGTGAGTGGGAAAGGCTTGCGCGCGAGCGCCGGCAACACCTGCGCAGTGACCCAGACAGGCGTCGTCGCGTAACGCCCAGAGTAGCGGAAGCTGCCGTCGGAGGCCTGCAGACGGCGAAGGTACGCGAGCGAACCACGCGGCGGCGGCTTGCCCGCGGCGACGAAAGCCTGAACGACCCACGCCGTGGACTGGGCGTCGGAGCCCCGCCCGAGCGTCAGCTCGAAGCCGCCGTCCGCGTTCCGGTAGCGGAGCAGGAAGCGCAGCGCACGACGGATCGGCCGGCCGCGGACGTTCGCGGCTCGAAGGGCTTCGACCACAGCGGCGGTGTCGTTCGAATCTACGTTCCGTGGCGCCCAACCCCAGCCGCCTCGCCGATTCTGCCGTGCGAGCAGCCAGCGGATCGTCCTCCCCCTCACGGGAACGCCGGCCGCCCGGTAGGCGATCACGCTCCAGGCCGTGCCGTTGACGAGGGTGCCGACGGCGCCGTTCGGCCGTTCGAAGGCGCGGAGCCGCTCGAGGGCGCGTCCCGGCGGTTGGCCCAGTGCTCTCTGCGCGAGCACGGCGAGCGCAAGGTCGGTCGGGCTTTTCAGCTCCGGCTCGCGCTGCGCGAGGAAGCGGCTCGCAGTCGAGCGGGCGCTGTCACCCGCCGCGCGGAGCCCGAGGACGGCCCACGCGGTCAGCTGGGGGTACTCCGTTCCGCCGCGTTCGGCGAAGCCGCCGCTCTCGAGCTGGTGGGATCGGACGAAGGCCGTCCCGCTCGCAGCCGGCGGAAGGGAGACGAGCGCCGAGGCCGCCAGCGCCGCGAGCTTCACCCCCATGCGACCTCGGTGCGGAGGCGGTGGCCGAACCGCTCCAGCAGGCGGCGAAGCTCCGGGCCGGCGACGAGCGCGAGCGCGACGTTTCCGATCGCGTGCGCCGCGTCGAACCAGAAGCCGCGTCCTAGCTGGACGGTCAGAGCCGTCCAGGTGTGCGGATAGAAGCTGTACCACTCCCACACGTCCATCAAGCCGCTGAATGCGAAACCGAGCACGAAGCAGAGCAGCGCGAACGGAACGCGGCGCCGGACGAGCGGCGCAGCGAGCGCTCCGACGACTCCGCATCCTCCCCACGCCAGCATCTGCCACGGGGTCCACGGGCCCTGGCCGAGGAAGAAGTTCGACGCCAGCGCCGCGAGGGCGCCGACCCCGAATCCCGCCCTAGCGCCGAGCGCCGCGCCGGCCGCCACCGCGACGACCGTCACCGGCTGCACGCCGGGGACGGCGGCGAACAGCACGCGCCCCCCGGCGGCCACGGCGGCGAGGGTCGCCACGAGGGCGAGCGTCTTGCTCGTCCCAAGGCCGGGCTCGAGCCACGCCGCCCCCGCGACGAGGACGGCCGCGGCGACGAGCAGGAGCGCGAGGGCCGCCCGGTCGGGCGACAGCGCCGCCCAGGCCGCCGCGGCGAGCGCAGCCCCGGCCGCGGTCACCGTCACCGCCCTAGGCATGAACCGGCTCACGTTCGGTTGCCGCGGAGACGACACGGTCGGCGACGTTGGTCGCGAACGCACGATCGTGGGTGACGACCAGGGTCGCCCGCTCGTGGGCGGAGGTTCGGAGGAGAGTCGCGAGCTCGGCCTTGCGCTCGGGATCGACGCCGCGGGTCGGTTCGTCGAGCACGAGCAGGTCGGGGGCCGGCGCCAGCACGGCGGCGAGTGCGAGGCGCTCTCGCTCGCCGCTCGAGAGATCGCGGGGATGGCGGTGCTCGTACCCTGCGAGGCCGACGGCGGCGAGCGCCCTGCGGGCGGCGGCGAGATCTCCCTCGACCCCGACAGCGACCTCCTCCTCCGCCCGCTCGCGGAAGGCGTAGCGGCCGGGATCCTGGGACAAATACGTGGCCCGGCCGTGGCGCTCGATCCGGCCGCCGTCCGGCTCGAGCAGGCCGGCGGCGAGCTTGGCGAGGGTGGTCTTCCCCGAGCCGTTCGGGCCCGTGAGCGCGACGATCTCGCCGCGGCGGAGCTCCAGATCGGCCTCGTCGACCACGAGCAGGTGGTCCTCGTAGGCGAAGGAGATGCGATCGAGACGGCATGCGACCTCGCCCGCATCCGCCGGCGGCGGGGGCTCCGGCGCGTCGACGTATGCCGGATGCTGCTCGGCCAGCCACTCGGATGCTTGCTGCGCGGTTCCATCGAAGGCGATACGGCCCTCTTCGAGGAACAGCACCCGGTCGGCGACCGCGAGCGGCAGGGCCGGGCGCTGCTCCGACATCAGCACGGCCGTGCCGCGCTCGCGCGCCCGGAGGCAGGCGAGCTCGACGAGCGTCTCGGCGCCGTCGGGATCCAGCTGCGAGGTCGGCTCGTCGAGGAGCAGGAGCTCCGGCTCGAGCGCGAGCGTGGAGGCGAGGCAGACGCGCTGGAGCTCCCCGCCCGACAGCTCGGTCACGAGCCGATCCGCGAGGTGCTCGACGCCCACAGCGGCGAGCGAGTCGAGAGCGCGCCGCTCGATCTCGGCAGGCAGGGTGCCCACGTTCTCGAGCCCGAACGCGACCTCGTTGAGCACGCGCGTGAAGACGACCTGGTCCTCCGGATCCTGGAAGAGCGTCGCGACCGCGCCGGCGAGCTCGGCCGGCCCGTGGCGACGCGTGTCGAGGCCCGCGACCTCGACGCGGCCGGCGAACCTACCGCCGTGGAAATGCGGCACGAGTCCGGCGAGCACCCGAAGCAGCGTCGACTTCCCAGACCCCGACGAGCCGAGTACCGCCACGACCTGTCCCGGGGTCAGACCCCAGGACACGCCTCGAAGGGCCGGCCGAGTGGCCCCAGGGTACGAGAATGTGAGGCCTTCTATGCTCGCTAGCACGGAAACTCTCCCTCGCCCTGGCTCCGCCAGGCGTGACCAGGGGTCAGACCCCAGGACATGCCCGCTAGAGCCACAGCGCTCCCACGGCCACGGCCGCCACGGCTGCCGCCAGGGCGGCCTGGTCGAGGCGGCGCCAGGGAGGAGCCGGCAGGCGGGTTGCGCCTGCGCGACCGAAGCCGCGCGCCTCCATCGCCTCGGCGAGGCTGAGGCTCCGCTCGAGCGAGCCCGCGAGGAGCGGAGAGAGCAGCCGCGCCCGGCCACGCACGCCCGCCGGCTCGACCCCGCGGCCGCGGAGTGCCTCGACGAGGCCGGCCGCATCGCGCTCGAGCGCCGGCACGAGCCGCGTCGCGAGGGCGACCGCGAGCACCGAGCGGCGCGCGAAACCGGCCGACTGCACGAGCCGGTCGTGATCGAGCAGCAGAGCGTAGGCCGCGAACGCGAGCGTGACCGCTGCGATGCGCAGGGCATTGAAGAGCGCCCCCGACACCTCGGGCGTCGTCACGTCGAGCGTGCCGAGGACCGGGATCGTCGGCCCGGTCCAGAGCACCGGCCCCGGCAGCCGCTCCACGAACGGCGTCACGACGAACAGGGCGAGCGCGGATCCGAGGGCGCCGACGAGATACGGCCACCGCCGAGAGGCCGGGGCGCGCAGGCAGACGACCAGCAGCAGAAGCGCCAGGACCGCGACCGAGACCGTGTGCCGAGCCAGCAGCGCGGCGGCGGCCAGGCCGAACAGCAGCGCGGCTGCGGCAGCGGGTCTCAACGCAGCCCCGTGTAGCGGTAGCGAACGAGCTTCCGATCGGACAGGAGCCGCCGAGCGGCGGTCGGCCCCAGCACGAATCTCACCGGCTTCCCGGGGCCGTCCGTGGTCGCGCTGAGCGGCACGTCCGCACGCGTGAGGAAGAGCACGTTCACGTTGTCGAGCTCGTCTGCGTCGACCCTCTTGGCGCCGATGATCTTGCCGAGCGCCTCGGCCTCGTCCTGCAGCTCGGCGGAGGTGAACACGACAGTGGCCTTCCGCGTCTTGCCGTCGTAGCCGTGGCGGAACGGCTCCGGGAAGGCGCCGACCACGATCGGCACGTGCATGGACGTCTTCCAGGAGCGGTAGTCCCACCATTCCACGTCGCCGTCGTGCAGCTTGTAGTCGGCCGCCCCCCTGTCGGCCTCGTAACCGTTGACGAAGTAGAACCAGTCTCGCTTCTTGGACAGCGAGCCCGAGACGCCGTCGATCGATTGCACGAACCGCCCGCCGTAGCGGGTGTCGACGTCGGCCACCCGCTGCAGAGCGTCCATGGCGGTGATACCCGCCGGCACCTTCCGGACGAGCACCACGTGCTCGCCGCGATCGCGCGTGATCCAGACGCTCGCGTTCCCCTCGCCGTGCGGGGAGGCGCCGCAGCCCGCGAGGACTGCGGCGCCGACGAGCGCGAGGATCGCCCGCTTCACCGGCCTGTGTAGACGGGCGAGCGAACCGCGCCGGCCTTTGTCACTCGGACTGTGTAGCGGCCCGCTTTCGCACAGACCACGCCGGTGCGCGATCCGACGCGGCGGCCGTTCAGGACGAAGACCGCGTTGCGGACGCGGGACGCGCGACCGGCGTCGTTTCGCCCGGTCGCGAAGAAGCAGCGCTTCCCGCGAACGAGCGAGTTCTCGACCTCGAGTGTCAACGGCCCTGCCGGCCCGCTGAACGTCGCCCAGTACCAGAGGACCGTGTCGCCGTCCTTCAGCTGCACGGCGTCCGCGCCGACGGGCGGCAGGATGCCGTTCACCTTGAAGATCCAGCCGTTGGAGCCGCCGGCCGGATACCTGCCGATCTGATCGACGTACGGGCCGAAGCCCGTCACGGTCAGGTGGTAGAAGAACTCGCCCGCGAGGCTGGCCGCGTCGAGGGCGTCGATGGCGTTGGCCTTGACCGTGAGCGTCGGCTCCGTGGAGCCGAAGATCGTCTGCGTCTTGCCCTCGACGCGCACGTGGACGCGGGCGGCGAGGGCAGCCGGGACGAGTGCGAGGAGCGCGGCCAGAGCCGCGAGCAGAGCGAGAGAGCGTCGAAACACGAATCCTCCTTCCGCGAGGGGTTCGGGTGAGGCGGGCGGCAGGTCTTCTGACTCGGGGCTCCCTCGTCCGCCGCCTTCCCGGCAGTCGCCAGTGGCATCTCGGCGGAGGAGCGTCTCCCCTCACAGCGGCGGGACCGTCCCGGACTCACACCGGGTTCCCTGACCGCGCACCTTTGCTTTCGGCCGAGACTAGCATCCTGCCCGTGACGGCATCGCGAGCCTCGGCCTGGCTGCCGGTCGTCGTCTGGGCGGCCGTCATCTTCGCCTTCTCCGCCATTCCGGGCCTCGGGACGGGGCTCGGCGTCTGGGACACCATCCTGCGCAAGTGCGCGCACACGCTCGAGTACGCGATCCTCGGCGCGCTGCTCCTTCGCGCCCTCGGTCGGGAGGCGCCCGCCTTTCTCGCCGGCGTTGCCTACGCGGTGAGCGACGAGATCCACCAGCACTTCGTTGGCGGCCGCCACGGCTCGCCCGTCGACGTCGCTATCGACTCGGCCGGCGTGCTGCTCGGCATCCTCGTGTTCCAACGGGCGCGGCGCTGGCAGCCGTAGAATTGAGCCCGTGCCGGACCGGAAGCACCTCGACGACCGCCAGCTCGACGCGCTGCTCGAGCGGCTCGACAGGCTCGTCGAGGAGATCCGCGTGATGAACAAGCGACTCGACCACTCCGAAGGCTTCGCGCGGATGGCGCACGAGCTACGCAACCTGAACGAGTCGCTCCAGGCGCTCGCCTACGCGGCCCTCGGCCAGCAGGGCCCCCAGGTTCGACGCCGCCGGGCCGGCTAGCGCGTCGCCGCGCCGGCTAGCGCGCGAGACGGTAGAGCACGCCGTCGAGGGAGACGGCGTAGAGCTCGCCGGCGGTCGTCTCGCCGAACGAGGAAAGGCTGCCGATGCGGAACGACTCGCGGCGATTGTCGACGGCCTTGCCGCCGGAGATTCGGAGGCTCCAGAGGTTGCCGCTGCAGTAGTCGCCGTAGAAGTAGCGGCCGCGCGCCGACGGGACGGCGCGGCCCCGGTAGACGTAGCCGCCCGTCACCGAGCAGCCGTCGTCGTGGCTGTAGACCGCGACCGGGCGCACGAGCGCGCCGCGACGGTTAAGTCGCGACGGCGTGAGCCTCGAGTTGCCTTCGTACGCCGACCAGCCGTAGTTGACGAGTGACGCGAGGCCGCGGCGAGGCCGGTAGTCGATCTCCTCGTACTGGTTCTCGCCGACGTCGCCGATGTACAGGTCGCCGTTGGCCCGGTCGAACGAGAAGCGCCAGGGGTTCCTGAGGCCGTAGGCCGCGATCCGCCACCGGCCGCCGCGGTCGACGTTGAGCCGCAGCAGCTTCCCGAGTCGGCGGGAGAGGTTCTGGGCGTTGTTCGGCGGATCGCCGCCCGAACCACCGTCGCCGGTGCCCGCGTAGAGCAGGCCGTCGGGCCCGAACTGGAGCTGGCCTCCGTCGTGGTTGTCGTTCGTGCGGTGCGGGACCACGAGCAGGGTGCGACGCGAAGACGTCATGGCGCGGCCCCGGCGCGAGCGGAACGCGTCGATCTCGATGTCTCCCCGGCGGTTCGTGTAGTAGACGAAGAAGCGGTGGTTCTTCCCGTAGCGGGGGTGAAACGCCAGCGAGAGGAGGCCCTGCTCGGTGTAGCCGCTCTCGACGCGGCTCCGGATGTCGAGAAACGTGGAGCGCCTGCCGTTGGCGACCGCGACGATCCGGCCGGCCCGCTCGACGACGTACAGACGGCCCCGCTCGCTCTTCGGCTGCGCGACATACACGGGCTCCGAGAACCCGGCGGCCACCCGCTGGAACGTGTACCGCGCCCGGTTCGGCTCACCCTGTGCGAGCGAGGCCAGGAGGGCTAGCGCCACGCAGGCGGCCGTCAGCACGAGAGACGTTCTCACCCGGTGCATCTATCGGTGTGACGCCGGTTCGTCCCGGGAGTTGGCGTCCTTCAACTGTTGAGGAGGACGCGGCGCAACTCGTCCTCCTTCCCCGGCTGGAGGATCGCGAGCACCTGGTCGCCCGGCTGCAGCTCGGTCGAACCGATCGCGATCTCCGACTTGCCGTCGCGCGTGATCGAGATCAAGCGCGAGCCCTCGGGCAGCTTCAGCTTCTCCACCGTCTTCCCCGCGGCCGGCGCCTTCCTGTCGATCTGCACCTCGACGATCTCGAGGTTCTCGCGCCGCAGCTCGAGGAGGTGGATCAGGTCGTGCTCCGGGACCTCGTGCTCGATCAGGGCCATGATGCTCGCCGTCGCCGAAACGGTCGCGGAGATTCCGAGCAAGTCGAAATGCGCCTGGTTGCGCGGGTCGTTGACGCGCGCGACCACCTTCTCCGCGCCGTACTTCTCACGCGCGAGCTGGCAGATGATCAGATTGTCCTCGTCGTCGCCCGTCACGGCAGTGACGACGTCGGGCGGGCGGGCGATCCCCGCGCGCTCGAGCACGTGGATCTCGGTCGCGTCGCCCATCTGCACCTGGTGCTCGAACTCCTGCTCGAGCTGGTCGTAGCGGTCGCGGCGCTGTTCGATCAGCGTCACCTCGTGGCCGTGGCCGTCGCGCAGCAGGCTCCGCGCGAGGTTCGCTCCAATCTTCCCGCCGCCTGCGATCAGGAGGTACACGTTCTAGGGGCTGACTGGCTCGACAGGCCTGACCTCGCACGCGCGCGCGGCGGCGAGGAGGTCGTTGATCGCCGTCTTCGTCGGGCAGATCGTGCGCAGGCCGAGCCCCCGGTAGAAGTCCGCCCTTGCGGGATCGAGCACGCGAACGACGACGCACTGGTTGTCGAATCGCTTCATCGCGACCTGCGCGATGACGATGTTGGTGTTGTCGCCGTCGGTCGAGACGACGACCGCGTCCGCCTCCTCGATCCCCGCCGCCCGCAGGACGTCGACGTCCATGCCGTGGCCAAGCACGAACCCGCCGGGCCACGACTCGCCGAGCCGACCGAGAGCCTCTTCCTTCTCGTCGACGGCGGTCACCTCCCAGCCTTCCTCGGCGAGCTGGAGCGCGACGTTCGACCCCACACGGCCGCAGCCGATCACGAGCGCCTTCACGATCTCACCTTAGCTCACGCCGTCGAAAACGCAGCCTCCTCGGCCTCGGCGTCGAGAACCCCCTGTGGGAAGGCGACGACGAGCACCTCGCACGGTGCTTTCTTGAGGACGTAGTCGACGGTGGGCGAGAAGAATTTCGACTGGCGCCGCCAGCGCGGTGCGGACCCCACGACGATCAGGTCGACGCCTTTCCCCTTCGCGTGCCTGACGATCGCTTCACCGATCGACCGGGCGCGGACGGTCTCGCCGTGCACCTCGACACCGTGGTCGGCGCCGAGGATCTGCGCCTCGGCGAGCGATGCGGCGGCGCGCTCCTCCTCGTCAAGCAACTCCGCCTCCAAGGGCTTGTCCATCGGCACGCGGATCACGTGCAGCGCGTAGACCCTCGCGCCGGCCTCCTGCGCGAGCTTCACCGCGGTCGCCACCATCTCCTCCCCGATCGGCCCGAGCTTCATCGGCACGAGGATCCGCGAGTACTGCGCCTCGGTCAGACCGGGATGCTCGTCCGGCGAGACGACCCGGTCGCGCATCCCCTCGCCCCTCGACCGCCGGAGGAAGAAGTACATGGTCAAGCCGGCGGCGAGCCAGACCGGGCCCCCGTAACGCGCGCCCTCGTGCGTCGCAAGGGCGAGCACCCAGGCGGCAGCCGTCAGCGCGGCGCCGAGCACCGACGGCACCGGCACCCGGCCGAAGTTCAGCGGGACGCGATATGGACGGCGTTTCTCCGGATGGCTGAAGCGCAGCTTGATCACCGCGAGCTGCGCCGCGGTGAACGCCAGCAGCACGCCGAAGCTGTAGAGGCTGGCGAGGAAGAAGACGGGGTGCGTGAGCGGGCTCGTGGCGATGAGGCCGACGATCGCGATCGCCGCGGCGGCGATGATCGACTGCGGCGCGACGATCGTCCGGCGGCTGAGACGGCCGAACACGCGCGGCAGCTGGCCGTGCTCCCCCAGGGAGTACGCCAGGCGGCCGAAGCCGGCGATCGACGTCGCCGCCGCGGTGGCGAGGATGAGGGCGCCGGAGGTGCCGACGAAGATCTGCAGCGGGACGCCGAGGAAGTCGGGCAGGTGGTCGCGCAGGCTCGAGACGATCCCCATCAGCGGCGCTCTCGCCCACTCCCCGCCGAGGGCGGTGCCGCCCTTGCCGGCCGGGAAGGCGGAGAGGCCGACGACGGCGATCGCCGCATAGAGCAACACGACGAGGCCGACGGCGCCGAAGAGGCTGCGCGGGAGATCCCTGCCCGGCCTGCGCGCCTCCTCGGTCAGGTTCGCCACCGTCTCCAGCCCGGTGTAGGCGAGCATCGCGAGCGGCAGCGCGAACGCGATCGAGCTCCAGCCCGGGTGGGTTCCGAGCGAGGTTCCCTCGGAGAGTGCATCCGGCGAGAACAGCAGCGCCAGACCGAGGCAGACGAGCAGCAACTGCGTCGCGAGGTCCACGATCGCGACGAGGAGCGCGAACCGGAAGATCCGCCTGTTCCGGAGCAGCCGGTACGTGGCGATACCCGCGATCACGAAGCACCCGAAGACGACGTCCCAAGGCTTCCCGACGGTGGTGAACATCGCTCCGGCCGCGTAATGCGGCACGTACAGCGCGGACAGCGCGATCACGATCAGGTAGTCCAGGAAGAGCACCCAGCCGGTGACGAAGCCCCAGAGGTCGTCGAAGGCGATGCGCACGAACGTCGCCGCGCCGCCGGTCTCGCGGATCGCAGCGGTTCCCTCTGCATACGAGAGCGTGACGAGCAGGAAGAGCCCGCCGGCGACGAGCAGCACGCCCGGCGTGAGCCCGAGGGCGTGGAACGCGATGATCCCGAGGGCGAAGTAGATGGACGAGGCGATCTCGCCGTACGCGATCGAGAACAGCGCGGGCCCCGTCAGGACCCGCTGCAAACGCGGAAGCTTGCGCGCCATGGTCGAAGCTTATTTTCGGCCGCGGAGGAGGTAGAGCCGGCCCAGGCCGAGCGCCGCGAAGAGGACGCCCATCAGATAGCCGACAGCCCCGCCGCCGCGCGCCGCTGTGACGACCACCAGCGCGATCCCGATCACCAGGAACGCGAGCGCGAACAGCGCCGTGGCGCCGCGATAGACGTTCATGCCGCGACCTTCGGCCGGGCTGCGACCATCACACGGCACGGCGCGTGCTTCAGCACGTAATCCACGGTCTCGCTGAAGAGCGCACGTGCAGGTCGCGCCCACCGCGGGGCGCCGACGACGATGATCTCGCTCTGCCGCCGCTCCGCCTCGCGCACGATCGCGCGGCCCGGGCTGCGCGCCCGGAGCAGGCGCGCGACCACGTCGACGCCGTAGAGCTCACCGATCGCGACCGCGGCGTCGAGGGCGTCGTCCGCGCGCTCCTCCTCGTTCGGTAGCTCGGCGTCGAGCGGCAGGTCGAGCGGGACGACCACGACGCTGACGGCCGCGATCGTCGAGCCGCGCTCCGTTGCCAGGCGGCAGGCGAAGTCCATCGCCTCCTCCGACTCGGCCTCGCGCCCCGGCTTCACGGGGACGAGGATGCTCCGGTACTCGAGCGCCATCGCGGGACCGATCAGGATCGGCGCCCGCAGCGTCTCGGTCAGGGGAGCGTGGACGACGTAACGGCGGTAGACCGCGTACGCCACAAACCCGAGCACGAGCCAAGCGAGCCCGACCCACCGGGCGCCCGGCTTCTGAACGACCACGACGATCCACGCCGCCGCGGTGCCGAGGCCGCCGAAGATCGCGAACAGCGGCCAGCTGACGCCGCCGATCGTCAGGTTCGGGCGGGCGCGGAAGCGCATCTCCCGCTCGCGCCGCGTGTACCGCAGGGCAACGACCGCCGCGTGGGCGATCGTGAACGAGAGCATCGCCCCGAACGCGTACATGTCGCCGAGGAAGTTCGTCTCGCCGGGCAGGAGGACCGCGATCGCGATGATCCCCGCGAAGACGACCAGCGACAGCCACGGCGTCTTGAAGCGCGGATGCAGCCGCCGGAAGATCTCCGGCAGCTGCCGGTGGCTCGCCATCGCATAGGTGATGCGAGAGGCCCCGATCACGCCCGCGTTCGTCGCGATGAAGAGGATCGTCGCGGCGAGGATCCCAACGTAGATCTTCGCGGCGTCGAGCACCGTCCCGTGCAGGCCCAGGTGCTCGACGAGGCCCAGAACCGGGTCGTTCGCGAAGCCGCCCTGCTCGGGCGGAAGGCCGAGCTGCGTCTCGTACTCTCCCGCCACCCGGCGGACGGGCAGCGCCGACAGCGCGATCAGCGGGAGCGTGAAGTAGATCGCGAAGACCGCCCCGGCCACCCACGAGATCGAGCGGGGGATGTCGCGCGGCGGATCGCGAGCCTCCTCGGCCAGGTTCGAGACCGTCTCGATGCCGGTGTAGGCGATCATCGCGATCGGGATCGCGAGGAAGAAGCTCGACCACGATGGCGCGAGCCCCCAGTGGATGTTCGTCGAGAAGACCGTGTGCGGGCTGAAGATGAGCGCGAACCCGATCAGGACGAGGAGCAACTGCGTCGCGAAGTCGACGACGGCGAGGAAGATGTTCAGGTTCGCCGCCTCCTTGATCCCGACGATGTTCAGCGCGACGAGGAGGACGATCACGATCGCGCCGCCGACGATGTCCCAGGGGTTGTCCCTGAGCGGGCTCCAGAAGATCGAGAGGTAGTGCGGGACGAAGAACGCCGAGATGGCGATCGTGATCACGTAGTTGAGCATCTGCGCCCAGGCGGCCCCGAAGGAGACGAGCTCGTTGAAGGCGTGGCGGGCGAAGCTGGAAGAGCCGCCGGCCTCCGGAAATCGCACCGTTCCCTCGGCGTAGGTCGCCGCGGTCGCCGCGAAGATGAGGCCGCTGATGACGAAGACGAGCGGCGTCAGCCCCAGCGCGATTCCGGCGACGAGCCCCAGCGCGTAGTAGATCGACGAGCCGACGTTCCCGTACGCCGTCGCGAACAGCGCCGGGGTACCCAGCACCCGCTCCAGGCCCTGCTGGCGCCGCCTCCTGGGCACGGGCGGATGCTACGTCTGAAAGCGGCTGACGGAGCCGCGGGCTCTTCCCGACCGCAGCGGGGCCCCACCGGGGGAAACATGGTTTCCCCCGCGTTTACTAGCCGTGAATCGAGACGAGCAGCGGGATGATCAGGATCGCGACGATGTTGGCGATCTTGATCATCGGGTTGATCGCAGGCCCGGCAGTGTCCTTGTACGGGTCACCGACGGTGTCGCCGGTGACCGCTGCCGCATGCGCCTCCGAGCCCTTCCCGCCGAAGGCGCCGTCCTCGATCAGCTTCTTCGCGTTGTCCCAGGCGCCCCCGCCCGAGGTCATCGCGATCGCTAGGAAGAGGCCGGTGACGATCGTCCCGATCAGGAGGCCGCCGAGCATGCGGACGTTGATCAGCCCGACGATGATGGGGATCGCGATCGGGATCAGTGCCGGGACGAGCATGCTCTTGATCGCCGAGCCGGTGACGATGTCGATCGCGCGGCCGTACTCGGGGCGGGCCGTGCCTTCCATGATCCCCGGGATCTCGCGGAACTGCCGCCGGACCTCGGTGACGACCTGGCCGCCGACCCGCCCGACCGCTTCCATCGCCAGCGAGGCGAAGAGGAAGGGCATCAGGCCGCCGATGAACAGCCCGGCGATCACCCAGGCGTCGTCCAGCGCGAACGTCACGCCCGGAAGACCCTGGCGATCGAGCTCGCTGTGGTAGCTGTCGAAGAGGACGAGCGCGGCGAGCGCGGCCGAGCCGATTGCATACCCCTTCGTCACGGCCTTCGTCGTGTTGCCGACCGCGTCGAGCGGGTCGGTGATCGCGCGCACGGATTCGGGCAAGTCCGCCATCTCTGCGATCCCGCCGGCGTTGTCGGTGACGGGGCCGTACGCGTCGAGCGCCACGATCAGTCCGGTCATCGAGAGCTGGGCCATCACGGCGACGCCGATCCCGTAGAGGCCGGCGAAGTGGTGTGCGACGAGGATTCCGGCCGCGATCACGATCACCGGCGCGGCCGTGGCCTGCATGCCCACGGCGAGCCCTTCGATGATGTTCGTCGCGTGGCCGGTCTGCGACGCGCGCGAGATCGACTTGACCGGCCGCCAGCGCGTGCCCGTGTAGAACTCGGTGATCGCGACCAGCAGGAACGTGACGATCAGGCCGACGATCGCCGACAGGTAAAGGTCGCTGAACGCGTACTTGCTGTTGTCGTCGAACGCGAGCGTGACCGGGATGAAGCCGAGCGCGGAGAGGATCGTCGCGACGATCACGGCCTTGTAGAGCGCGTTCATGATCGAGCCGCGCCGGCCCACGCGCGCAAAGAAGACCCCGATCACCGACGCGAGGATCGACACGCCGCCGATCGCCAGCGGGTAGAGAGGCAGCCGGCCGTGCAACGGGAAGCTGAGCCCGAGCAGCATCACGGCGACGGCGGTCACCGCATACGTCTCGAAGAGATCCGCCGCCATGCCGGCGCAGTCGCCGACGTTGTCGCCCACGTTGTCCGCGATCACGGCGGGGTTCCGCGGATCGTCCTCCGGGATCCCGGCCTCGATCTTGCCGACGAGGTCGGCGCCGACGTCCGCGGCCTTCGTGTAGATGCCGCCGCCGAGTCGCGCGAAGACCGAGATCAGCGAGCCGCCGAAGGCGAGCCCGACCAGATCACGGATGGCGGAATCCTGCGAGTTGTCGAACCAGCTGGTCAGGATCCAGTAGTAGCCCGCGACGCCGAGCAGGCCGAGGCCAACCACCAAGAGCCCGGTCACGGACCCGGCGCGGAAAGCCACGTTGAGCGCCGGCCGCAGACCGCTGCGCGCCGCCTCGGCCGTGCGCACATTGGCGCGAACCGCGACGTTCATTCCGATGAAGCCCGCCGCCGCCGAGAGCACGGCGCCGATCAGGAAGCCGATCGCTGTTCCCCAGCCCAACTTGTCGTAGAAGCCGAGCACGAGGAAGGGCACGATCGAGACCGCGGCGATCGTCACGTACTGGCGCCGGAGGTATGCCGCAGCGCCTTCCTGGACGGCGCGGCTGATCTCGCGCATGCGATCGTTGCCGGCGGGCCGGCCGAGCACCCAGACGGTTAGGCCGATCCCCGAGCCGATCGCGATGCCCGCGCACAGAAGCGCGAACAGCACGGTGTGATCGTGGAAAAACGAGCTCAATCTGCCTCCCTCACAAAGTCAGCGCCGAGTGACCTCGGCGCGGCGAGTTTTTTATCACAGGGCGCTCCCGGCGCGCCGAGGCCGCCGCGCCTCCTACTCCGACTTTTCGCCGACCGCCGCCGCGTACGCGAGCTGCATGTTCGCGAGCACCTGGTTGAAGTCTCGGAGAGCCTCCTCGGGAACTGCGCCCTGCAGCACCGGCAGCAGCGCCTTCAGCGCCTCGATCGCGAGCCGAGCCTGCTCGAGGTCCTGCTCCTCACCGCTCAGCCGGTGGTAGCCCAGGGACGAGACCGTGTAGAGCGTCTGGAGCAGCAGGTCGGAGACCTTCAGCCGCTGGAGCTCGGCCTGGAGCTCGTCGATCAGCTCCTGGTCGCCCTCGGGGGGCTGCGGCGGCCGCTCCTCAGCCACGGACGGGCTCCGGCCTGCGCGCGAGACCAGCGTAGATTTCCTGCATCGTCGCGCCGTCGTCGAGCTGAGCCATCTGACGTTCTGCCGAGTTGGCGGCCGGCACCCCCAGATACGGCGCCGCGCCGAGCTCCTCCGCAACCGGCGCGATCCACTCGAGCAGCCGCTCGAGGTGCTCGCGGGCGGGGCGGACGTCGCCCGTGTCGAGGTCGATCAGCTCGCCGGCCAGGCCGTAGCGGATCGCCCGCCAGAAGTTCTCCTCGATCAGCCGGTTCGGATGGTCGGGCAAGGGCTCGCCGTCGTCGAGAGCCCGGGCGATCCGTGCCGCGAGCGAATAGCAGAGGGCCGCCAGCGATCGCGCTTCCTCGAGGTCCGGCTGCGCGTCGCAGATCCTGATCTCCACGGTCGGAAACGCGAGGTGCGGCCGCACGCTCCACCAGATCTGCGTGTGCTCGGTGATCGAGCCGGTGTCGTAGAGGAAGCGAACGTAGTCCTCGAAGCCCCGCCAGCCGGCGTAGGCATCCGGGATGCCGCAGCGCGGGAACATCTTGGTGAAGATCTCCGTCCGGGCGGAGTGCAGGTACGTGAAGACGCCTTCGACGAACGGCGAGCTCGCCGAGAACGCGAGCAGCTCGGGCAGGTAGTTGCGAAGCGCGTTGCAGACGGCGACGGCGCGGTCGGCGCCCCTGATCCCGACGTGCACGTGCAGCCCGAACGTGTTGTTGCGCCAGACGACGTAGCGCAGCAGCTCGTCGTTCCGGCGGTAGTGCGGCGTGTCGATGATCCGCTGGTCCTGCCAGCGGCTCCAGGGATGGGTTCCGGCCGCGGCGAGGGCGATCCCGAGGCCGCCGGCCAGCTCGTCGAGCTGCTCGCGCCGCTCGCCGAGCTTCGCCGCCGCCTCGGCGAACGTCTCGCACCGGCCCGTGCGGACCTCGACCTCCGAGGCGATCAGCTCGCCGACGAGATGATCCTCGAGCGGCGTTCCCTCGGCGGCCGACTGCAGCTCTTCGAACCGGTTGGCGAGCTCCAGGGTGTCGGGATCGAGGACGGCGAACTCCTCCTCGACCGCGAGCGTGAAGTCGCTCCCGTTCTCGTAGGCCTCACGAGCGGAGCGGATCTGCTCGTCAGGCGTCAGGCTCTGCGTGTCGCCCATGGGGCGAACCACTTTAGTTGTTGAAGGGTTGGAGCAATCGCTCCGCGACCCGGGTCCAGCTCCAGCGCTCCTCGACGGCGCGCCTTGCCGCCTCGGCGAGCTCGCGCCGGTCGTCGGGGCCGAGCGCGAGCAGCCGCGTGAGCTTGCGTGCGAGATCTGCGGAGTCGTTCGGCGTGAAGCTCGCGAGCTCGCGGAAGGAGCTCGGATACTCGGCCTCGAGGCCCTCGGCGATCTCGGCCAAGCCGGAGTGGCGGGCGACGAGGGGAGGCGAGCCGCCGGCGGCCGCCTCCGCCGCGACCATGCCGAACGCCTCGGGGAAGATCGAGGGAACCACCGTCGCCTCGCAGAGCGGGATCAGGTGGGCGAGGTGCCGGTGCTCGAGCGGGCCCGTGAAGAGGACGCGCTCCGGTGCGATCCGCTCCAGCTCCCCGCGGTAGTCGCCGAAGCCCACGACGATCGCCCGTTGTCTCGCATCGATTTGACGTAGCGCGTCGAAGAGCAGGTGGACGCCCTTGTTGTAGAGCAGCTTGCCGAAGTAGAGAACCGTCGGCTCCTCGCTTGCGAACCAGTCCCGCAGGCGCTCGGCGTTCCCCTCGTCGGGGAGGCGCTCTTGGGCGTTGCCGGGGTTCGGCGGGTCACGATCGGCCTCTTCGAGCAAGCGCGCCAGCGCCTCTTCGCGGCGCTCCGGCGCGAACTCCTCGATGTCGACGCCCGGCGGCACCTCGTGGACCCGGTCGACGTGGCCGACGACCTCTTCGAGCACGGCCCGGATGTGCGCGGAGCCGACGAACGTGACCCGCGCCTCCGCCAGCGAGCTTCTCCCCCACGCGGCCAGGCCGTCGTTGCCTCGCATCGAGTACTCGAGCTCGGAGCCGTGCGCCTTGACCGCGTACGGAGCGCCGACTGCGGCGCCTACCGGCCCGCCGAGCAGGACGTGGTTTGCGAAGACGAGGTCGGCCGGCAGCTCGGCGCGGAGCGCCGCTGCGTTCGCGGCGACGTAGCGCTGCCGCTCGTCAGCTGTCAGATCCTGAAGGAGCTTCGGCTCGAGCCCCTCGTAGCGGTCGAGGACGAACACGGGCAGGATCCCGCCGGGCAGCCCGGGGCGGGCGACCCGGGCGCCGCCGAGGTCGAACGCGTCGGGGTTGGGCTCCTGGCTGAAGACGACGACCTCGTGGCCGATCCTGGACCACGCGCGCGCGAGCGCGCGCGTGTAGACATTCGACCCGGTTCCGCCGAGCAGGTAGCCGTGCCAGAGCAGGATCTTCATGCGGGAGCCTTGCCTGTTCGAGTGAGGTGGTGAGTGAGGGCTCCGGCGAGCCGATACCGGACTGTCCAGCGGCCCTATCGAAGCGATCTTCCGATGATGCTACGACAACGACCTCATGGGCGGCGAGGCGGCCACGAGCTCTCCGGCGGCGACGGTGACGACCACCTCGTCGGCGGGCCCGGCGGCGAAGTCGAGCGCGCCCGGCGCTAAAGCGAACCTCGCCTCGCGTGGGGACTGTCCCCACGAACTGGCGCGCGCGGACGGGTGTGGACGAAAAGTCACACATTCGTTACGCACAGACACGACGGTTTCGGGCGTGACTGACGGCGTTTGCGACGCAGGCGGCCGCGGGCGCGTTTCGTCTGCGCCTGTCCTGTCGATCACAGAGGCATGGCCACCGTGCGCGGCCGGGCACGCGACGCACCGGAGCAGCCGACGAAGTTGCCCAGGAGCGCCTGGGGCGCTGCGCTCAAGCGCACGCTGCACGAGTTCCAAGCAGACAACCTGACCGACTGGGCGGCCGCGCTCACCTACTACGGGATCCTGTCGATCTTCCCAGCGCTGATCGCGCTCGTCTCCGTGCTCGGGCTGATCGGCACCTCGGCCACGGAGCCGCTTCTGGACAATCTCGGCAGCTTCGCACCGGGCCCCGCGCACCAGATCCTCGAGGACTCGCTGCACGGCCTGACGCAGAGTCGAGGCGGCGCCGGGATCCTGTTCGTCGTCGGACTCGCCGGCGCGATCTGGGCCGCATCGGGCTACATCGGCGCCTTCATGCGCGCGTCGAACGTGATCTGGGACGTCGAGGAGGGTCGGCCCATCTGGAAGACGGTCCCGCTCCGGGTCGCGATCACGCTCGTGATGCTGGTCCTGCTCTCCGTGACCGCCATCGCGGTCGTCGTCACCGGCCCGCTGGCCGACCGTGTCGGGAAGCTGATCGGCATCGGCGGCACCGCCACCACCGTTTGGGATATCGCTAAGTGGCCGGTGCTCGTCCTGATCGTCGCGCTGATGCTGGCGGTCCTCTACTACACGTCGCCGAACGTCCGCCATCCGAAGTTCAGGTGGCTGACCCCGGGCGGCATCCTCGCGATCGGAGTCTGGATCGTCGCCTCGGCCGCATTCGCCGCCTACGTCGCGAACTTCGGCTCCTACAACAAGACCTACGGCTCGCTCGGCGGCATCATCATCTTCCTCGTCTGGCTCTGGCTGACGAACGTCTCCGTGCTGCTCGGAGCGGAGCTGAACGCCGAGGTCGAGCGCGGCCGTCAGATCGAGGCGGGCCAGCCGGAAGACCGCGAGCCGTTCCTGCCGCCGCGCGACGAGCCCGACTAAGTCAAATGGAAATAGAGCGCGTGGAGAAGCTCCACGGCCGGATTCGACGTGTGGACCTGGACGTCATGGGGCACGTCGAGCAGCGCCTCGGAGTAGTTGAAGATGATCTTCACGCCTGAGCCGACCAGCTCGTCGGCGACCTCCTGGGCGCTCTCTGCGGGCACCGCGAGAACGCCCACGATGATGTTCTTCTCGCGGACCGCGTCCTTCAGCTGGCGGTAATCGCTCACCGTCATCGAGCCGATCTGACGCCCGAGCTTCTCCGGGTCCGTGTCGAAGACGCAGGCGATGTTGATCCCGTGCTCCGCGAAGATCGGTGAGCTCGCGATCGCCTGGCCGAGGCGGCCCGCTCCGACGAGCGCGACGTTGTGCTGTCCCTGCGTCCTCAGGATCTTCCGGATCTCACCGAGCAGCGAGTCGATGTTGTAGCCGACCCCGCGCTTGCCGAACTTCCCGAACGCCGACAGGTCGCGCCGGATCTGCGTGGCGTTGATGTTCGTGTAGTCGGCGATCTCCTGAGAGGAAATCCGGTCCTTGCCCATCTTCTTGGACTGCGTGAGGACCTGGAGGTAGCGGCTCAGCCGGGCCGCGACCCCAACACCGAGACGGTCGGTCTGGAAGTCGGCCGGTTCGGTACTTAGTAACACCGCACGAGCATTGTGCCAATTCCGCTCAGGGTGCCGCATCTCGATGTCACAAACTGGGCCATCAGACGCTGGTTTGTGCGGCCGCCAGCCTCCGCCGGAACGGCTCGGGCTGGACGTAGTACGTGCAGACCCGTTCGCCCTCGATCTCGACGACCGGGATCCACTCGCGGTAGCGCTCCTCGAGCTCCGCGTTGCCGTCGATCGCGACCTCCTCGAGCTCGAACCCGAGCTCGTCGCGGAGCTCGAACAGCTGCTCCCGCGCCCGCTCGCAGAGGTGGCAGCCCGCGGCCTTGAAGAGAACGACGTTAGGACTATGCAAGCGACGCCTACGGGTAGAGCCCGCGCGTGATCGTCGCGTCGGCGACCCGCCGCACGGCGAGGCCGTACGCGGCCAGGCGCATGCTCGTCTTGCGCTCTCCGGACACGCGCCAGGTCTCGTTGAACGCGCGCGTGGTGATGTCGCGCAGCTTCGAGTTGACCTCGTCTTCCTTCCAGAAATATTCCTGCAGCCCCTGTACCCACTCGAAATACGAGACGACCACGCCGCCGGCGTTCGCGAGGATGTCGGGGAGCACCATGATCCCGCGGTCGTCGAGGATCTCGTCGGCGCCCGGCGTGATCGGGCCGTTCGCGCCCTCGCAAACGATCTTGGCCTTGACGTCCGGCGCGTTGTCGCGGGTGATGACCTGCTCGAGCGCGCACGGCGCGAGCACATCGCAGTCGAGCAGAAGCAGCTCCTCGTTCGTGATCGACTCCGTGCCCTTCAGGCCGTCGAGCGTGCCCGTCTCCTGCTTGTGCGCGATCGCGGCCGCCACGTCGATGCCCGCTTCGGCATAGATCCCGCCGCTCGAGTCGGAGACGGCGATGACGGTCGCGCCCTGCTCGGCGAGAAACTTCGAGAGGAAGCTGCCGACGTTGCCGAACCCCTGGACGGCGACCCGCAGCCCCTGCATCGGCATCCCCTTCTTTCGGATCGCCTCCTGGATGCAGTACAGCGCACCGTGGGCCGTGGCCTCGAGGCGTCCGAGCGAGCCGCCGACGTTCAGCGGCTTCCCGGTGACGACGCCGAGCACGGAATGGCCCTTGTTCATCGAGTACGTGTCGAAGATCCACGCCATCACGGAGGGATCGGTGCCGACGTCGGGCGCCGGGATGTCCTTTTCCGGGCCGATCTCGTTGATGATCTCGCTCGTGAACCGGCGAGTCATGCGCTGGAGCTCGCCGCGCGAAAGCTTCTTCGGATTGACCCGGATCCCGCCCTTCGCGCCGCCGAACGGAATCCCCATCAGCGCGCACTTCCACGTCATCCACATCGCGAGCGCCTTGACCTCGTCGAGCTCGACGTCCGGGTGGTAGCGGATGCCGCCCTTCGAAGGCCCGCGCGCGATGTTGTGCGTGACGCGGTAGCCCTCGAACGCCTCGATGTTCCCGTCGTCCATCGTCACGGGAACCGAGACAACGACCGCCTTCTTGCACTCCTGGAGGACGTTGACGAGGTTCGAGTCGACCGCGAAGAGCTCTGCGACGCGCCGCAGCTGCTCCCTCGCGATCTCGTAGGGATTCTCGCGGAGATGTGATTCAGGGGCTTCGATCGTTGTCACACGCGCTCCTCAAGCGGGTACAGGTCAGGAAAGTCGCCGCAAATCGCGGCCGGAGTATACGCCGCTACTTGATCGTGAACGTGACCGAGCGGTGTGTCGCAACGCTCCCGTCCGGCGGTACGGCGGTCAGCATCAGCGTGTAGTCGCCGGCCGGCAGCGTGTTCCCGTTCGGGTCGCGTCCCGTCAGCCCGAACGCGTAGCGGCCCGGCAGCAGGTCGCGCATCCGGACGAGCATCCCGACCGACGTCCCGTACGCGCTCGTCAAGTCCATGTCGAGCCGGCCGACCGGCCTGATCCGCGGGCCGTTCTTCCCCAGGCCCAGCCCGCCCGCCTGGAACGAGAGTACGGCGGGGTTGGTGTCCGAGGGTGCGAACCGCTTCACCGACAGCCGGACGCGCGAGAGCAGAGGCCTGGTGTCGCGCCCGAACGGAATCGTCCAGGGCACTCGAACCGGTGTGGTCGAGCGGGCGCCGATCTGGATCGTGCCCTCGGCGGGCGGCGCCGCCGCGGGCGTGCCGTTGAACGCCGCCTTGATCCTGATCGTGATCCGGCCGCCGGCACGGAGACGGAAACGATCGGGCGACGCCTCGAGCGCCAATCCGGCTCCGCCCGTCTGCGGCACGGCGACGCGGAGCGACAGGCGGCGCGTCGAGAGGTTGCGAATGGTCAGCTTCTGGACACCGCGCCAGTTCTTGGCGGCCGCGGGGCCGAACGCGAGCGCCGTCGGCTCGGTGGCGAGCTCTCCCGTCGCCGAAGCGCCGACGTCGACGAGGCCGTTCCCCTGCACCGTCACGGACTCCTCGGGCAGTCCGCGCGCGTAGCCGGCGAGCAGGCTGCGCAGCGCCTCGGCGTCGAGGCCGGGACGCGCCTGGGCGAGCAAGGCCGCGGCGCCCGCCACCGTCGCGGCGGCGGCGCTCGAGCCGTTGACGGTGCCGTACGCCGAGCTCCCGTCTTCGGCCGCGGACGGCTCCGACGTCATCAGGGCGACGCCCGGACCGAGGAGATCGGGCCGCACGCGCCAGTCGAACGCCAAGCCGCGAGAGGAGAACGGCGCGACCGCGCCGGAAGTGCCGTTGCGGACGATGCGTGCGGCTCCGAGCGAGAGCGCGGGGCGACGCCCGTCCGCCAGTGCGGCGCGAGCCGCGCCCGCAACGTCATCCGGGACCGCCACGACGGGAACCGGAACGCTCTCGTCCAGCCCGAGCCCGCCCGCCGGGATCGTCGCTCCGTAGAGAACGACCGCGGCGGCGCCCGCACGGGCCGCGTTCTGCACCGCGGTCACCGGGTCGTCCCCCGCGCGGACGAGCGCCGCGCGGCCGGCGACGCGGCTGATCCCGTCGTGGTCGAAGAACGAGTCGAGCGTCGGTGCCGCGATGAAGCCGCCGGGCCGGCTGCGCGTCGCCTGTTCGTCCGGCGCGGCGAGCACGAGCTCGCGCGCCTTCGTCGGTAGCACGGCGCCCGCGAGCGGAAGAAGCCTGTCGACGGCGACGTTGAGCCCGACCCTGACGACCACGCGCACCTGCTCGGTCTGCGCGCGAAGGTCGGCTGCCCCGACGCTCAGCGCATCGGGAGCGCCACCCGGGCCGGACAGGCTCCCGAACGCAGGTCCGCCGGGGCCGTCGTTGCCGGCCGCCGCGACCACGAGCGTGTCGAGATCGAGTGCGCCCTCGACGGCGCGGGCATCCGGGCTGTCGGGAAAGGCGGCGTAGGGAGCCGCGAGCCCGACAAGCGCGACGCGAGCCGCATCGTGAGCGTCGCCGTCCTGATTGGGATCGACCGCACGCTCCAGGCCCGCGATCAGCTGGTCCGTTCGTGCGTAGATCGCCCAACCGCCGCTGACGTCGGTCTGCCAGCCGGCGACCCTGATCGGCTGCACCGTGGCGCCGGTCGCGACGCCGGCGAGGCCCTCCGGTCCGCCCCCGCCGACCAGCAGACCTGCCATCTCCGTCCCGTGCCGCTCGAGCCTCGACGCATCGTCGGGCTTCGTCGCGGCGGCCGCGGTGGAGTTGCCGACGCCCAGCAGGTTGATTCCGTCCGCGACGCGGCCGCGCAGGAAAGGCTGAGCACGGTCGACGCCGGTGTCGAGCAGGGCGATAGTGACCCCCCGGCCGTCGAAGCCGGGGAGCATGATCTCGGGCCTGTGCGCGGCCCCACGCGCAAGCTCTTCCCGCGCGAGCAGCTCCGACGAGACGGTCGCGGGATAGGCGACCCGGACCGGGTAGACGCCCGCGACCTCCGGCTGGCGCTCGAGCAGCGCGACCGCCTCGGCGTCGAGCGCTGCCGAGAAGCCGTTGAGGACCCGCGCGAAGGTGTAGTCGACCCGAACCTGGACGCCGTGCGAGGCGAGCGTCGCGAGCACCTGCTTCTGAGCCGCGACGGCCGCAGCCGTCCACTGCCGCTCGTGAGCATCCGTCGCCGTGCCGCCGGCGCGCGCCACGCGTTGCGCGAGCGAGGGCGCCTTCAGCACGACGATCACCCGCTGGCCGACGGAGACCTGGGGACGCGCGCTTCCCGCGAGCCCGTGCCACGCAGCCGCCTGCGCGGTGACGGTCGGGGCCTCGGTGCTCGTGCCGCCGGCCCCGAGCGCGAGCACCGTGCATGCCAGCGCGATCGCGGCGAGCGGCGCCGACCGCACGGCGCGCGCCGCGTCAGGAGGAAAAGGCATCGAGAGCAAGATAACCGGGCGGCTGGATCGCCTCCGCGTACCGCGCGGCCGACCCGATCATGGCCGCGTTGTCGGTGCACAGCGAAAGCGGCGCGAGGGCGGCGCCGGCCAAGGACGAGCGCAGCTCCGAGTTCGCCGCCACTCCGCCGACGACAGCGATCCGCGGCGACCCCCTCTCGGCGGCGGCCCGACCCGCCTGCTCGACGAGGGCGCGCACGATCGCCCGCTGGTAACTCGCCGCGAGGTCGGCGCGTCGCCGCTCGAGCTCGCCCTGGGGGAGGTCGCGCACGGCGTACAGCAGGGCCGTCTTCAGCCCCGAGAACGAAAAGTCCAAGCCCGAGACCCTCGCAACCGGGAACCGGTAAGCGCTCGGATCGCCCTCCCGGGCCAGCCTGTCGAGCTCCGCGCCGCCCGGATATCCGAGGCCGAGTAGGCGGGCGCCCTTGTCGAATGCCTCTCCCGCGGCGTCGTCGAGCGTCGTTCCGAGGACGTGGAATCCGCCCCGATGGGGGACGTCGATGAGCATCGTGTGCCCCCCACTCGCCAGGAGGCAGAGGAACGGCGGCTCAACCGGCTCCGGCTGCAGATACAGCGAGGCGACGTGACCGTGGAGGTGGTTCACCGGAACCAGGGGCAGGCCTTTGGCCCACGCGACGGCCTTCGCCGCACCGAGGCCGACGAGGAGCGCGCCGATCAGTCCCGGCCCCTGCGTGACCGCGACAGCGTCGACGTCATCGAGCGGTGTGTTCGCCTCGGCGAGCGTCTCGCGGAGGACCGGCAGCACGAGCTCGAGGTGGCGCCGGGACGCGACCTCGGGCACGACGCCGCCGAAGCGGGCGTGCAGCTCCGCCTGGGAGGCGACGACGCTCGCGAGGATGCGACCGTCGTCCGTGACGACCGCGCCCGCGGTCTCGTCACACGACGTTTCGAGTGCGAGGATCAGCCGTCGTCGGGCGACTCGCCAATCGGGTCCTTCCACATGATCAGCGCGTCTTCTCGGTTGTCGGTGTAGTAGCCACGCCGGACGCCGCGGGGCTTGAAGCCCAGGCGCTCGTACAGCGCGATCGCCTCCACGTTCGAGACGCGGACCTCGAGCGTGTAGCCGCGATGCCCGCGGCCCGCCGTCAGCTCGAAGAGCCGATCGAGCAGGCTGTGCGCGATCCCGCGCCGCCTGTGCTCCGGCGCGACCGCGACGTTCATGACGTGCCACGCATCCACGTAGCGCGAGATCACGAGGTAGCCCACGAGCGCGTCCGTCTCGAGGTCGAACGCCCCGAGGCAGATCGACGACGGCTTCGCGAGCTCGCTCGCGAACATCGAGCGCGACCACGGGGTCGGGTACGACGAGCGCTCGATCCGCTCGATCGCGCTGAGATCGCGCAGCTGCAGGCCGCGCAACTCGACGCGGGTCATCTCCTTCACCGTGGCAGCTCCGCATCGGGGAGTCTCAGGTACAAGGGTTCCACCGCGTCGGGCTCGCCGAACTCGCGGGCGAGCTCCGCGTGGAAACGCGCGCGCGGCAGGTGCAGCTCGCTTTCGCGCGGAGGAATCTCAGCGCCCATCACTTCGAGCGCATCGCGGTAGCGGAGTGCGCCGTCGCCGACGCACGTGACGCCCGGCTCGAGTCGCACCTCTTCCGGCCCCATCACGGCCGGCTCGCCATCGACCAGCGTGAAGACCTCGCGCCGCCCCGCGTCCACGACCGGTAGCGCACCGGGCGCGCCTGCCGCCAGCGCGGCGAGCGTCGACACACCGGCCAGGGGCAGCTCGAGGGCGAGCGCGAGCGCACGGGCGGCTGCGACCCCCATCCGAACCCCGGTGAAGCTTCCCGGACCGGTTCCGACGACGAGGCCGCCCAACTCTCGCGGCTCCACACCGCCCTGCTCGAGAAGCTCCTGCGCATCCGCGAGGACGCGCACGGCGCGGGAGGTCCGCTCGGCGAGGACCTCGCCGTCCCGAACGAGCGCGCTCGTGGCGGCGCTCGTGGCGGTGTCAAACGCGAGCGTCAGCATCGCCGGCCACGTCCGCCAGCAGCCGCGGGTCCACACTCTCGAGCTCGATGGTTCTCCGTTCTCGATCCACGTGCGACAAACGTACCGCGACCCGCACCGGCGGGAGCGCGTCCGCCGCGGCTTCCGGCCACTCCACGAAGCAGATCGAATCCTCGAAATACGGCTCGAGGTCGCCCCACTCGGCCGGAGACACGCCCCGGAACCGGTACAGATCGAGATGGGAGACGTCGGGGCTCCCCCGATAACGGTGGCCGACGGTGAAGGTGGGGCTCGTCACCGGCACCTCGATCCCGAGGCCCCGGCAGGCTCCACGGACGAACGTCGTCTTCCCGGCGCCGAGCTCGCCGGAGACCGTGACCACGTCGCCGGCGCGGAGGGTGAGCGCGAGCCTCGCGGCCAGCGCCTCGGTCTCCTCCGCGGAAGCGGAGGTCAACCTCACGGTAAGGAGGGCTTGGCTAAACGCGAGCCTGAGCCGTCAGGCCGCGATGCTCGCCCCGTGGCGGCGTCTTCAGTCGCGCCCATATCTACGGATATGGACGCTCCCTGCGTCCTTGCCACGGAACGAGCATCGCACCCTGGCGACGAGGCACGTTCCGCCAAGCCCTCCCTAAAACAACCCGAGCTGGACCGCAGGCTCGGGCGCGAGCGGTGCGGTCGCCGCCGCGGGCTGGGGAGCCTCGATTGTCCGGCCCAGCAGGTCCGGCAGGCGCGCGAAGTCCTGCTCGAGCACCTTGAGCATCGCCGGGGTGTAGAGCGCGGCGGCGGGATGGTAGAGCGGATAGAGCAGCACTTTTCTGCCGCCGAGGGTCGTCGGCTGCTCGGCCCCGTGCACCCGGGTGATCCCCGTCGGTTTGCCCGAGAGGAGCTTCGTGGCGAAGTTGCCCAACGTCGCGACGACCTTCGGCTCGATCAACTCGATTTGACGGAAGAGATGGCCTTCGCAGGCCTCGATCTCGTCCGGCTGCGGATCGCGGTTCCCGGGCGGGCGGCACTTGAGCACGTTGGCGATGTAGACCTGGCCGCGCTCGAGACCGATCCCGGCGAGCAGCTTGTCGAGCAGCTTCCCGGCCTGCCCGACGAACGGATACCCCTGCTTGTCCTCGTGAAAGCCCGGCGCCTCACCGACGAACATCAGGTCGGCACTAGGATCGCCCACGCCGAAGACGACCTGCGTCCGTCCCTGGGCGAGGCGGCATTTCGTGCAGCCCGCAACGGCCGTCGCGAACGCTCCGAGCTCGTCAAGCGTCAGCCGCTCAACCGCAGCCACAGGACCCACCGCAACAACCGCCGCTTCCACCACCGAAGCTCGGCTGCTCGGCGGCGCCGTGAGCGGCGAACACGGAGAGTTGCTTGCGCACGTTCGCGGCGCCGCAGTCCGGGCAGTCAGGGTCCTGACCGTTCCGGACGAGCTCCTCGAAGTGCGACTCGCACTCCATGCACACGTACTCGTAGATCGGCACCTCGACTTCAGACCCTAGCAACGGTTTGGATCCGGGTTGCTCACGCGAAACGGCATCTTCCAGCCTGCATCGGACGGCATCCTCGGTGCCCCCGGCGGCGTCGGGAACGTCAAGCCGCCGGGAGCTCCACGAAGAAGGTCGAGCCCGCTCCCGGCCGTGACTCGACCCCGATCTTGCCGCCCATCCGCCGGACGAGCTCGCGCGAGATGTAGAGCCCGAGCCCGGTCCCGCTCGGTGCTTGCCGAAGCTCGGGATCGGAGCGGTAGAACTTCTCGAAGATCGCCGACTGCTCGGACGTCGGGATCCCGATCCCTTCGTCCTCGACGGCGATCCGGACGACATCTCCCGCGCGTTGCGCGGACACGACGACTGCCCCGCCCGCGGGCGAGTACTTGACCGCGTTGTCGATCAGGTTGAGGAGCACCTGCTCGACACGGTCGCGATCCCCGAGCGCGGCGTTTCCGTTCGGGGCGACGGCCGTGACCGAGATCTCGGCAGGCAGCCGGGGCTTCGTGGCCTCCACTGCCGCGTGGACGACCTCGGCGACGTCCATCCGATCGCGGCCGAGCGGCACGTCGTCGCGATCCAGCCTGCTCGCCAGCAGCACGTCCTCCGTGATCTGGCTTAGACGGCTGGCCTCGGAGCCGATCATCTCGAGCAGCTCGTGCCGCCGTTCGCTCGTCAGCTCGACGTCGTCCCGCATGAGCGTCTTGGCGGCCCCGAGCACGGCCGTCATCGGCGTCCGCAGCTCGTGCGAGATCGTTGCGATGAAGTCGCTCTTCGCCTCGTCCAGCCGGCGCTCGGTGGTCAGGTCCCGGAACGCGTAGACGACCCCTGCTGGGCTTCGAACGGCGACGAACGAGAGCCAGAGCTCGGCGCCGTGGACGTCGACGGGAAGCGTGACGGGCCTCGGCGGGGTCATCCCCTCCGCGACCGGAATCTCCTGCGCGAGCATCGTCCAGCCCTCGAACACGTCCGTTGCCGAACGCCCGCGCGCGTGCTCGGAGTCCCTTCCGGTCACGAGCTCCGCGGCTCGGTTCCAGAAGCGGACGATGCCGTCGTCGTCGAGAAGGAAGACGCCGTCGCCCACCGCCTCGAGCACCCGCGCGGCATGCTCGCGCTCGGCGGCGGTCGCCTCGGCCCGGGCCCGCGCGGCTGCCTCCGCCTGCGCCTCCTCGTACAGGCGGGCGTTGCGGACGGCCGCGCCCATCAGGCCCACGAGCGCCTCGGCGAGCGCGAGCTGATCGCCCGAGTACGGAACCCGGTCGTTCATCAGCTGGACGACGCCGACGACGCGGCCCTCGTGCTTGACCGGGATCATCATCGCGGCCTGGACGCC
>DATMIX010000021.1:0-27977 GCA_035554095.1 Gaiellaceae bacterium | reverse complement strand
CTCCGCCGCCGCGGCCAGGTTCGCGCGGCCGGCTCCGTGGGTGGCGATGTACGCCGCGGGGCCGCGCGGCCGCCACACGGGCAGGCCGATCTCGACCACGATCGTCGCGGGCGTCTTCTCCACGAGCGCATCGACGAGGTTCCGTTCCCAGGCATGGCGATGGGCATCCCGGACGACGACGATCGGCGTCCGCCCGTCGACGAGGCCGTCGAGGTCGGCCGGGGCTTTCGACAGAGACACGCTGTCGACGCGCAGGACGTCGCCGAGCCCGTGGTGCGCCTCGCCGGCGGCCATCGACGGAGGCGGCCGCAGCTCGACGACCACCGCGGGCCCGCGGGCTTCGACGTCCCCTTCCACGCGAATCGCTCGGCGCGCTGCTTCTGCTCCGGGTTCCCGCGACCCGGCCTCACCGGGGGACGGCGAGGCCCACGAGCCGAGCTCCGCGACTCGTCCCGCCGCCTCTCGCAGGCGAGCTTCGGGCAGGCGCCCGCCGCGCACAGCCCCGACGACCGCCTCATGGACGCGCGAGACGAACCGCTCCTCGACGTCGGCGCCGAGGCAGAGGAGGTCGGCGCCGGCGCTCAGCGCTCGAATCGCTCCCTCCTCGACGCCGACGGTCGCGCTCACGGCCTTCATTTCGAGCGCGTCGGTGATCGCGACGCCGGAGAAGCCGAGCTCCTCCCGCAGGAGCTCGCGCATGATCTGCGGGCTCAAGGTCGCCTGCTCGTCGTCGAGCGCCGGGACGCGCACGTGTGCCGTCATCACCGACTTCACGCCGGCCTGGATCGCGGCGCGGAACGGCGCGAGCGCCTCGTTCGGCGACCCGGCCGCGACGGGGAGCTCCAGGTGGGAGTCCTGCGACGTGTCGCCGTGCCCCGGAAAGTGCTTTGCGCACGCGGCGACGCGGCGTTCCTGCATTGCCGGGATGAAGGCCGCGACGTGCCGCGAGACGAGCTCGGCGTCGGCGCCGAAGGCCCGGATCCCGATCACGGGGTTGTCCGGGTTCGAATTGACGTCCGCAACGGGCGCGAAGTCGAGGTTGATGCCGACCGCGGCAAGGTCGTCGGCAATCGCACGGGCGACCGCCGCCGTGAGCGCCACGTCGTCGACGACGCCCAGGGCCCAGTTCCCCGGATACGAGCTGCCGTCCGCGCACTCGAGCCGCGTCACGTCGCCGCCCTCCTCGTCGGTCGCGACGAGCACGGTTTCGCGTTCGCGCCGGAGCGCGTCGGTCAGGCTGGACGCCTGCTCGGGGCCCTCGATGTTCCGCGCGAACAGAACGACGCCCCCCAGGCCGCGCTCGATCCATCGCGTGACCCAGGCAGGGGGGTCGACGCCGGCGAAACCGGGGAGCAGGCAACCGGCTGCCGCCCGGTCGAGCTCGTCGCTCATCCCCGGACGGCGCCGGCCGTCAGGCCGAAGGCGATCTTTCGCTGGACGGCGACGAAGAAGATCACGACCGGCAGGGCCGTCAGGGTCGCCCCGGCCATCAGCGGGCCCCAGGCCGTCCCGCGGTCGGTGATGAACGAGGCGAGCCAGACCGTCAGCGTCTGCTTCTCCGGGCTGTGCAGGAGGACGTACGCCATGATGAACTCGTTCCAGGCCTGGATGAAGGCGAAGATCGAGGTCGCGACGAGGCCGGGGCCGATCAGAGGCAGCAGGATGCGCACGAAGGCGCCGAACCGCGTCGAGCCGTCGACCTGAGCCGCCTCCTCGAGCTCACGCGGCACGCCGAGCATGAACCCTCTCAACGTCCAGACCGTGAAGGGGAGCACGAACGTCAGGTAGGTGACGATGACGCCGCTCAGCTTGTCGACCTGGTGCGCCTTCGAGAGCACGAGGTAGATCGGGATGATCAGAGCGTTCAGCGGAATCATCTGCACGCCGATGATCAGGACGATGAACGCCTTCCGGCCGTAGAAGCGGAACTTGGCGAGCGCGAGCGCGGCCAGGAACGCGAGCACGAGCGAGAAGACGACGACGCAGCCGACGATGATCAGGCTGTTCTTGACGTCGGCCCAGAAGTGGGGTCGGTGGATCGCATCGGAGAAGTTCGAGAGGGTCGGATGGAGCGGGAACCAGACCGGCGTGTCCGCGAAGATGTCCGAGCCGCGCTTGAAGGCGGTCGCGATCATCCAGTAGACGGGGAAGATGATGATCGCGAAGACGAGCAGCCCGAGCGCGTTCACGCCCATCCGGCGCGCCCGTTTCCTTCGCCGCCCACGCTCCAGCGTTCGCAGCCCGGCGACCGGCGCCCCCGCGAGCGGCGAGCTCACTCGCCCTCCCCGACCTTCACCATCTCCCGGACGTAGAAGAAGCTGATCAGGATCATGATCGCGACCATCACCACCGCGATCGCCGAGCCGAGGCCGTACTCGCTGATCTTGAACGACTCGACGTAGGCGTAGATCGCCATCAGGTAGTAGTCGGTCCGGGGGCTTCCGTTCAGGATGAGCCAGACCTGGTTGAAGACCTGGAAATCCCAGATGATCGAGAGGCTGATCACGATCACGTAAATCGGCTTCAGCAGCGGCAGGGTGATGTCCCGGAAGACGCGCCAGCGGCTCGCGCCATCGATCGAGGCGGCCTCGACGAGCTCGGGCGAGACCTGGGTCAGCCCAGCGTAGAGCGTGATCGCGACGAAGGGGATCGCGCCCCAGACGATGAGGGAGATGATCACGGCCCAGCCGGTCCACGGATTCGCGAACCAGTCATGGTGGGTGTAGTCGCCCACGTGCAGCTCGGTCAGCGTCCAGTTGAGGACGCCGAACTCGAAGTCGACCATCCACGACCAGATGCTGACCGCGACGACGACCGGGGTCGCCCAGGCGAAGATCAGGCCCGCGGTGAGCAGCAGCCGCACGAACGAGCCGACCTCTGCGAGCAGCAGCGCGATCAGCGTCCCGAGCACGACCGTCAGCACGACGCAGACCGCGGCGAAGACGAGCGTTCGCAGCACGACGTGCCAGAAGAAGCCGTCGTGAAGGATCTGCGCGTAGTTGGCCGTCCCGATCGCCTCGCCCTTGTGGCGGACGAGCTGGAACAGGCCGTAGTGCTGGAACGACAGCCTGACGAGGTAGTAGAGCGGGTAGCCGAGCACCGCCCCGATCACCGCCGCGGCCGGTAGCAGCAGGGCGTAGGGAGCGGCGCCACGCCTGAGGCGCCGCCCGAACGGACGGCGCCTCGCGACGGCAGGAGCGGCGATCGCGGCTGTGGCAGCCGGGGAGCGGGAGCTCATCCGAAGAGCATCCCGCTTCCCGACTCGCGACTCACGACTTTGCGTTGAGGATTTTCGTCATCTGCGAGCTGGCCTTCGACGCTGCGTCCTTGACGCTCGAGCGATTCGTGAGGATCGCCGTGCACATGTTCTTCAGGACGTTGGCGTTCTCGACGTTGACCCAGTTCGGGGCCGTCGGGACGAACCAGCTGTACTTCGCAGCTTTCGCGAACGGCGCGAGCTGCGGGTTGGTCTTGTTGACGTTCACGAGCGTGGTCGTGTTGGCGATGTTGCCCGCCTTCGCGATCGTCCGCTCGTTGCTTGAGTTGGTGAACTGCTTGATCCAGTCGGCCGCGAGCTGCTTGTTCTTGCTCTGGGCGGGGATCGCGAGATCCGAGCCGCCGAGGAACGTCGGCGTGTAGCGGCCGCGGATGTGGCTCGGCATCGGGTAGGCGCCCATCTTCTTCGCGAAGGACTTCGGTGCGGCACCGCCCTTCGGGTCGAACACGTAGGGCCATTCCCAACCGTTGCCGATGAACGCCGCCGCGCGGCCCTTGGCGAACGGAATGCTCGGGAACGGATGGGCCTCGTCGGTCGTCTTGCTCGCCCGAGAAAGGAGGCGGGTGGTGTTCTTGAACACGGTGAGGGCTCTGATCGCCTGCGGCGTGTTCAGCGTGCCCTTCCACTTGCCGCCCTTGTTGACGGCGATGGTGCCGCCGTAGTCCGCGACGAACGACATCGCCACGTACCAGTTCTGGCCGGGTTCGTAGAAGGCCGAGAAGTTCTTGTTCTTCCCGTACTTCTTCATCAGCTTCTTCCCGACCGAGATGAACTTCGCGAACGTCTTCGGCGCCGTGCGGACCCCGACCGACCGGTAGAGATCCTTGCGGTAGATCACGGCTCGAGCGCCCGCGTAGTACGGGATGCAGTAGAGCTTCCCGCCGAACGAACAGGACTGCTTGAGAGCCGTCAGCCACGTGCTCGAGTTCGGGTAGTTCTTCGCCTTCAGGGCGGAGAACGCGCCGGCGGCCATGTACTTGGTCGTCTCGGTGTTCCCCATCTCGATCACGTCGGGGACGTCACCGGCGGCGATCGACGCGTCGAACTTCTGGAGATGGGTCGTCCATTGCTGGTACTGAACCTCGACGTCGACGCCCGGATGCTGCGCCTTGAACGCACTGGTCGCTGCGGCGACTGCGCCCGGCCACCCGTTCTGGGCATCGGTCTGAAGCCAGATGACGAGCTTGGAGGCCGAGGCCTTCGTTGTGCTGCCGGACGCGGTCGAGGCCGGAATCGCAAGTGCGACCGCGAGCGCGACGGCGGCGATGAGTCGTGTCTTCATTCGACGATCCCCCAAACGGATTCGTGGACAACCCACGCGCAATCGGTTCGCGCTGTGGCGGCGCAGAAGCGACGTGGGGCGGCCGACATTGGTACATACCACTTCGCCACGATTGCGGACCTTCTCATACCACTCGGTAGGTTGTCAAGACCAATTCGTACTCAACTGCCGGCGACGCGGAGGCGGTCGGCTCGGGGCTCGCGGGCCTCGGGCTGCGTGCTCAGATCGGTGACGATCCGGTAGCGGTCGCCGCGGTAGATCGAGTGGACGAACTCGACCACGTTGCCGTCGCGGTCCTGACTGAAGCGCTCGAACAGAAATGCCGGTGAGTGAAGAGGGACTCCTAGGGCGGCGGACTCCTCCTCGTTGGTCACCGTGGGCTCGATCGTCTGGCTTCCGCCGGCCACGACGACCCCGTATCGCTCCTCCAGCAGCTCGTAGAACGAGTGATTCTCGAGATCCTTGCCGGTGAGCCCGGGAACGAGCGCCTCGCGGACGTGAAGGGTCTCGATCGCCATCGTCTCCCGGTCCGCGAGCCTCAGGCGCTTGATCACGACGACGGGCTCAGACGGGGAGACATGCAGGAAGCGACCCAGCCGTGCGCCCGCCGGCACGACCTCGAGGCCGAGCGTTCGGCTACCCGGCTTCATTCCGCGTCGGCGCATGTCCTCCGTGAAGGACGTCATCGTCAGCTCCTGTGCGATTTTCGGCTCGCTCACGAACGTGCCCGAGCCCCGCCGGCGGATCAGGAAGCCGTCGCGGACGAGCTCGTCGAGCGCCGCCCGGACCGTCAGCCGCGAGACGCCGAGATCTGCGCTGAGCTGTCTCTCGGACGGGATCGCCTCGCCCATGCCGAGGCTCTCGATCAGGCCGAGCACCTGTTCTCGGGTCTCGCGCTGCTTGGTCATCGTCCGGCCGGCGCGAGCTCCTGAGGCAGGGCCTCCTCGGCGCCTCGCGCGTCCGGTGCGAGCAGGCTCAGGCCCGTCTGTGGATCGAAGAAATGGAACCGCCCGGCGTCGACCGTCAGGGTCAGCGGCGCACCGACGGCGGCAGGGACCCGTGCGTCGATGCGGGCACTGAAGAGCGCCTGGTCGTCGACGAGCAGCTTCGCGTCCTCTTCGTCCCCATCGCCTGTCAGCGCCTCGAATTTCCGCGCCTCGAGCGCGAAATAGACATGGACGTCCGACCCGAGCTCCTCGACCACCACAGGGGCGATCTCGAGCACCGGCGAACCGGCGGACGGAGGGCCCGCGACCGTGAACGCCTCGGGGCGGATTCCCAGGACCACCTTGGTGTGGCCGGGAGCGGGACGCCGGCCCGGCTCGAGCGGGACGCGAAAGCGACCGAAGAGCACGTCGTCGCCCTCGATCGTCGCCTCGACGAGGTTCATCGCGGGCGTGCCGATGAAGGCCGCGACGAAGAGGTCGCGCGGCTCACGGTAGAGCCGCTGCGGCTCGTCGACCTGGAGGATCCGGCCGTCCTTGAGCACGGCAACGCGCTGTCCCAGCGTCATCGCCTCGGTCTGGTCGTGCGTGACGTACACGCTCGTCGTGCCGAGTCGGGCATGGAGCTGCGCGAGCGAAGCCCGCATGCCGACGCGCAGCTTCGCGTCGAGATTCGAGAGCGGCTCGTCCATCAGGAACGCCTTCGGCTCGCGCACGATCGCGCGCCCCATCGCCACCCGTTGGCGCTGACCGCCCGACAGCTGCGCCGGCCGTCGGTCGAGCAGCTCCTCGAGGCCGAGCAGCCCGGCCACCGCCTCGACACGCTGCTTGATCTCGGCCTTCGCCACGCGCCGCACCTTCAGGCCGTAGCCGATGTTCTGGCGGACGTTCATGTGCGGGTACAGCGCGTACGTCTGGAAGACCATCGCGATGTCGCGCCTGCGCGGAGCGAGGTCGGTCACGTCGGCCCCGTCGATCGAGATCCGGCCGGCGCTCACCTCCTCGAGGCCGGCGATCATGCGCAACAAGGTCGACTTGCCGCAACCGGAGGGTCCCACGAGCACGATGAACTCGCCGTCCGCGATCTCGAGGGAGACGTCGTCGACCGCGACGACCTCTCCGGGGTAGACCTTGGTGACGTTTTCGAGCTTGATCTCGGCCATGGGACTGCGGCAGCGCGCGAGGAGAGAGCATAGGACCGGTTTGGGCAAAAAGCAAGACCAAAATCCGTCGATTGCCCAAAATGGTATTGACCACTGGCCTTCGATGCGCTTAGACTCCCCGTGTGTACGCAGGCGACCCGACCTCGATGGACGATCGCGAAGACCTCGAGGGGCTGGTCACGGAGGCTCGCCCCTCGATAGTCGATCACGACGACAGATCCTCGCAGGAGCTCGCCGAGCTGATGAACCTCGCCGACTCCGAGGTGCCCGCGGCAGTGGGTCGTGCGGCCGCCTCCATCGGCTCGACGATCGACGCGATCGTCGAGAGGATGCGCGCCGGGGGGCGCCTGATCTACGTCGGCGCGGGCACGTCCGGACGCCTCGCCGAGCTCGACGCCGAGGAGTGCGGCTCGACCTTTTCGACACAACCCGGGCAGGTCGTGGCTCTGGTTGCGGGTGCCGGCCTCGACGCTCCCGCGCGCGACGCGGCCGAGGACGACTTCGACGGCGGAGCTCGTGCTGTCGAGGAGGCCCGCGTGTCAGCCGGCGATTCGGTCGTCGGCGTCAGCGCCAGCGGCCGGACACCGTTCGTCCTCGGCGCGCTCGACGCTGCCGCGAAGGCCGGCGCCCTGACCGCGGCCGTCGTCTCGGTTCCGGGCTGCGAGCTGGCGCGACTCGTCGAGCATGAGATCGCCGTCGTCGTCGGGCCGGAGTTCCTCGCCGGCTCGACGCGCCTGAAGGCCGGAACGGCTCAGAAGCTCGTGCTCAACACCATCTCGACGATCGCGATGATCCGTCTGGGCAAGACCTACGGCGACCTGATGGTCGACGTCGCCGGCACGAACGAGAAGCAGCGGGTGCGCGCGAGACGCGCCGTGCGGCTGGCGACCGGCAAACCTGCGTCCGAGGCCGACGACGCGCTCGAAGCGGCCGGCGGGAACGCGAAGGTCGCGATCGTCTCGCTCCTGGCGGGCATCGACTCGGAGGCCGCGCGGACCCGCCTGCTGGCGGCCGGCGGAAGCGTCCGGGAGGCGCTTCGATGAGGCTCGGCGTCTCGGCAGCGCTCGTCGGCGAGACCTTCGTGCCCGGCGATGTCGAGATCGCCGACGGCGTGATCTCCGCTTACGGGGTCTCGTCGCCGAACGGACGCGGTCGCGGGATCGTCGCTCCCGGGTTCCTCGACCTGCAGGTGAACGGCTTCGCCGGCGTCGATCTGCTCGAGGCGGATGCCGAGGGCTTCCGCCGTGTCGGCGACGCGCTGCTGGAGACGGGGGTCACCGCCTACCTGCCGACCTTCATCACCGCTCCCGAGGAGCATCTGATCGAGGCGCTGCGCGGGGTCCCGGCCGCGGCCGAAGGCCCTCGGATCCTCGGCGTCCATCTCGAAGGACCGTTCCTCGCCGAGCGACGCCTCGGAACGCATCCGCCGGCTCACCGGCGCGACCCCGATGCCGCTCTCCTCGAGCGGCTGCTGAGCGCCGGCCCCGTGCGGTTGATGACGCTCGCGCCCGAGCTGCCGGGGGCGTCCGGGCTGATCGATCACCTGCACGCTCGAGGGGTCACGGTCTCGTGCGGGCACAGCGACGCGACGGCGAAAGAGGCGGAGGCCGCCTTCGACCGTGGCATTCGAACGGTCACGCACCTGTTCAACGCCATGCGGCCGTTGCGTCATCGCGACCCCGGGATCGTCGGCGCCGCGCTCGTTCGCGACGACGTGGTCGTCCAGATCATCCTCGACGGGATTCACATGGCGGACGAAACGGCAAAGGTCGTCTGGCGCGCCGCGGCCGGCCGTGTGGCGCTCGTGACCGACGCGATCGCCGGGGCCGGCACGCTCGGTGACGACGGCGCGTCCAGCCTCGGCGGCTTCGACGTCACGATCCGGGACGGCGTCGCTCTCGGCCCCGACGGGGTGCTCGCCGGCTCGCTGCTGACGATGATCGAGGCAGTGCGGAACCTGCATGCGCTCGGTGTGCCGCTCGAAGCGGCCCTCGCGGCCGGCAGCGCTGTGCCGGCGCGGGTGATCGGGGCGGAGGCAACTGCAGGAATCGAGGTGGGCCGTCCCGCCGACCTGATAGTCCTCGACGATAATCTCGCGGTCGAGCGCGTGCTCGTGGGCGGGGAAGCGCTTGTCGCCGCCTAGCGCCCCCGCGGTGCTCGAGCCCGAGCGAGAGCCCGGCATGGTCTTCCTTCGCGAGATCCGCGAACAGCCCGACGCCCTACGGCGACTGCTCGAGCACGAGGACGTCTACGCCTCGATCGCTCGGGAGATCGACGATCGCTCGCCGGCGCTGATCCGCCTGGTCGGGCACGGTTCCTCTGACAACGCGGCGACGTTCGGCGTGTACGCGTTCGGGCTTCTCTCGCGCATGACCGCGGCGCGCGACTCGATCTCGCTCAGCGTCTACTACAAGGCGCCGATCGACTTCTCGACCTCGGTCGTCCTGGCCCTCTCCCAATCCGGCCGCACCCCCGACGTGGTCGAGTACGTCGAGCACGCGCGGCGGAGCGGCGCCTTCACCGTTGCGCTGACGAACGGTGAGGAGACCGAGCTCGGACGCGCGGCCGACGCGACCCTGCCTCTCGCAGCGGGCGCCGAGCAGGCCGTCGCGGCGACGAAGACGTACCTCAACCAGCTCGCGGCGCTCGTCCTGCTGGCGGGCGGGATCGCCGGGCGCGGGGCGGAGGTCGCAGACGCCCTGCACGCCACCGCAAGTCTTCTCAGCCAGTCCCTCACCCCGCTCGAAGCCGCTGTGCGGCCGGTCGCGTCGTCGTTCGGATTCGTCGGACGCATGTACGTGATCGGCCGCGGCTTCGAGTACGCGACCGCCCGGGAGGTGGCGCTCAAGCTGACGGAGACGTGCCGGATCGCCGCCGAGCCGTTGACGGCGACGGACCTCGCACACGGCCCGGTCGCGGCTCTCGACTCGCTCTTCCCGGTCTGGACGATCGCGTCGAAGGACGAGGCGCTCCCGGCCGTCCAGGAAGCGGCGGCGCGGGTGCGAAAGGCCGGCGCGACGCTGGTCGCGAGCGGCAGCGCCGCGAACGCGATCGAAGACGCCGCCTACGCGTTGCCGGTTCCGGAGGCACCGAGCCCAGTCTTGGCCCCGCTGCTCTCCGTCGTGCCCGGACAGCTGTTCGCCGCCGCCCTGGCGCAGGGGAAGGGGCTCGACGCGGACAGTCCGGAGGGGCTCAGCAAGGTGACGATCGCCCGGTAGCTCCGAACCCGGTCCCGGCCTCCGCCTGCTCCTGTACCCTCGCGCCCGTGCGGCTGAAGATCGCGCTTCTCGTGGTTTCGACGGCGCTCCTCGCCGCGGTCGCCACTGGATGCGGCGGCTCCGACAAGTCGGCCTCGACGACGGAGGCGGCCGCAGCGAGCTGCGACAAGGACACGCTCTCGCTGATCAAGGAAGGTCAGCTCACCATCGGGACCGACAACCCCGCCTTCCCACCGTGGTTCGGGGGGACGCCGCCGAAGGGATCGAAGTGGAAGATCAGCGATCCGACCTCGGGCGAGGGGTTCGAAGGCGCCGTCGCGTACGCCGTCGCGAAAGAGCTCGGTTTCGCCAAGGACGAGGTCAAGTGGGTCGTCGTCCCGTTCGACCAGTCGTTCAAGCCGGGCTCGAAGAGCTTCGACTTCGACATCAATCAGATCTCGTTCACCCCGCAGCGTGCGAAGAGCGTCGATTTCAGCGACTCGTACTACAACGTCAACCAGGCGCTCGTCGGCGTGAAGGGGACACCGATCGCGTCCGTGAAGAGCGCCGCCGACCTGAAGGACTACAAGCTCGGCGTCCAGATCGGGACGACGAGCTACGACTACGTCGTCAACACGATCAAGCCCGACAAGCAACCGTCCGTCTACAACAACTCGAGCGACGTCAACTCGGCGCTGAAGGCGAGGCAGATCGACGGGATCGTGGTCGACCTGCCGACGGCCTTCTTCATCACCGGTGCCGAGCAGGTCCCGAACAGCGTCGTGGTGGGCCAGTTCCCGACGAAGAAGACGCCCGAGCACTTCGGGCTCGTCCTTACCAAGGACAGTGACCTCACGGAATGCGTCGACAAGGCGCTTGCGTCGCTCAAGAGCGACGGCAGGCTCGCGGACATCCAGCGCGAGTGGCTTTCGAACAAGACCAGCGCGCCCGTCCTCAAGTAGCGCGCTTCTAGCGTGAGCGTCGACGCGGAGACCGGCCGCGGGCACCGCGGTTCGAGGATCCTCGCCGATCTGACTTCCGGTGGCGCGCGCGGCGCCGCGATCGCCCTAGCCAGCACCGCGGTCTTCTTCGGATTGATCGCGCTCGCGGTGGTGACCTCGTCCGGGTGGGACGACGTCCGCCGGGCGTTCTTCAACGGGGACATCTTCCGCGATTCGTTCCCGGAGATCGCGCGCGCGTTCCTCGTCAACATCAAGATCTTCCTGATCGCCGAGGCGCTGATCCTCGTCGTCGCGCTCGCGATCGCGGTGCTACGCAGCCTGCCGGGACCCGTGCTGTTTCCGTTTCGGGCGCTCGCGATCGCCTACACGGATCTCTTCCGCGGCATCCCGACGATCCTGGTCATCTACATCCTCGGTTTCGGAGCGCCGGCGCTCGAGCTCTCGAACGTGCCGAAGTCGCCCATGTTCTGGGGCATCACGGCGCTCGTGCTCGTGTACTCCGCCTACGTGGCGGAGGTCTACCGCGCGGGGATCGATTCGGTGCATCCGAGCCAGGAGGCGGCCGCCCGCTCGCTCGGCCTCTCGCGGGCGACGACGCTTCGCTTCGTGATCCTGCCGCAGGCCGTCCGGCGCGTCGTTCCGCCGCTCCTCAACGACTTCATCGGCCTGCAGAAGGACTCGGCGCTCGTTGCGCTGATCGGCCCGATCGAGGCGTTCCGCCAGGCCCAGATCGACCAGGCCGCTACCTTCAACTACACGCCGTACGTGGCGACCGCGCTCCTGTTCGTCCTCCTCACGATCCCGATGGCGCGCTTAACGGACTGGCTGATCGCGCGCGACCGGCGGCGGCAGTCCGCGGGGGGTGCGCGCTGAGCGACGCGGTTGCGCTGCGGCTCGAGCACGTGCGGAAGACGTTCGGCGCGAACGAGGTCCTCCGAGGAGTCGATTTGGATGTCGTGGAGCACGAGGTCGTCTGCCTCATCGGGGCGTCGGGCTCCGGCAAGTCGACCTTGCTCCGCTGCATCAACCTCCTCGAGCCGATCGACGCAGGCCGGATCGTCCTCCAGGGCGAGGACATCACCCGCCGCGACGTCGACGTGAACGCAGTCCGCAGGCGGATCGGCATCGTCTTCCAGGCTTTCAACCTCTTTCCGCACATGACGGTCCTGCGCAACGTGACGCTGGCGCCGACCCAGGTACTCGGCACGCCGCGCAGCTCGGCCGAGGCGGAGGCGCTGGAGCTCCTCGGCCGCTTCGGCCTGGCCGATCGGCGGGACGAGTACCCGGACCGGCTGTCGGGAGGCCAGCAGCAACGAGTCGCAATCGTGCGGGCGCTCGCGATGCGCCCCGAGCTGATGTTGCTCGACGAGGTGACGAGCGCGCTCGACCCCGAGCTCGTCGCCGAGGTTCTGAACGTGATCCGCGAGCTCGCCGAGAGCGGGATGACGATGGTGATCGCCACGCACGAGATGACCTTCGCTCGCGAGACGGCGAGCCGCGTCTGCTTTCTCGACGCCGGCGTGATTCTGGAACAGGGGCCGCCGGAACAGATCTTCACGAGCCCCCGCGCGCCGCGGACCCGGCAGTTCCTGGAGCGGATCATCGCGGCCGGGCGCTTGTGAGAGTCGGGGCCTCCTAGCGACGCGCGAGTCGGCTTAGGGCGGATCCGCTCGGCCGGCGGGCCTGGAGGCCGGCGTGCTTCCTGCCTCGCTGCTCGCGGTAGCAGCCGCCGGCGGCACGGGCGGCGGCGGACGCCTGCGCGCGGCGAGGACGATCAGCGCGGTACTCCCAAGGAGGACGAGCGCCCCACCGATGAGCAGCCCGATCGCGAGCCAGAGCAGGAATGACAGCTTGACGCCGAGGTCGACCTCGGCGGCGACCGGACGAGAGCCGTCGGCGTTCATGAGGACGACCGACCAGTCGCCCTCGCGCACCTTCCACGTCACGGTTTGTGTTCCCACGCCGGAGCCGGAGACCGCCCAGAAGTCCTGCGCCGTCGGCGGCCCTTGCGGCGGGCCTCCTGCGATCGGCCGATATTTGACGCGGAAGGGATCGAGTTCGATGTCCTCGACGTTCGCGTGCGCGACGCTCCCGACGTATCGGGCGACGGCCGCCTCGGGCCCGATACCGATGAAGAGCAGCTTCCCGTCTTCGGCGCTCTCCCCGCGGATCCGTACCTTGCCGAACCAGTTGTCGTTCCAGAGCCAGTCGGGCCCGTCGGCATCGATCTCGAGCCGAGTGCGCGTCAGCGCATACGTCGGGGTCTCAAACCGCTCGGTCGGCGTCGTCAGGTAGCCGTCCTCGCGCTCCGTGCGATCGGCCCAGAGCAGGAAGCCGCCGCCCGCCAGCACGGCGAGCCCGAGCAGGGCGCCGATGCTGCCGAGAACGATGAGGGCGACGCGACCCGCGCTCACCGAAAGCGGAGCGGCTCAGCGGGGCAGACCCGCGTGGCTCTTCGCGCCGGGAGAGACGTCGTCGCCAGCGCGACGGGGTAGAGGACGGCGAAGATGGCACCGAGGTTGACCCATGGGGCGTACAACGTCAAGTAGTGAGCGCGGCAACGCGCTGACAAGCCCAGACCAACGAGATCGGCGGCGACTTCGCCCCGCGGCCGTTCAGACGGTGCGAACGAGGCCGCGATGTTCCCGCAAGGCTCCCAAAACCGCCTCGATGTCCTCGGTGGTGTTGTAGCAGTGCGGTGAGATACGCAAATTCCCGTCGCGCGAGGACGTCACTATCCGCCGCTCGGCGAGGGTTGCGACCAACCCCTCCGCATCCGTCGACGCGACGCACGTCAGCGCGCCGCGGTCGTACCAGGAGCGCGGCGTGACCACCTTGACATCGAGCTCATCGAGGCCTTCGCGCAGCAGCTCGGTCAGGCCGCGCACGTGCCTCTCCGTCTCTTCGATCCCGATCTCCCGCATCAGGTCGATGCCGGCGATGGCGGCATAGATCGCCGGAACCGGCGGCGTCCCCGCCTCGAAGCGCCGCGCCGTCGGCGCTGGCGAGTAATCGTGGATGTCCATCTCGAAGATGTTTCGATCGGCGAACCAGCCCGTCGCCGTCGGGGCGAAGCGCTCGACGAGGTCTCGGCGGCAGTAGAAGAAGGCGATTCCCGCCGAGCCGAGCAGATATTTCAATGCCCCCGCGGCCAGGAAGTCGCAGTCGAGGGCCCGGACGTCGAGCGGCAGCGAGCCAGCGCTCTGGTACGCGTCCAGCAGCAGCAGCGCACCGCGCTCGTGCGCCAAGGCGGCGATGGGCCCGATGTCGAGCCGGGCCCCGTTTCGAAAGCAGACGTGGGTGACGGCGACGAGTGCGGTCTGCTCGTCGATCGCAGCGTCGAAGCGCTCGACCGGGATCGTTCCGTCCGCCTCGGCGTGAACGTGCTCGACCCGGGCCCCACGGCGCTCCTGCGCATGCGAGATCTGGCCGATCGTCGGGAACTCGAAGTCGCTGATCACGATTTTGTTGCGCTCGCCATCGAAGGAGAGCGCGCTCGTCAGGGCGCCGACGCCGGCCGAGACCGACGTCGTGATCGCGATCTCCTCCTCGTCGGCGTTGAGCAGGCCGGCGACACTCGCCCTCGCGGCGTCGAGCTGCGCGACCCAGTACTCCCAGGGGGCGCCGTGCTCGTCCCAGTCGGACAAGTAGCGGGCGTACGCTTCTCGAACGGCGTCCGAGAGGGCGCCCTGCGAGCAGCTGTTGATGTAGGTGAGCCGCTCGAAGATCGGAAAGCGCGGTCGGACCCGCTCGGCCAGGACGTCGGCGCTAACGACCAAGGTACGCCTTTCGCAGATCTTCGTTCTTGATCAGCGACGAGGCGGGGCCTGAGAGCACGATCCGCCCCGTCTGGAGCACGTAGCCGCGGTCGGCAATCGACAGCGAGACGTTCGCGTTCTGCTCGACGACGAGGATCGCGACGCCCGACTCGTGCACGTCCTTGATGATCTCGAAGTTGCGCTCGACGAGGATCGGCGCGAGGCCCATCGAGGGCTCGTCCATCAGCAGCAGCTTCGGCCGCGACATCAGCGCGCGGCCCATCGCCACCATCTGCTGCTCGCCGCCCGACAGCGTTCCGGCGAGCTGCTTGCGCCGCTCGTGCAGCAGCGGGAAGAGGGAGTAGACGCGGTCGAAGTCGTCCTTGTGCCCGCCGTTTCGCAGGTACGCGCCCATCTCCAGGTTCTCCTGGACCGTCATCGGCCCGAAGAGGCGCCGGTTCTCGGGCACGATCGCCATGCCCCTGCCGATCCGGTAACTGGTCGAGCGGTCGACGACGTTCTCGCCGGCGAACCGGACGCTGCCCCGGCGCGGATGGACGATGCCGAGAATGGTCTTCAGCGTCGTCGACTTGCCGGAGGCATTGCCGCCGAGCAAGCAGACGAGCTCGCCTTCGGCCACCTCGAGGGACACCTTCTGCAGGATGTGGATCTGGCCGTAGTAGGTGTCGATGCCTTCGAGCTCGAGCAGCATCAGACCGCCTTTCTCTCGGCCCGGATCCCGAGGTATGCCTCGATCACGAGCGGGTGCGTCGCCACTTCGTCGAAAGAGCCTTCCGCGATCTTGAGACCGTGGTCGAGGGCGATCACCCGGTCGGAGATGCCCTCGACGACGTGCATGTCGTGCTCGATCACGAGAATCGTGTAGCCGGCCTGGTCGCGGAGGCGCGCGATCAGCTCTGTGACCTCGTGCGTCTCGTTCGGGTTCATTCCCGCCGCGGGCTCGTCGAGCAAAAGCAGGCGGGCGTTGGTGGCCATCGCGCGGGCGATCTCGAGCCGGCGCCTGTTCGCATACGAGAGGCTGTAGGCGGGTTGGTCGAAGCGATAGCCGGCGAGTCTCTGCCCGAAGAACGCGAGCTTCTCCTCCGCCAGCGCTCGGATTCGCTTCTCCTCGCGGCGCGCTCTAGGGAGCTGGAGCATCGACTCGAAGACGGTCGCCTTCGTGTGGCCGTACTCGGCCGCCATCACGTTCTCCAGCACGGTCATGTTCAGGAACAACCGCAGCGTCTGGAAGGTGCGGGCGATCCCCCGGCGCGTGATCGTGTGCGGCGGAAGACCGGAGATCTTCTGGCCCTCGAAGACGATGTCGCCGGAGTCGGGGCGGAAGATGCCCGTGACGAGATTGAAGACGGTCGTCTTGCCGGCGCCGTTCGGCCCGATCACGCTGACGATCTCGCCCTCGGCGACGTGGAGGTTCAAGTGGTCGACCACCCGCAAGCCGCCGAAGTCCTTGGTCACGTCGCGGAGCTCGAGCAAGGGCACGGGTCAGGCCACCTCCACACGGGCGGTGCCGAAGATTCCCGACGGCCGCGCGTTCATGATCACGACGAGCAGGGCGCCCAGGAGGATCAGGCGCGTCGCTCCCGAGACCTGCTCGACGAGCTTGTTCTCCCAGACGAACGAGGCCAGGTAGAGGGTAGGGATCAACACGAGCACGCGCCACCAACCGCGGACCATCGTCAGCGCCAGGGCCGCGACGATCAGTCCGAAGTACGCCCAGCCCGCAATCCGGCCTGGGTGCGTCGGGAGGAGCACCCAATGCTCGAGACCTCGTCCCAGTGCGCCGCCGCCCTCGATGTGCCCGGCCGTTCCGCGCGACCAGGCTGCGCCGACGATCGCGTGAACAGCGAACCCGAACGCGATCGTTCCGACCAGGACGACAAGCGGCCGGTACCAGGGCCGCATCGCGACAAGGAGAGCGAGCACGAGCACGCCGTAAAAGAGGAATCGGGCGTTCGCCGACGACCGTAGGAGCTCGGGCGCTCCGTTGACGATCAGGGCGCCGATCACGACGCCGCCGAGGCTGCCCAGGCCGCCGAGGATGACGATCGCGTAGATCGTGATCAGAAGCCCGACGTCGTAGTCGCCGGGAAACGCGCCGGACTGGACGGCGCCGAAGATCGTCCCCGTAAACCCGGCGGTTGCGGCCCCGAACATGAACGCGAGCAGCTTCAGACGGTTGACGGGGGTGCTCATCGCCTCGGCGGCGAGCGGGTCCTCCCGCAACGCGCGCCAGGCGCGCCCCGTTCGCGACGAGTTGACGAAGTAGAGCATCGTCATCACGAGCGCGAGCGCGATCAGGGTGTAGAAGTAGTACCCCTCGGTGGTCGAGATCTTGAAGCCGAAGAAGTTGAGCGGGTCGATTCGATCGAGGCCGTTCGCGCCGCCGGTCAGGTCGACCCTGCCGACGAAGGGATAGGAGAAGTCGCTCGGGCCGCCGTTCGCGTTGTTGACGAAGATCACGAACGCCTGGAGGAAGAACAGCGTCACGATTGCGAGGTAGTCGCCGAGCAGCCGCCACGAGGTGAGGCCGAGCAAGAGCCCGACGAGCGCCGAGGCGACGACGACGATCGGGATGGCGATCTCGGCCTGCAGATGGTGGCCCGAATGGCCGCTGGCCATGATCCCGTACAGGTAGGCGCCGAAACCGAAGAAGGCGACGTATCCGAGGTCCAGCAGGCCCGCGAAGCCGACGACGATGTTCAGCCCGAGCGCGAGCAGCGCGTAGATCAGCGTGATCAGCCCGTAGCGGAACAGGTTCCCCTCGTTCGTGATGAAGGGGAACACCGCGAAGGGCCCGAGCAAGAGGAGGAGGCGGCCGGGCGCAGGCACTCGCTCCCAACCCCGGGCGACGAGGCCGGTCAGGCCTTTGCCGGCCTCGCGTCGCTCCTCGACCTGAGCGACCCATTCGTCCGTGCCGACGCGCGGCCGGTCGACCGCATCCGGGAGCTCGGGGGCTCCTTCGGGGAGACCAGGACCGCCGAGTTGTCCGTCAGGCACCGGTCTCACACCTTTCGGATCACGGGCGATCCGAGCAGCCCGCTCGGCCGGATCAGGAACATGGCGATCAGCAGAGCGAAGACGTACAGGTTCGCGTAGGTCGACCCTCCGGGCAGGTAGCCGGTCGAGAAGGCTTCCGTGAGGCCGATCAAGAAGCCGCCGAGCATCGCGCCCGGGATGCTTCCGATCCCGCCGACGACGGCGGCGGTGAAGCCCTTCAGGCCGGCGGTAAAGCCCATCAGCGAGAAGATCTGGCCGAAGACGATTCCGAACATCACCCCGCCCGCGGCTGCGAGCGCCGAGCCGACGAAGAACGTGAACGAGATCACCCGGTCGACGCTGATTCCCATCATCTCGGCCGCCTCGCGGTCGAACGATGTCGCCCGCATCGCTTTTCCGGCGCGCGTGCGGGACACGAGCAGCGTGAGCACGATCATCAGTCCGATCGAGGCCGCAATCGTGAGGATCTGGATGTTGGAGATGAAGAAGTTTTTCCCGATGCTGTAGCTCTTGACCCCGATCAGGTCGAACGTGTTGTAATCCCTGAACTGCGGGCCCCACAGTAGGAGCGCGCTGTTCTGGAGAAAGATCGAGACGCCGAGGGCGCTGATCAGCGGCGCGATTCGGGGCGCGTTGCGGAGGGGACGGTAGGCAAACCGCTCGATCCCGACACCGAGCGCGCCGCAGCCGAGCATCGCGACCGCAAACATGATCGCGATCGCGAGCCAGCCGGTCACGGCCGGCGAGATCGGCCCGCCCAGCCACTGGAGGACGAAGAAAGCAATGAACGCGCCCACCATGTAGACGTCGCCGTGGGCGAAGTTCAGCAGCTTCAGGATCCCGTAGACCATCGTGTAGCCGAGTGCGATCAGCGCGTAGATGCTCCCGAGCGTGAGGCCGCTGACCAGCTCGCCGAAGAAGAGACTCCAGTCCACAGGGGGAAACAACGATCGCATAAACAAGTGCGGCCCACCTGAGGTGGGCCGCACGTACTTCAGCTCAGCTCGGCTGGACTACGCGACCCGGACGAAGATTCCCTTGACCGAGTGGTAGATGCCGAACGGACGCTTGACCATGTCGCCGCCTCTGTCGAACTTGACCGGAAGGCCAAGGAGCGACGTCTTGACGGCGATGCTCGTCCTCTTGATCTGGCGACGAACCTCGGCGCGGGTGGCTTTGCCGTCCTTGCAGGCCCGGTCGATCGCGCCCGTGACGACCTGCGCCGCGACGTAGCTCGGGGCGCCGAAGAGCTCGGACTTGCCTCCGTGGCTCTTCTTGAAGGCCGCGACTCGCGCATCCGACGGGTTCACCGGGAAGAACGAGTCATAAACGTGATTCCCGAGGCCCGAGAACAGGGGATCGAAGAGCCCGTCTGAGCCCATCAACTTGATGCCGCCGCGCCCGAGCGTCTTCATCTGCTGACCGAAGGCTTTGCCCTTCGGCGGCAGCTGCCAGGGCAGGTAGACCAGCTGCGTGTTGCGCGGGATCTTGTTGATGATCGCCGAGAAGTCCGACTGCGACTGGCTGACCCCGTCACGCGAAACCCTGACACCCTTGGCATTGAGCTGGGCCTGAACCTCGTCGGCGAGCCCGATGCTGTAGGCCTCCTGGTCGTCAACGATGTAGACGCGCTTCACCTTCAGCGTGTTGACCATGTAGGCGGAGACGCTCTTGCTCTGCGACGAGTCCGGCGGGACGGTCCGGAAGAAGAACCCGGTCCGAGTTCTGTCGGTCGTAAGCGTCGTGTTCGTCGCCGAGCCGGAGACGAAACCGAGACCGGATCCCTTCAAGGCTCCGGTCACCGCCTTGACCTCGTTCGAGCCGGCGGGCCCGACAACGCCGAGCACGCTGCCGTTCGAGCCGAGCGCCTGGGCGCCCTTCACGGCCTCGGCGGTCCCGTTCGAAGCGCCGAGCATCGTGTCCTCGTTGACGAACTTGATCTTCTTCTTGTGCGTCTTGTTGTACCGGTTCTTGTAGAAGTTCGCCCAGTGCACCTGGTTGATCCCGATCGACGCGGCCGGCCCGGTGAAGGGCGCCATCAGCCCGATCAAACGGGTCTTCCCGCACTTGATCAAAGCGCTCCCGCCGTTTGACGGGGAAGACGCCTTTTTCGGGGCCTTTGCGGCCCCCCAAGCGGCCGTAGCAAGCACGGCCACGGCTGCGGCGAGCGCCGCAGCGACTACCACTTTCCTCATGTTCCCCTCCTGTTGATTGCCCGATCCTCGTTTTTGAGACTTCCCGTCTTGAGACTCCACACGAGGTCATTCGTTTGCTTCGTACGCACGCGAAGCCGGATCGCCGGCGGGATGGAACACCGCGACGATCCGCATTGTCGAGTCGCCCGAGTTCTCGAGCGAATGCATGAGATAGGCCGGCAGGTGGATGCAGCTGCCTGCACTCACCGGTGCGTCCTCGCCTTCGGTGTGCAACGCGCCCTCACCTTCGAGGACGTAGATCACCTCGTTGTAGACGTGGCTGTGGTCCGGCGCGCGTCCGGGCGCGATGTCGCCGCGGAACTGCGTCACATCGCGGCAGCCGACCTCGTCCGTCACGAGGTAGCGGAACTCGCGGTCGCCGCTCGCTGTCAGGGTCGGCTGGTCCGCCTCGCGGACCGCGCGGCGCTCCGCCGGAGGCGAGCCGTTGGGTTCCGAGGGCGCCGTGACCGCGACGACCAGCAGTTCCTCTGGCCCCGGGTTTTCGACCTCGTAGCTCTCGCCTGCGGCGACGTACACGCCCGTCGCGCCTTCGACGGGGTGTTCCGTGCCTGCGACGTGGATCTTGCCGCGGCCGGAAACGACGTACAGGACAGCGATGCGGTCACCCGTCTCGAGAGGCCGCGAACGACCCAGCGCATAGCGGACGATCCGCTGCTCGAGGATCTCCGAGCCGCGCGACGTGTCGAAAGCGCGGCCGACCGAGGCCGTGTCGCCTTCGGCTTGGTGCTCGTCGAGCTCGTCGGGGGAGAGGACGTAGGTGGCCATCTACTCCGCTCCCTCTGCGATTGCCCGGCCGGTCAAGCGATTGCGGACCGCCCACAGCTCCGGGAAGTACGTCTGCTTGACCAGGCCCCCGAGCAGCTCGACCGGGGTCCCCTGGGTGCCGACGACCTCGTCCCCGATGATCCTCGCGACGACCTTGTAATGGCGTACGCGCCACAGCATCAGGCGCTCGTCCAGCTCTGTCAGCGCTTCCGCGAGCTGGTAGAGATCCTCGTGCTCCCGGCCGTGAACGTAGAGATCCTCGAGCGTCAAGTCCGCCTTCCGTACCAGGGCACTGAAGGCCTGCCCGAGAAGCGGCGCCGCCGTGCGAAGGGAGCGAAATCCTGGCGAGTCGAAGCCGCTGCCGTGGCCCAGCACAGCGCGCACTTCCTGGTACTCCCAGGGGGACATCTGCTCGAGCATGTCGAGCTGGCCCGTGATCAGTTGCAGGGCAAGGCTTGCGCGACGCAGGAGCCTGAGCGCCCCTGCAATTTCGTCACGCTCGAGGTGGGCGACCGCCTCCGCCGTCTCGTTTGAGGCGAGCTTGAGCCAGAGCTCCGAGGACTGGTGCACGGTCTGGAAGAGGAGCTCGTCCCGATGGGCTTGCTCGTCCGGAGTCTTCTGGAGGGAAAGCAGCTCGTCCGTCCGCAAATAGCGCTCGTAGTCGCTCGCGCCCTTCCCCTCGAGAATCGGCTCGGAGTGGTCCTCGATCTCGCCTGCCGCCTTGGCGCTCGACACGCGCACAAGGATACTCCGTCATTTCCGCAGCGCCCAAGAACGAGCTCTGCCGTCTCGGCTGCCCGCTTCCGCCAGCCGGGGATTAGACGGACGCCCGGGCAAAGCCCGGTCGTCCTTTCAGTCGGCGTCGCAAGCGAGCGCCTTATGGCGTCGCGCCGGAGAGGATCGTGCGCAGCTTCGCCTCGTCGATGTTGCCGCCCGAGACGACGCAGACGACTCTGCCCGTTCCTCCGCGGCCCGCGAGCGCCGCAGCGAGCGCAAGGGCGCCGGCACCCTCGGCGACGATTCGCGCCCGGTTGACGAGCAGGCGAACGGCCGCAGCGGCATCGTCGACCGGCACGGCGAATGCACCGGCCAGGGCCGCACGGGCGAGCGGCCACATCTTGGGCAGCACACGCGGAGAGCCCGAGCCGTCGACGAAAGAGTGCGTCCCCGCGACCTCGCGCGGCTCTCCGGCCGCGAGGGAGGCCGTCAGCGCAGCCGCGGGCTCGGGCTCGACGGCGTAGACCGGTACGCGGGGGTCGAGGGCGCGCACGGCGCTGGCGATCCCGACGCTAAGGCCCCCGCCGCCGAACGGGACGAGGATCGCGCCGGGATCGGGCAGGTCCTCGAGAATCTCGATGCCGATCGTCCCGTTGCCCGCCATCACGGCTTCGTCTTCAACCGGATGCACGAACCGGCCGTTCGCCGCGGGAGTGCTGGAGGTGGCGATCGCTTCCCACCACTGCTCATACGGAACCTTGACGACCTCGCCGCCGAGGCGCTCGATCGCGGCCACCTTCGTTTCCGCGGCGCTCTCGGGTACGACGACCGTGCAGGGGACGCCGAGCTCGCGCGCGGCCCAGGCGACTCCTTGACCCATGTTGCCGGCGCTCGCGGTGACGACGCCCTGAGCGAGCTCGCTCTCAGGAATCTGCTTCACCGCGTTGAGCGCGCCGCGTAGCTTGAACGAGCCGATCGGCTGCAGGTTTTCGAGCTTGAGGTAGATCTCCGCGGGGGCCTCGGCGAGCTGGAGCCGGACGAGCGGTGTCCGGAGGACCGCACCCGCGATCCGCTCCCGTGCGGCCGTGATCTCGTCGAAGGCGATCACAGCTCCACCCGCTGGCCGGCGCCCGTCTCGGTGGCGCGGTGGTAAAGGTGCTCGACGGCGGCGAGATCCTCGGCCGCGAGCCCGAGCGACTTGAACAGCGTCAGCTCCTCGTCGTCGTGGCGTCCCTCGGCCATGCCGGTGAGCACCTCGCCGAGCTCACCTCGGACCTCGCGCGGGCCGATCTCGTTGACCGCGAGGAGGTAGTCGCCGGCCTCGGCGTAGAAGGACTCTCGCCGGTCGGCGAACAGCGCCGCCGCTGCCATCGTCGCGGCATCGATCTCGCGCGCACTCGGGATGCTCGACCCAACGGCGTTGATGTGAGCGCCGGGTGCGAGCCACTCGTAGGCGACGATCGGCTCGGGCGACGCCGTCGTGGTCGCAACGACGTCGGCGTCGGCGACCGCCTCGCGAGCCGACGGGGCGACCTCGACCGGGAAGGGCACGTCAACTTCTTCGGCGACCGATCTCGCGTGAGCCTCGGTCCGGCCCCAGATGCGGGCGGACGCGAACGGACGGACGGCGGCGAGGGCCTCGAGATGCGCCCGCGCCTGGATGCCGGCTCCGAGGATCGCGAGGCGGGTTGCGCCAGCACGGGCAAGCGCACGCGTCGCCACGGCCGAAACCGCCGCGGTGCGAATCGCGGTCACGGCGCCAGCGTCGACGATTGCCAGGGGCGCGCCGGTCTCGCCGTCGAAGAGCGTCACCGTCCCGAAATGCGATTCGAGCCCCTTGGCCCGGTTGCCGGGGAAGATGCAGACGACCTTGATCCCGTAGTCGGCGGCCGGTGCAGAGCGGTGCGCCGCCATGATCCCCATCAGGCTTGGTTCTTCCGGCGGTCGCATGACGGTGCGGAGCGGGTGCCAGACGGCGCCGCTCGTGAGATCGATCAGCGCCTGCTCCATCACGTCGATGCACTCGTTCACCGGGAGCAGCTCCCGGACCTCCGCGTGCGAGAGGACGACGACCTCCATCAGCGGAATAGTGACGCGAGCTCGTCTCGCCGCGCCTCGTCCAGCTCGAGGTCGAGCGCGGCGAGGGCCGAACGGAGGTGCTCCGTCGTGCGCGGCCCGACGACCACGGCGGTGACATCGGGCTGGGCGAGGAGCCACGCAAGGGCGAGGGTGGCGGGCTCCGTCTCGAGCTCGTCGGCCTCGTCACGGAAGACGTCGAGCGCGCGGAACGTCGGCTCGGCGACGAGCTGCTCGTACGGCTCCGGGCGCAGCGTCATCCGGGAGCCTGGTGGGTAGGCCGCCCCGCGGGTGTATTTCCCCGTCAACCAGCCGCCGGCGAGCGGGCTGAACGGCGTGAAGCCGAGGCCCTCCCGCCGGCAGATCTCGCGCACCTCGTCCTGTGCGCCCGGGCTCAGCAGGTTGAGCTCGTTCTGAACCCAGGCGTAACGCGCGAGGCCGTTCGCGTCGCTCGTCTCGAGCGCCTCGCCGAGTTGCTCGGCGCTGACGTTGCTGGCGCCGATCGCGTCGACCTTGCCGTCGCGAACCAGCTCGTCGAGCGCCTCGAGCGTCTCGAGGATCGGCGTCTCCGGATCGGGCTCGTGGGTGAGGTACATCTGGACGCGGCCGACTCCTAGCCGGTCGAGGCTGCCGGCGTTCTCTCGGAGCACGCGGTCGCGTGAGAGTCCCCGGTCGTCGGGCTGTCCGGTCACGGACCAGAAGACCTTGGTGCTGAGAACGACGTTGGCCCCACGGTCTCGCCGCCAGCGACCGACCCACATTTCGCTCCGCCCGCCGCCGTACGAGGCTGCAGTATCGAAGAAGTTGATGCCCGCCGCCCAGGCGGCGTCCATCAGGGCGAACGCCTCCGCCTCGCTCTCGCCACGGCCGAAGAGCTCCGGCGCCGAGCCGATTCCGCCGAAGTTGCCGCAGCCGAGCCCGATCCGCGAGAGCTCCAGCGACGTCCGGCCGAGTCGCCGGTACTCCACGCCGCGAGCCTACCGTCGCTCCAAGGCGTTCGCTTGCGACGCCGACCCGGAGGACGGCCGGGCTCTGCCCGGGCGTCCGTCCATCCCGGTGATGGAACGGCAACCGGTGGAGCTTTCTGAAGCAGGCTCAGATGGGGTGACGGCGCTAGCCTTCGGCGGGTGAAGGAGCTTTTGCCCGAGATCGAGCGCTGGGGCAGGCGCGGCGACCGCGTTGCGGTCGCGACCGTCGTTGCCTCGAGGCGATCTGCGCCGCGCCCCGTGGGCTCGAAGCTCGTCGTCTCCGAACGTGGCGAGATCGCGGGCTCCGTTTCCGGCGGGTGCGTCGAGAGCGAGGTCTGCGAGGCCGCGCAGGAGGTGCTCCGGAGCGGCCGGCCTCGGCTGCTCTCGTACGGAATCGCCGACGAGCTCGCCTTCAGCGTCGGACTTCCCTGCGGCGGCGAGATCGACGTGTTCGTCGAACCGCTCGAATGACTTTTTTCGCGGAGCTGAGGCGGGTGATCGAGAACGGCGAGGCGGCCGTCGTCTTCACCGTCGTCGAGGGCGAGCCTTTGGGGGCAAAGCTCCTCGTCAGGCCGGATGGAACGACGGCCGGCGACGGCCCGGCTGAGCTCGCGAGTGAGGTGCCCGAGCTGCTGGCCCGCGGCCGCAGCCGTATGGTCGAGCACGAAGGCCGGCGCGTCTTCGCCGATGTGTTTGCGCCGCCGCCACGGTTGCTGGTCTTCGGTGCCGTCGACACAGCGGAGGCGCTCTGCGCCGCGGCGAAGCAGCTCGGCTGGACGACGATCGTTGCCGACGCGCGCTCCCGGTTTGCGACCCGCGAGCGCCTGCCGAGCGCCGACGAGATCGTCGTCGCCTGGCCGGCCGAGGCGCTGGCGCGGGTACAGCCGGATGCGCGGACGGCGGTCGTCGTGCTCACGCACGATGAGAAGTTCGATCTGCCGGCGCTGCAGGGCGCGCTCACAACGGAGGCGTTCTACGTCGGCGCCCTCGGCTCGCGGCGCGCACAGACGACTCGGCGCGAGCGGCTGCGCGAAGCCGGGGTTGCCGAGGCCGATCTCGAGCGTATCGCGGGCCCGTGCGGGCTCGACATCGGCGCCGAGAGCTCGTCAGAGACGGCGGTTTCGATCCTCGCCGAGATGCTCGCGACCCGGGCGGGCCGCGACGGCGGCAGGCTTCGCGACGCACGCGGATCGATCCACGTCGAGCCGCCCGAAGTCTCGCTCCCAGCGTAGACGCCTCCGTTTGCAGGCACGCTCCGCGCCTGCGTACGATTGCCGCGATGCTGCTGAGGGACGTCGGGTACGCACGCCCAGGCACGACCGACGAGGCGTTGGGCCTGCTCGCGGAGCACGAAGGCGCGCGGCCGCTCGCCGGCGGACAGACGCTGATCAACGTGATGAAGGCGCGTGCCGCGGCCCCCGACGTGCTCGTCGACCTGAACGGAATCGACGAGCTGAAAGGGATCGAGCTCGGGTCCGACGGGACACTCGAGATCGGGCCGATGACCACAACGTCCGAGCTGATCGCCTCGCAGGAGGCCCGTGCCCGACCGATCCTTTCCGATGTCTGCTCGCAGATCGCCGACGTCCAGGTGCGAAACCGAGGGACGGTCGGCGGCAACATCTGCTCGAGCGACCCGACGAATCACCTGCCCCCGGTGATGGTCGCGATCGGCGCCGAGCTGACGATCGCCGGCCCGTCGGGGGAGCGAACCGTCCCGGCGCACGAGTTCTTCCTCGGCGTCTACATGACCGCGGTCGGCCCGGATGAGCTGCTGACGAAGATCACGGTCCCGCCGGGGCGGAGCGACGGCTTCGCCTCCGTCGCGGTCGGCAGGGACGGCACCTGCATCGTCAACGCCGCCGCGTCCGCGAACGGGGAGCTTCGAGTCGTTCTCGGCTGCGTCAGCGCGGTGCCGGAGGTCGTCCGCCCGAATGCGGCCGATCCGGAGGCGGTTCGGACGGCGGTCCGGGCGGTGTCGCTCCAGCCGCCCGGTGACGTGCACGCGTCCAGTGACTACCGGCGCGCTCTTGCTGAGATCGTCGCGGTGCGCGCGGCGACGCAAGCGGCCGAGAGAGCAGGAGGCTGAATGGAAGGAGGTCGGGCGGCGCCGGCAGGGACGAGCAGGATCACCGTCGAGATCAACGGCACCACGTACGAGCGGGAGGTGGAGGCGCGGCGGCTGCTCATCCACCTGATCCGCGACGATCTCGACCTGACCGGATCGCACGTCGGCTGCGATACGGGCAACTGCGGCGCCTGCAGCGTGATCCTCGACGGGACGCTCGTGAAGAGCTGCATGCTCCTCGCCGTCCAGGTCGACGGCGCCTCGATCGAAACCGTTGAAGGACTGGCCGACGGGGAGCTGAGCCCGCTTCAGCAGGCCTTCAGCGACCACCACGCGTTGCAGTGCGGCTACTGCACGCCGGGGATGCTGATGAGTGCAACGGCGCTACTGCGCGAGAACCCGAGGCCCTCGGACGAGGAGATCGCCACGGGCATCCAGGGCAATATCTGCCGCTGCACCGGCTACTGGAACATCGTCAAGGCGATCAAGTCAGCCTCAGGCCAGGAGGTGGGTGAATGAGCGTCGCTCACCTTCGGCTCGCTCCCGAGAGGGAAACCCTGTTTCCCCCACAATCCCCCTTCTCCATAGATGCGGGGGAACCTCCCCGTTCCCCCGGGTCCCCCTCCCCCGCTCATGGGCCGGAGGTCGGCCCATGAGCGAGACGACGGTCGCTCCCGAGCAGACTGCAGTCGAAGAGGCAACGCGCGAGACCTGGAGCGGTCAGAACGTCCCGCGCAAGGAGGACAAGCGGCTCGTCCAGGGCGAGGGCGTCTTCTTCGATGACGTCAAGCGCCACAACATGGGCTACGTCCACTTCGTCCGCTCGCCCTACGCGCACGCGAAGCTCCGCTCCGTCGACGTCTCGGCCGCGCTCGACCAGCCGGGCGTGTACGGAACGCTGACCGGCGACGAGGTCGCGACCCAGACCGACCCGTTCTTCCAGATCTCCTCACCCCCCGGCGCCCATCTCAAGGACTATTGCCTCGCGGTCGGGAAGGTGCGCTTCGTCGGCGAGCCGGTCGCCGCCGTCGTCGCCGAGACGCGCGAGGGAGCCCGGGACGCTGCGGAGCTGATCGAAGTCGATTACGAGCCGCTGCCGGCGATCAACGACGCGCGCCGCGCGCTGGACGACGAGGCGCCGGTCTTGCACGACGAGGCGGGCACGAACCTGACCTGGGAAGGTGTCTTCGAGTGGGGGGACCTCGACGGCGCGTTCGCCGAGGCGGACCGGGTCGTCAAGATCTCGGAGCTCCACTTCGACCGGTTCAACTCGACCCCGCTCGAGTGCAACGGCTCGCTCGTCGAGTACAACCGTGGCACCGGCCAGTGGACGATCATCACGAACAACCAGTTCCCCGGGTTCGCGGCGATCATGATGGGGCCGGCGATGCGCGTGGGGCTCGACAAGCTCCGCTTCGTCACCCAGGACATCGGCGGTGGTTTCGGCAACAAGATCACGAGCCACCCGCAGCTCGTTGCCTGCTGCCTGCTCGCGCGGAAGCTCAACCGGGCCGTCCAGTGGACGGAGTGGCGGACGGACTTCCACACCTCGATGTCGCATGGGAA
>DATMIX010000020.1:0-19839 GCA_035554095.1 Gaiellaceae bacterium | reverse complement strand
CTTCTTCGCAGAGCTCACGCACCGCGCGGAAGCCTACTTCGACGCGAGAAGGCCATCGCTACAATCGTCGGCGCGCGCTGGTGGCGGAATTGGTAGACGCGCAAGGTTGAGGGCCTTGTGGGGTTAACACCCCGTGGAGGTTCAAGTCCTCTCCAGCGCATCATCCCACGAAGTCCGGCCTCGGCTCCGCCGAAGCCATGACGACTTCGTGGGATTTCTGTCTGATCGGAAGCGCGGCTGCTGCGCCGGGCAAAGCCCGTCGCCGCGAGTTGACGCCGTCCGGAAGGAGAGCTACCTTGCATGGCGAACATACGTTCGTTCCCCTAGAAGGAGGCTTGATGCTGACCGGACGGCAGCAGGAGATTTGGGACTTCCTGGTCGACTACGTCGACCGGCACGGTTACCCGCCGACTGTGCGGGAGATCGGCGACGCCGTCGGGCTGGCGTCTCCTTCCACCGTACACGCGCACCTGGCGAACCTCGAGCGTGCCGGGCTCCTCAAGCGCGACCCGACGAAGCCACGGGCTCTGGAGCTCTCGGGACGCAGCCGCCGTGCTTCGGATCCGGCCGAGGAGCCGAGCCGCGGGCTGCCGCTCGTCGGCGAGATCGCTGCGGGCGGGCCCCTGCTCGCCGAGGAGAACGTCGAGGACTACGTCGCGTTGCCGGAGATGCTCGAGCGCGGCGGAGCCGACTTCCTGCTGCGGGTCAAGGGTGATTCCATGGTGAACGCCGGGATTCTCAGCGGCGACATCGTCGTCGTGCGGCGCCAGGAAACCGCGCAGAACGGCGATATCGTCGTGGCGCTCGCCGGTGTCGACGAGTCGGCGGACGAGGCGACGGTCAAGCGCTTCTTCCGCGAGGCCGGCCGGATACGCCTGCAGCCCGAGAATGACGACCTCGAGCCAATCTACACCTCGCACGTGCAGGTCCTCGGGAAGGTGACCGGAGTCTTCCGAACGCTCTGATGGCCGCCACGCCGCTGATCCGCTCGCTCGACCAGGAGGTGCTGGCGCTCCTGCGGGGCGCGAGCCTCGAATGCCTGGTCTGTGGCGAGTTCGTGCTGCACCGGCTTGGATTCGTCTCCTGTCCGGAATGCGGTGCGGCTGTCCGGGACGGCACGGAAACGCGGCTACAATCAGGCGTGCAGGCCGGGTGACCGCGGGCGTCCGCAAGGAGGCTCGAGGAAAGTCCGGACACCGAAGGGCAGGACGCTGGGGCGACCCAGGCGGCGAAAGCCGACGGAAAGTGGCACAGAAAGGAGACCGCCGGCGACGGATCTCGCGAGACGTCGAAGGTAAGGGTGAAAGGGTGGGGTAAGAGCCCACCAGCGTCGTGGCGACACGGCGGCTCGCCAAACCCCGTCCGGTGCAAGGCGAACAGGCTCCGCTATCAGGCGGCCCGCCGAGGAGCCGGGTAAGCCGCACAGAAGGATGGTCATCCTCGACAGAATCCGGCTTACAGGCCTGCTACGGAAAACCCCCGCAAGCGCGGGGGTTTTCTATTAGGCCTACAGGTGAAGCCCACCCTCGGCCTCCTCCTCGACCAGCTCTGAGTCCGCGGAGCGCGGCCGGCGATCCATAGGAGCTTCTTAGCCGCGTCACAAGCTCGTCTCAGCTTCCTCGGCGACGGTTGCAACGCGTCCGGAGTGGACGTAAAGCGACAGAAGGAGGAAGTCGATGGACACGCAGCAAACGCTCGTGCCGAAGCTCGTAGCGGTCGCCGCGATCGTGTTCGGTCTGGCCGCCGGGAGCTACGGCATCGCAAGCGCCGCGAGCGGATCGGGGTCGAGCTCGAGCCAGAGCTCGAACGGCTCCGCGAACCAGCTCGCGGCGCGAGGGAACAACGGGCCGCCGGGCGGTCAGCCGTGGGGTCGGCAGCGAAGCGATGAGACGCTGCTCACCGGCGACACCAAGGCGAGCGTCCGAGAAGCGGCGCTCTCGAAGGTCCCGGACGGGACGATCGTCCGGATCGAGACCGACGCCGACGGCAACGCCGCCTACGAGGTCCACATGACGAAGGCGGACGGCACGCCGGTCACCGTCTACGTCGACAAGCAGTTCAACGTCGTCAGCGTCGAGAGCCGGTGACGGAAGGTGACGGAGCCCCGCTCGCAGCGGGGCTCCGTTCGCCGTTCGCTAGCCTCGGGCCGTGAGCTGGGCCGGGGCAGCCGCGTGGTTCGGGGTACTCGCGCTCGTGGCCGGCCCGCCCGCGCCGAACGCTCGGATCCCCCATCAGGCGGGGCCGCTCGCCGGGGCACTCGTCGAGACCCAGACGAGTCTTGCCGGAGCGATCGACGACTGGCTCGCGGAGAACGGTGCCGGCACGACGCCACCGCGCACGGTGGAGCTGTACGCGCTCTACGACCAGCGGATCGAGCTCCTGCTCGCGCAGAGACCCGGCCTCGAGCGGGGCACCCTGGCTCGGTTGCGGCCGCAACGCGCGGTTCGGGTCCGCACCAACCTCATCGCGAAGCGGGAGCTCTGGCGGCTGACCCCGCCGACCCGCCGGCGCAGCTTTGCGACCGGCCCTGCGCTTCCGCCCGCCACGCTTCTTCGCTACTACCGGGCGGCGCAACACCGGTTCCGCGTCGACTGGTCGCTGCTCGCCGCGGTGAACTTCGTCGAGAGCGCGTTCAACAAGTTGCGCAACAACAGCTCCTCCGGCGCCCAGGGCCCGATGCAGTTCCTGCCCGCGACGTGGCGGGCCTACGGGCTGGGCGGCGACGTGCGCGACCCCCACGACGCGATCCTCGGCGCCGCCAACTACCTGCACGCCAACGGCGCCCCGCGCGACAACGCCCGCGCCCTCTTCCGCTACAACCCGTCGCGCCTCTACGTCGACGCCGTCCTCCGGTACGCGAGGCGGATCCGCGGCGATCCGCGCGCCTTCTATGCCTACTACAGCCGCCAGGTCTATGTCCGCACGCCCGGTGGGCTGCGCCGGATCACCGGCCCCGGACTCCGTAGGAACTAGGACCGGAGCACGACTTCGAGCCGCGTCCCGCGACCTGGCTCGGTGCGCAGCCGAAAGCCGCCGCCAATGCTCGCACTCCGCGCGCGCATGTTGCGCAGGCCCTGGCCCGGCGCGACGGCGTCGTCGTCAAAGCCCGTGCCATCGTCGATCACGGTGACCACGCGCTCGTCTCCCCTCATGCCGATCCGGACGTCCGCGTGGGTCGCGCCCGCGTGCTTGCGCGCATTCGCGAGCCCTTCCTGGACGATCCGGAAGACCTCGATCTGCTCGTCGGGCGCGAGCTGGAGAGCGGCGTCGATCTCGAGGTTCACCTCGAGCTCACCGTCGGCGGTGAGGAACTCGACGTAGCGGTACAGCGCTGCGTCGAAGGGCGCTGTACCGCTCGCGGAGGAGAGAGCGAGGATCGCGAACCGTGCTTCCTGCTGCGCCGCTGCGGCCGCCTGCTTCAGCTGCGGCAGCGCCTCGCTCGGGTCGGCCCCGTTCTCGAGGCGGCTCGCGTGAGTCGAGACGGCGAACAGGTACTGGGCAAGCCCGTCGTGAATCTCGCGGGCCACCCTCGCCCGCTCTTCCGCGACGGCGCGTCCGAACTCCGCGTAGCGGATGGCGCGCCACACGCCCACGAGCAGGACCGCGTACGCCAGCAGGCGCAGGAAGTCGCCCTGCGAGACGAACCGGTTCGAGACGAGCGGCGTGAAGACGTAGTGCAGGTCGGCGAAGAGAAGGAAGGTCGCTCCGAGCGCGAGCCAGCGGTCGAGGTCGTTGCCACGCGCGCGGAAGCGGAGCCCGAAGCCGACGACCGCAGCGAGGCTGAGGAGCGCGCGGACGGCGAGCGTCGCCGCCAGGAGCCGAGGCTGGTCGTGGCCGGTCTCACTCAGCGAAGGCAGGGCATCGCCGAACATCTGTGCCAGCGCCCAGACCGCGCCGAGCGCGAGCGGCACGAGCACGAGGAGCTCACCGAGCTCCCGGCGCTTCGTCGCAACGCGCTTCCGCGAGAACGCCGCCGCGGCGATGAGTCCGGCCGCGAGGACGCGGCACCAGATCCAGGCCCACTGCTCGGTCCGATGCAGTGGGGCTCCGCCGAGCACCGGCGCTATGCCGAAGCAGAACGTCGCCGCAGCGGCGATCGAGAATCCAGCGCAGAGCAGCAGGTCGAGCCGCCGGCCCTCGACCGAGAACCTGACGCCCGCGAGGACGGCGACGAGCACCGCCGCGAGCGCCACCATCGTGTCGAGGACCAGCCGCACCTGCGGCAGCTCGTAGGTCGGGCGCAGGTGGGGATACGTGGCGAAGAGGGCGAGCGCGGCCCCGAGCAGGCCGAAGAGCAGGATTTCGCCCAGGAGCCAGGACTGATACGCGCTGTCGTCGCGCCGCATAAGACTCTATTCGGCAAGACGGTTCCGGCCGATAAGGGCCAGTGAGGCTCATGACGACCCGTGTGCTGATAGTCGACGACCATCCGCTGACGCGCGACGCGCTCGGCGCGCTGCTGACGCAGCACGGCTTCAGCCTCGCCGGGGAGGCGGCAGGCGGGGACGACGCGATCGAGTTGGCGCGGTCGCTTCAGCCCGACCTGATCCTGCTCGACCTTTCGATGCCCGGCATGGACGGCCTCGAGGCACTGCCCCGCCTCCGTGAGGTGGCCCCCGACTGCGAGGTCGTGATGCTGACGGCGTCAGTCGCGGAGGAGAACCTGCTCGCGGCGATTCGGGCTGGGGCCGCGGGCTATCTGCTCAAAACGGAGCCGCCGGAGCGGATCGTCGAGTTCCTCCGAGGCGCGGCCAAGGGCGAGGCCGCCCTCTCGGGCTCGATCGCGCGACGCTTGCTCGACAAGGTGCGCGAGGGCCGGGACGCGGGTGCCGGCGTGCCGGATTCGATCGCGAGAGCGCTCAGCGCCCGCGAGGTCGAAGTCCTGCTGTTGCTGGACGAGCACCTCGGCACCGACCAGATCGCGATGAGGCTCTACATCTCCGAGCACACCGTCCGCTCGCATGTGAAGAGCCTGCTGCGCAAGCTCGGCGTCTCGTCGCGCCGGCAAGCGCTCGAGGCCCTCGCGGCCGCCCGCGGCTGATCACCCATTCCGGGGGATAACGAATCCCTCACCGCTGGTGGCCTGTGGGCGGCGAGTCGCGGCGCCTGCGTGCCGATAACCGGACTGACACTCTCCCCAAACATGTGTCCAGAAGCGCGGTGGCTTCTGTTTGCTTCCTCGGTGGGACGGCCGGCCAGAAGAGCCGGCCGTCGTCATTTCTGGAACCCTTCGAGAGCCGCCTCGACGAGCCGCGGCAACGTCTCGACGTTGTAGCCGCCCTCGAGCACTGCCCCGACGCGCGGGGCAAAGCTCGCCGCCCGTTCCGCCATCCAGCGAAAGCAGGCGTCAGTCAGTCGGATGTCGGCGAGCGGATCCGCCTCGTGGGCGTCGAACCCGGCGGAGACGAGGAGGAGCTCCGGTTCGAAGGCCCGAATCGCAGGCTCGACGACCTCCCCGAAGGCACGTTCGTAATCGGCGTCTCCCGAGAGGGCCGCCATCGGCACGTTCACGGTCGTCTCGTTGCCCTGACCGGGGCCGCCCGTGCCGGGATAGAACGGCCACTCGTGCAGCGAGACCAACAGGACCGAAGGGTCGTCCCAGAAAATCGCCTCGGTCCCGTTGCCGTGGTGCACGTCCCAGTCGAGGATCGCCACGCGCTCGATGCCCAGTTCGGCCTGGGCGTGCCGAGCCGCGATCGCGATGTTGTCGAAGAGGCAGAAGCCCATCGCCCGGTCCGCGAGAGCATGGTGCCCCGGCGGCCGGACCAGGGCGAAGCCTCCCCGCTCCGCCGCGGCCATCGACACGCCCGCGGCGAGCAGCGCGGCTTCGAACGACGTCTCCGAGACGAAGGTGTCGGCGTCGAGCCAGGTTCCGCCGTCGATCGCGCGGATGCGCTCGACGTACTCGTCACTGTGGCACCGGAGCAAGGCGGCCGTCGATGCCGGCGGCGCCTCCGCGAACTCGAACGTGTCGAGCAGCACCGCGAGCCGATCCTGCGACTCGGGTCCCGGAACAGGGTGCAGGCGCGCGAACGCGCTGTTGCTCAGGACGTCGATCGGCGGACCGCGTCGGCGAGGTCGTCTAGGGGCGCGCCGCGTTCGGCCCGGCCCACGAGGAAGCAGAGCAACGGCGCGTTCGTGCGCTCGCCGCTCTCGTGCGCGGCGATTCGTGCGAGCTCGAGCAGCGTGGCGGCATCCTCGTCGGAGAGCTCGAGCTGGGCGGCCGGGATCCCGCTCGCGCGGGCGAGTGCGTCGCGCGCGTCGGTCAGCCAGCCGTCCACGCCCCGATGCTACTGACGAGCCGCCACGCGCCCTGCGACGGCGTTCATGCCCCACCTGCTGAGGAGAGAGGACGCCTCCGCCCAGGCGGGTGTCTGGTCTTCGAGGGGAGGAAGGGGGGCGGAGGCGTCCAGCGAGGCAATTCGCCGGTAGAGCCGCAGTTCCTCCGCCTGCGCCGAGAAGCGTCCGTCGGCCAGCGCCGCGTCCAGCGAGCCGTATTGCCGCAGCAGGTCGGCTGCCTTCTTGGGCCCGACCCCGGGCGCCCCGGGGATCCGGTCCGACGGGTCTCCTCGCAGCGCGATGAAGTCGACGACCTGAGCCGGCTCGACGCCGTAGCGCTCGCGCACCTCGGCAGGTCCGATCCTCGTCAGCTCGCTGACGCCGCGCACCGGCTGGAGGATCGTCGTCTTCGCGCTCGCGAGCTGAAAGCTGTCGCGGTCCGATGTCGCGACGACGACCGTCCCGCGCCGCTTCTCCTCTGCCGCGGCTGCCGCCGCGAGAAAGTCGTCCGCCTCGTAGCCAGGAGCCTTCGCGCATGCAAAACCGAACGCGTCCACGAGCTCCGGCAGCAGGGCGAGCTGCTCGAGGAGGTCGTCGTCGAACTCCCTGCCGCCCTGGTACCCCGTGAGCGCCTCGTGCCGATAGGTCGGCACCTCGAGCGTGTCCCAGCCGACGAGGATCGCGCGCGGCTGCTCGTCGTCCCACAGCCGCAGCAGGAAGTTCGTGAAGCCCACGATCGCGCCGGACGGCCTCCCTCCGGCTCGGCGGATCGTCTTCGGCAGCGCGTGGTAGGCGCGATGGGCCAGCGAATCACCGTCGATGACGAGCAGCGGCCGCTTCACAGCGTCTCCTCGAGGTCGTGGATCGCCGCCATCAGGCGCGCGGTGGCCTCGCGCGAGGCACTCTTGAGCTCGCGATCCCGAAGATCCTCCAGCGGGATCGGTCGGCCGTACGCGACCCGCAGCGGCCCGAGGCGGGTGATGCGGTCGGTCCCCTTGATCGCGGCAGGCACGAGCGGCACGCCGGCGATCAAAGCGATCCTCGCTGCGCCCGTGTGTGGCCGCGCCTCGTGTCGCTTCCGCAGGCCCTTCTGCCGGCGCGTTCCCTCGGGGAACATCACGACGATCTCACCCTCGCGAACGAGCTCGGCCGCCCGCTCGATCGCCTCGACGTCGCCCTTGCCGCGGCGCACCGGAAAGGCTCCGCCACCTTTCAGGATCGGCGTCAGGAAGGTGTTGAACAGCTCGCTCTTCGCCATGAATCGCAGTTGCCGGCGTGGCCAGAGAGGGAGGCCGAGAGGCCACGGATCGAGGTTCGAGGTGTGATTCGCGGCGAGCACGTAGCCCCCCTCCGGAAGGTTCTCCTGCCCGGTGGCGCGCAGCCTGAAGGGCAGTCCCACGAAGGGCCAGCTGAGCGCGCCGGCGAACAGGTAGAGGGGTTGGGGCATCGGCGCGGAATCGTCCCATTTCTGCCGTGTTTGCGTGCCGTTTTCGCCCTAGGATCCCGCGTCTGCGCCGTTGGAGCCCTTCGCTAATGTGTCGCGCGTGAAGACATTAGTCGTCGCCGAAAAGCCCTCCGTCGCCCGCGATCTCGCCGCCGCGCTGCCGGGCACCTTCACGAACGAAGAAACCCATTACGAGGGCGAGAGCCACATCGTCACGTTCGCGGTCGGGCACCTGGTCGAGCTCGTCGACCCGGAGGTCTACGACGAGAAGCTGAAGAAGTGGCGCATGGCCGACCTGCCGATCGTGCCGGAGGAGTTCAAGCTGCAGCCGCGCGACGCGAAGGCCAAGAAGCAGCTGAAGGCGATCCACAAGCTGATGAAGCGCGACGACGTCGACCGCATCGTCAACGCGTGCGACGCCGGCCGCGAGGGCGAGCTGATCTTCGCCTACATCTACGAGACCGCCGGGATCGACAAGCCCGTCGACCGGCTGTGGATCAACTCGATGACGAAGCAGGCGATCCGCGAGGGCTTCGACAAGCTGCGCCCGGGCGAGGAGCTGCGGCCGCTCGAGGCGGCGGCGCGCTCACGCTCGGAGGCCGACTGGCTCGTCGGCATGAACGCCACCCGTGCCGCGACGATCCGCGGCCGGGCCTGGGTCGGGGGTGTGGTCTCGCTCGGTCGCGTCCAGACGCCGACGCTCGCGATGATGGTCAAGCGCGAGCGCGAGATCCAGGCATTCACGCCGGAGCCCTACCGCCTCGTGCGCGCCAGGTTCGACCCCCGCTACGAAGGCATGTGGTTCGAGGGCGACGAGACGCGGATCTTCGGGGACCTGTCGCGGGCGGAGGAGGTCGTCGAAAAGGTCACGGGCAAGGACGGCGTCGTCGAGAAGATGGAGCAGAAGGAGCAGAGCGAGCGGCCGCCGCTCCTCTACGACCTCACGTCACTCCAGCGAGACGCGAACCGTCGCTTCGGATTCTCGGCCCGGCGGACGCTCCAGGCTGCGCAGTCCCTGTACGAGGACAAGAAGGCGATCACCTACCCTCGGACCAGCTCGCGCTACCTGTCGGGAGACATGGTCCCGCTGCTGAAGCCGACCGCCGAGACGCTCGAGCCGATCGGTGAGTACTCGGCGGCCGCGCGCTACGTCGTCGGGCTCGACCAGCTTCCGCTCCAGCGTGTCGTCAACGACGCGCGGGTCGACGACCACCACGCGATCATCCCCACGGACGTCGAGCACGACGTCGATCGTTTCTCCCCGGACGAGCGGCGGGTCTTCGATCTCGTCGCGCGCCGCTTCCTCGCCGTGTTCCACCCGGCCGCGCGCTACCAGCGGACGGAGGTCGTCACGAACGTCGAGGAGGAGCGCTTCCGGACGCGGGGGAAGATCACGCTCGAGCCGGGGTGGCGCGGCGTCTACGGCCTCGAGTCCGACATCGACAAGCAGTCCGGCAAGGCCGCCGACGAGGACGCGGGCGACGAGAGCGCGGAGCTGCCGAAGCTCGCCCAGGGCCAGACCGTCAGGTGCGTGACGGCCGAGTTCGAGGACAAGCAGACGAAGCCGCCGCCGCGCTACACGGAGGCGACGCTCCTCTCGGCGATGGAGACCGCCGGGAAGCGGATCGACGACGAGGAGCTCCGCGAGGCCATGAAGGACAGCGGCCTGGGCACGCCGGCGACGCGCGCCGAGACGATCGAGACACTGATCCGCAGGGAGTACATCGAGCGGGCCGGCAAGGATCTCCAGCCGACGCCCAAGGGGCTCCAGGTGATCACGATGCTCGAGGAGCACCCGCTCACATCGGCGGAGCTGACGGGCGACTGGGAAAAGCGCCTCTCCGACATCGAGCACGGCAACGGCGACCGCAAGGCGTTCATCAACGGGATCGTCGACCTGACGACCCAGACCGTGGAGCAGATCGCCGCGCTCGACAAGGAGAAGCTACGACCGGAGCGCGTCGAGCTCGGGTTATGCCCGCGCTGCGGCGCCGAAACGGGTGAGATCATCAAGGAGAACTCGCGGGCGTACGGCTGCACGAGCTGGAAGAGCCGTGAGGAGCCGGGCTGCGGCTACGTGATCTGGAAGCGCGTCGCCGGACGGACGATCACGCCCGAGATCGCGCGCCAGCTGATCGAGAACGGTCGCACCAACGACGTCATCTCCGGCTTCAGGTCGAAGGCAGGCAAACCTTTCCGCGCGCGGCTCGTCTTGAATGACGAGGGAAAGGTCGAGTTCGACTTCCCGGCACGTGCCCAATCCAAAGAGCCCGCTGTCGCGGAATAAGAGAGAGCCCGATCCGGTTGGGATGTAACGAGGCCGTTAAGGGTGGCCGGTTGACCCTGGTCGGTCGAGGAAATTCAGCTTACAGTGCGAAAGATCGAGAGAGTCGCAACATCTAGAGAAGTAGAGGAGAAATTGACGCAGAACCAGATGCACGAGTTGCTCGAGTCCGAGCATGCCCGCACATTTGTGGAGGGCGCAGAGGAGCGCGGCTTCGTCGAGCCGGCGGAGATCGAGGCGTTCGCGCTGGAGCACGAGCTCGGCGAGGACGATGCCGAGCAGTTTCAGCGTGAGCTCGAGGCCATCGGCCTCGAGGTTCGCCAGCCGGTCGAGGAGAACCACACGAAGGCCGGAAAGGCCGACGGCAAGGCCGCTGAGCCGCAGCCGCAGGTGCTCGTCGGCTCCGCCGACAGCCTGCAGCTCTTCCTCGCGGACATCGGGCGTCACAAGCTGCTGACGGCGGCCGAGGAGGTCACGCTTGCGAAGGCGATCGAGCGCGGCGACGTCACCGCGAAGCGTCGCATGATCGAGTCGAACCTCCGCCTGGTCGTCTCGATCGCCAAGGGCTATCGGGGCCTCGGGGTGCCGTTCCTGGACCTGATCCAGGAGGGAACGCTCGGCCTCAACCGGGCGGTCGAGAAGTTCGACTGGCGCCGGGGCTACAAGTTCTCGACCTACGCGACCTGGTGGATCCGGCAGTCGGTGCAGCGCGCCGTCGCGAATCACGCGCGGACGATCCGCGTGCCGGTGCACGTCGTCGAGCGCCAGCAGAAGCTCGGCCGGGCGGCACGCCGGCTCGAGGTCGAGCTCGGGCGTGAGGCGACGAAGCAAGAGCTCGCCGAGGCGACCGGCCTGCCGCTGCAGCACGTCGACGAGGCGCTGGGCGCGGCCCAGGCATCGGTCTCGCTGAACCAGACCGTCGGCGCGGACGACGAGGGCGAGCTCGGCGATCTCTTTGCCGACCGCGAGGCGCCGGATCCGTTCGACGAGGCCGAGGAGTCGCTGCGCAAGCAGGGCGTCCGCCGGGCACTCGACGCGCTGCCGGAGCGGGAGCGCCGGATCCTCGAGCTTCGCTTCGGCTTCGAGGGCGAGCCCTGGACGCTCGAGGCGATCGGCCACGAGCTCGATCTGACGCGCGAGCGCGTCCGTCAGCTCGAGAGCCAGGCGCTGGCCCGGCTCGCTGCGCTGCGCGACCTGCAGACGGTCGCGGCCTAGCTTCCAGACTGAAAAACGCCGGGCTCGTCAGCCTTTGAAGAAGGCAGCGAGCTCGGCGTACGTCTCGTGCGGAGCCTCCTCTGCGAGAAAATGGCCGCAGTCGATCGGCCCGCCGCGAACGTCGCTCGCCCATCCGCTCCAGACCGCGATCGGATCGAACCAGCTGAGCTCGTCGCGTCCCGCCCAGAGGACGAGGACCGGGCACCTGAGCTTGCGGCCCGCGGCGCGGTCGGCCCCGTCGAGCTCGGCGTCGATCCCTGCGCCGGCGCGGTAGTCCTCGCACATGCCGCGGATCGTCTCGGGGTCGGAGACGCAGCGTAGATAGTCCTCGAGCGCCTCCGGTTGGAAACGCGAGCGGTCGCCGCGGAAGTAGTAAGCGTCGGGATCGGCGCCGATCAACGTTTCGGGGAACGGCGCCGGCTGCGCGAGGAAGAACCAGTGCCAGTTGACGAGGCCGAGCGTTCGGTCGATGCGCTCCCACATCTCGACCGTCGGGAGGATGTCCAGGACTGCCAGCTTCTCGACCCGCTCCGGGTGGTCGAGCGCCAGCCGGTAGGCGACTCGGCCGCCGCGGTCGTGGCCGCCGACCGAGAACCGCTCGAAGCCCAGCTGCCGCATCACCTCGACCTGGTCCCGCGCCATCGCGCGCTTCGAGTACGGCTCGTGGTCGTCCGTGGTCGGCGGCTTCGAGCTCTGCCCGTAGCCGCGCAGGTCCGGACAGACGACGGTGAAGTCCGCCGCGAGACGTGGCGCGACGGCGTTCCACATCGCATGCGTCTGCGGGTGACCGTGGAGCAGGAGCAGCCCGGGGCCCGAGCCGCCGCGACGGAGGCGGATCGTCGCCTCGCCCGTGTCTAGCCTCTCGAGCTCGAAGCCTTCGAAGATCAAAGGGAACGGTTACTCGACGTCAGCAGCTCGTAACCGTCGTCCGTGACGACGAGATCGTCCTCGAGCTTCATCGTCCCGGCCCCCGGGACGGCGAGGGAAGGCTCGATGCAGATCGTCGTGCCGGCCTCCAGCGGCTCTTCACCGCCGCCGAGGTCCGGCCATTCGAAGGAGGTCGCGAGGCCGATCCCGTGCCCGATCCGGTGCGCCAGTCGAAAGCCCTCTTCCTCGACCGCCTTCGCGGCCGCCTCGTGGATCGCCCTGCCGCGGACACCGGCTCGCACCTGGGCGAGCGCGACCTCGTACCCACGCAGGACGACCTCCCACACGCGCCTCTGCTCGGCGCTCGGCTCGCCGAGGACGAACGTGCGGCTCGCATCCGCCTGATACCCCTCGTAGGCGGCGCCGATGTCGACCATGACGCTGTCGCCCTCCTCGAGCAGCCGCTCGCTCGAGTCTCGGATCGGGACAGGGTCGTCGTTGCCGCTGTTGACCGTCGGCGGAAAGGCCCAGTCCGGCCCGAGCGCCTGGCCGATGCGGGAGGCGACCTCGCGCTCCGAGACACCCGGCCGGGCTTCCGCGCGGGCGACCTCGAGTCCCGTATCGGTGAGGCGGGCTGCCTCGCGCAGGAGCCGGAGCTCGAGCTCGCTCTTGATTCGGCGCAGCCTGGCGACGTCGGCCCCGACGTCGACCAGCTCGAACTCGCCGCGGATCGTTTCCCAAGCCGAGACGGGAAGCCGTTCGAGCCCGGCCACCGCCAGCCGGCGCGGGCCGGCCTCGGCCAAAATCTCCTCTACCAGGGGGGCGGCGGTAAACCGCGAGCGCCAGTCGGCGACGCCTGAGCGGCGGCGCGCCTCGTCGACCTGCCAGTCGAAGTCGAGGACGCAGACGGGCTCCTCCGTTCCGGCCCGTAAGAGCCACGCATCACCGAGCGCCGGAGCAAAGTTCGTGAGGTACCGGAAGTGCTCGGCGTGGCCGTGGCTTCCGAACACGAGCAGCGCGTCGCATCCGTGTTCCTCCACGATTCGCAGCACGGCGTCGCGCCTCGCGCGTAGCTCGGACGACCACTCCTCCGGCCCGATCACGCGGCAAGTAAAACAGCGCGCGGGCCCTTACAAATACCTAACCAACCCGTCAGGATGGGCGTCACAAGTGTCACGGGGCCGCGTCTCTGCGAGAATGCTCGCGCAGAATTCTCGGTCCCGCTCGGGTCAATCACGGGGAGGTATTGGATGAGGAGTAGGCAAGGCGCGATCCGGCTTGTGAGCGTTCTCTCGCTCGTGGTCGGGATCGCACTGATGACCGCCGCCTACGGCGCGAGCGCCAACGGGCCTCAGAGCTCGAAGGCGCACACGAAGTCCGTGGGCACCTTCAAGGCCGTCATCGACACGATTGACTATCTCGACACGTCCCAGGCATACACCGGCCAGAGTCTCTGGGCACTGTGGACGGTGTACGAGACGTTGGTCACGTACCGGCACGTCGGCGGGGCTGCGGGCTACCAGGTGGTGCCCGGGCTGATCACGTCGATGCCGAAGATCTCGCGTGGCGGCCGCACCTACACGATGACGCTTCGCAAGGGTCTCAAGTACTCGAACGGCAAGGCCGTTCGTGCGGCCGACTTCAAGTGCACGATGAAGCGGGACTTCATCACGGCCTCGCCAGGGGTCGGTTTCTACGACACGATCGTGGGCGCCAAGAACTTCGAGAAGAGCCTCAAGGGCGACATCCCGGGGATCAAGACGAAGGGCCGCACGATCAAGATCTCGCTGACCGCGCCTCGGGGCGACTTTCTGACGATCCTCGCCGAGCCGTTCGCGGCGCTGCTGCCGTGCGGCACGGCGAATCAGGATCTGTCGGGGAATCCGCCCCCGTCGACCGGGCCGTACAAGATCCTCGCCGGTGCAGACAAGAACCGCGCGTTCACGATGGTTCGCAACAAGTACTTCAAGCCGACCAAGTACATCCCGCGGGGTGCGCCGAACCGGATCGAGGTCACGATCGTCGGTGACGCCGATGCGGCCGTCCAGCGCGTGATCAACGGGCAGGCCGACTACACGAACGCGGCGATCCCGCCGGAGCGCATCGGCACCGTTTCGAAGCGCGGCCAGTTGCGCCTCCGCAAGGCGGCCAACACGTATTACTTCTGGATGAACACGCGCGTTGCGCCGTTCAACAAGGTCAAGGTCCGCCAGGCCGTCAACCTGGCCATCAACCGGTCCGCGCTCGTCAAGGCGGTCTGGGGCGGTCTCGGCGTCACGACGCAGAACATCCTGCCGCCGACGTATCCGTCGTACCGCAAGCTGACGCTGTACAACCGCAACCTGAGCAAGGCTCGCCAGCTGATCAAGCAGGCCGGCGCGCAGGGCGCGGACGTCACCGTCTGGGGACGCCAGGTGTCGGACTCCGAGCAGTCGACGACGCTCTACGCGAGCTATCTCGACTCGATCGGTCTGAAGACGCACCTCAAGTTCCTGCCGCGTACGACGTACTACACGACGATCGGCAACATCAACACGAAGGCCCAGACGGGCTGGGCGCGGTGGCTCGAGGATTACCCGCATCCGCTCGACTGGTTCGACGTGCTCCTGAACGGCAGGAACATCGTCCAGGAGAACAACAACAACTACGCGTACTACTCGAACGCGAAGACGAACAGGCTGATCGAGGGCCTCAAGAAGGCTCCGGCCCTGACCGGCCCGGTGAACGCCCGCTGGGCGGCCGTCGAGAAGCAGATCATGCAGCAGGCTCCCTGGGCGCCCTGGTCGAACCGGACGTTCCCGGAGTTCTTCAGCAGCAAGATCGGCTGCATCAACATCCAGCGGCTCTACGGCGTCGACTTCATGCGCCTCTGCCGGAAGTAGGTGCGTGGCTGAACGTGTAAGGCAAACGAGGGCGCCCGAGAGGGCGCCCTCGTCATATCCGGTCGGCATCGCTGCCGATGCCTTCTTCTTTGCAGGGATTTAGACTCGGGCGAGCGGATGGGCGAGCCGGCTTCCGAATTCACGCTCGACACGCCGTCGGTACTCGCGGCCGAAGAGCACGAGACGACGATCGTCGGCCGGAGCCCTTGGTATCTCGCCTGGCGGCGGCTCCGGCGCAACTACTTCGCGCTCGGCGCGCTCGCTTTGTTCTTCCTGATCGTCATTCTCTGCGCGCTCGCGCCGGTCTACGAGCATCACATCGCGCACACCGGGCCGAACGTCACCCATGCGGACGAGACGGTCATCGTCAACGGCGAGCCGAAGCAGGTTCTCTCGGCGCCGCAGATCGGTACCGACGAGCAGGGCAACGTCGTCGTCGAACAGGCGGGCGGCGTCCTGGGGCCGACGTGGTGGCACGCGGACGGCAAGTTCGTCGTTGGCGCCGACGGCCTGGGGCGCGACGTCGCGGTGCGGCTCCTCTACGGCGGCGCCAACTCGTTGAAGATCGGGATCGGCTCGGCCCTCATCTGCGTGACGACCGCGATCATCCTCGCGCTGTTAGCCGGGTTCTTTGGGGGCTGGGTCGACTGGATCATCACGCGGTCGTTCGACCTGATCTGGGCCTTCCCGGTGCTGCTCCTGGCGATCGCGCTCGGCACCGCGCTCTCGATCAACGGTTTCCACCACTTCGGGATCAACCTCGGGCCGAACAGTCTCTGGATCCCGACTCTGGTGATCTCGTATGTCTACATCCCGTACGTCGGCAGGCCGCTGCGCGGCCAGATCCTTTCGCTGCGGGAGAAGGAGTTCATCGAGGCGGCGATCGGCCAGGGCGCGTCGCCGCTGCGGATCATGTTCTCCGACCTGCTGCCGAACGTCGCCTCGACCGCGCTCGTCTTCTTCACGCTGATCATCGCGAACAACATCCTCACGGAGGCAGGGCTCTCGTTCCTCGGCGCGGGCGTCCAGCCGCCGAACCCGTCCTGGGGCTCGGTGATCCGCGAAGGCCAGGATCGGATCGTGACCGCGCCGTGGCTGACGCTCGTGCCCGGCCTGGCGATCGTGCTCACCGTCCTGTCGCTGAACATCTTCGGCGACGGCCTGCGTGACGCGCTCGACCCGCGCGCCAAGGTGAGGGTCGAGCATTGACGGTCTTCATCATCCGCAGGTTCCTCGGGATGATCGCGGTGCTCTTCGCGGTCAGCATCCTCGTCTTCCTGATCTTCATCATCATCCCAGGCGGCGACCCCGCCTCCCGGATCGCCGGCAAGCATCCGACTCAGGAGAACATCGAGAACATCAAGAAGAAGTGGGGCTTCGACCGCCCCTTCTTCGTCCAGTACTTCGAGATGATGAAGAAGGTCGGCAACGGCCTTCTGCCGGGCAAGGACAGCCAGTACGACGTCCTCACCTCGTTCGACGATCAGTCGAACGTCGTCCAGGAGATCAAGAAGGGGTTGCCCGCGACGTTTTCGCTGACCATCGGCGCGGGCCTGATCTGGTTGTTCTGGGGAATCGTCGTCGGCGTCCTCTCGGCGATCACCGCCGGAAGGTGGGCGGACCGCTTAATCACGACCCTCGCACTCGTGGGCATCTCGATGCCGGTCTTCTGGCTCGGCATCGTCGTCCGCTACTTCCTGGCCGAGAAACCCGAGAACCCGTGGTTCCCGGACGGCGGCTACGTGCCGCTGACCGAGGACCCCTGGGAGTGGTACAAGCATCTGATCCTGCCGTGGTTCGTGCTCGCGGTGCTCTTCATCGGCTTCTACGGCAGAGTGCTTCGCTCCAACATCCTCGACACCATCAACGAGGACTTCGTTCGCACGGCCCGTGCGAAGGGGCTCGACCCCGGCCGTGTCATGGGTCGCCACGTCCTGCGTAACTCGTTGATCCCTGTCGTGACCCTCTTCGGCCTCGACTTCGCCGCGGTGCTCGGGGGTGGGGCGATTCTGACCGAGACGGTCTTCGAGCTGCACGGCGTCGGCTTCTACGCGGCCGAGCGCGTCGGCGCGCTGGACCTGCCGCCGATCATGGGCGTGACGCTCTACGGCGCGTTCTTCATCGTCCTCTTCAGCGCGATCGTCGACGTCGTCTACGCGTTCCTCGACCCGCGAATCCGGCCGACCTAGATGGCCGAGCGTCTGCTCGAGGTCAGCGGGCTCAAGGTCCGCTTTACGACCGAAGACGGAATCGTCCGGGCCGTGGACGGCGTCGACTTCGAGCTCGATCGCGGCCAGGTGCTCGGGATCGTCGGCGAGTCCGGCTCCGGCAAGAGCGTCACCGCGCTGACGATGCTCGGGCTCACCCGCGCGCCGAACACCGTCTTCGAAGGCTCGGTCGAGTACAAGGGCCAGAACCTGCTGGCGACGTCCGAGCGCCGCCTGCGGAGTATCCGAGGCGCCGAGATCGCGATGATCTTCCAGGACCCGATGACGTCGCTGAACCCGGTCTACCGGGTCGGCCACCAGATCGTCGAGATGATCCTCACCCACGAGGACGTCGGCAAGCGCGTCGCCAAGCGGCGCACCGTCGAGCTGCTCCGCCAGGTCGGAATTCCGAACGCGAACGAGCGGGTCGACGACTACCCCCACCAGTTCTCGGGCGGCATGAGGCAGCGGGCGATGATCGCGATGGCGCTCGCCTGCAACCCCGACGTCCTGATCGCGGACGAGCCCACCACCGCGCTCGACGTCACGATCCAAGCCCAGATCATCGAACTGATCGACCAGTTGAAGGACGATTTCAACTCGGCCGTGATTCTGATCACGCACGACCTCGGCGTCGTGGCGGACGTCGCGGACGAGATCCTCGTCATGTATGCCGGGCGCGTCGTCGAGCGGGGGCCGAAACGGTCGCTCTTCTACGACCCGCAGCACCCGTACGCGTGGGGACTGCTCGGCTCCATCCCGCGGCTCGACCGGCCCAAGGGTGGCCGGCTCGCGTCGATCAAGGGCGCGCCGCCGTCCCTGATCAACCTCCCGCAGGGCTGCAAGTTCCGGCCACGTTGCCCGCACGCGTTCGACAAGTGCATCGAGGAGCCCGACCTCTTGAACCGCGTCGAGGAGCAGGGTCACCTGGACCGTTGCTGGCTCTCGGTGGAGGAGAAGCGCGTCGTGCGGGAGGCGACGATCAAGGGCGAGGCAGCGGTCGCGTGAGCTCGAACGGCGACGCCCCCCTCGTCGAGGTCAGGAGCCTCAAGAAGTACTTCCCGATTCGGAAAGGGATCCTTCAGCAGGAGGTCGCGCGGGTGCATGCCGTCGACGACGTCACGCTGGCCGTGAGCCCGGGCGAGACGATCGGCCTCGTTGGCGAGTCCGGCTGCGGCAAGTCGACGCTCGGGCGCTGCATCGTCAGGCTGCTCGAGCCGACCGAGGGTGACGTCGTCTTCCAGGGGCGTTCGATCGGCAGGCTCGGCGCGCGCGGGATGCGGCCACTGCGGCGGGAGATGCAGATGGTCTTCCAGGATCCGTATGCGTCGCTGAACCCGCGCAAGCGGGTCGGCACGATCGTCAGCGATCCGCTCCGCATCCACGGCATCGGCGATCGCGCGAGCCGCAAACGGCAGGTCGAGGAGCTGCTCGAGGCGGTGGGCCTCAGCCCGGAGCACTACAACCGGTTCCCGCACGAGTTCTCCGGGGGGCAGCGGCAGCGGATCGGCGTCGCGCGGGCGCTTGCGCTCCGCCCGAAGCTGGTCGTGGCGGACGAGCCCGTCTCTGCGCTCGACGTCTCGATCCAGGCGCAGATGATCAACCTCCTGGAAGACCTCCAGGATGAGTTCAGTCTCACCTACGTCTTCATCGCGCACGACCTCGGCGTCGTCCGCCACGTCTCGGACCGGATCGCCGTCATGTACCTCGGGAAGCTCGTGGAGCTCTCCCCGGCGGAGGAGCTCTACACGCGGCCGATCATGCCCTACACGGAGGCGCTGCTCTCCGCGGTGCCGATCCCGGACCCCGATCTTTCCGAGCAGCGCGAGCGGATCGTGCTCGAGGGCGACGTGCCATCGCCGATCAACCCGCCCTCAGGCTGCCGGTTCCATCCACGTTGCCGCTACGCGACGGAGGTGTGCTCGCAGATCGAGCCCCCGCTCACGGATTACGGCAACGGGCACCTCGCAGCGTGCCACCACCCGCTCAATGTCGACAAGGAGACGCTGGCGCGGGTACGGGTCTCGCCGAGCACGCCCGAGGCTGCCGACGAAGGCGCGGTGCCGGTGGAGCCGGGCAAGGAGCCGTCGGAGCCGCCAATCCCCCGTTCGGGCTAACTCAGAGCGCTAAAGCGGCGTAGCCATGCGGCCGATAGCTGGGTCGTGGACGCTGCAGAGCGCAACGAAATCCTGAACCGGTACCGCGATCACTCGCGCCGGTTCGAGGCGGTCGCGCAGAGGCGCGGCAACGGCGCCGAGGTGATTCCGTTTGCCGGCCCGCTCCAAGAGCTCGAACAAGAGCCGACGGGCCGGGAGCTCGAGGTTCTCCAGCTGATCTCCGACGGGCTCGTCAATCGGGAGATCGGTCAGCGGCTGTTTCTCTCGGAGGAAACCGTGAAGTCCCACGTTCGCCATCTGCTCGCAAAGCTGCAGGCCCGCTCGCGCGCGCATGCAGTCGCCGTCGGCTTCCGCCGCGGCCTCATCGCCTAGCCGAGCCGCAGAAAACCGACCCGCCTTGTTAGGCGCGGCAGCGTAGTTTCCTGCGGCGTTTTGCCCACAACCTGTGGATATCCCTCAACAGGGGGATGTCAACAGTCTGGGGAAAACAGAAGCTACGCGGGCTTTACCACTCTTTGGCCGCGCCAGCGACAGCGGCACGGCC
>DATMIX010000019.1:0-14177 GCA_035554095.1 Gaiellaceae bacterium | reverse complement strand
CCGGAGATCGCCGAGCTGCTCGGCCGCGAGCTGGAGCGCCAGCGGAATCAGATCGAACTGATCGCTTCGGAGAACTTCACGTGGCCGAGCGTTCTCGAGGCAGTCGGCAGCGTGCCGACGAACAAGTACGCCGAGGGCTATCCGGGCAAGCGCTACTACGGCGGCTGCGAGGTCGTCGACGAGATCGAGCAGACGGCGATCGATCGCGCCAAGTCGCTCTTCGGCGCGGAACATGCGAACGTCCAGCCGCACGCGGGCGCCCAGACGAACATGGCGGTCTACATGGCCGCGCTGCAACCCGGCGAGACGATCCTCTCGCTCGAGCTCGCGCACGGCGGCCACCTGACGCACGGGCTCAAGGTCAATTTCTCGGGCCGGCTCTACACGATCGTCCACTACGGCGTGTCCCACGAGACGAACGTGGTCGACTACGACGAGGTTCGCGAGCTCGCGAAGGAGCACCGGCCCAGGCTGATCGTGTGCGGAGGCTCGGCCTATCCGCGGACGGTCGAGGCGGACAAGTTCCGCGAGATCGCTGACGAGGTCGGGGCGTTGCTTCTCTGCGACATGGCCCACTTCGCCGGGCTCGTGGCGGCCGGTCTCCATCCGAACCCCGTCGAGCACTGCCACTTCGTCACCTCGACCACGCACAAGACGCTCGCCGGCCCGCGCGCCGGGTTCGTCCTGTGCACCGAGGAGCATGCGCAGGCGGTTGACCGGGCGGTCTTCCCAGGCATGCAGGGCGGGCCGCTCGTGCACACGATCGCGGCGAAGGCGGCCTGCTTCCGGATCGCAGGGTCGGACGCCTTCCGCGAGTACCAGACGCATGTGCGCAGAAACGCCGATGTGCTCTCCGAGACGCTGCAGGCCGGCGGGCTCGACGTGCTGACCGGTGGGACCGACACGCACCTGCTGCAGCTCGACCTGCGCTCGACGGACTGGACCGGCAAGGGTGCGGAGGAGCGTCTCGCCGAGGCGAAGCTGACCGTCAACCGGAACACCGTGCCGTTCGACGAGCGGCCGCCGACGGTCGCGTCGGGCGTGCGGATCGGAACGCCGGCGGCGACGATGCGCGGCTTCGACGAGGAGGACTTCCGCGAGGTGGGCGGGATCATCGTGGAAGCCCTTGGCGAGGGCGCGGACGTGGCGAGCCTCGCGGCGCGCGCCGACACGCTGTGCGCGAAGCGGCCGCTCTATCCCGGCTTCCGCGGCTTCACCACCTACGTCGCGTGACGCAGAAGCTCACGGTCGTCGCGCACCCGCTGGTCCAGCACAAGCTGTCGTACCTGCGGGACAAGGAGACGCCGACGGTGCACTTCCGGAAGCTCGCGAACGAGGTGACGCTGCTGCTGACGTACGAGGCGACGAAGGATTTTCCGACGGAGCCCGTGGAGATCGAGACGCCGCTGGAGACGATGCTCGCAGAGCGGATCTCCGGCAAGAAGGTCGCGGTCTGCCCTGTCCTGCGGGCGGGGGTTGGGATGCTCGACGGCGTCCTCTCGCTCGTCTCGAGCGCGCGCGTCGGGTTCCTCGGGATGTACCGCGACGAGGAGACGCTCGAGCCCGTCGAGTACTACGTCAAGCTGCCGGGCGACCTCGATCAGCGCGACGCGATCGTCCTCGACCCGATGCTCGCCACGGGCAACTCGAGCGTCGCTGCGCTCGAAACGGTCAAGAAAGCGGGCGCCCGATCGGTCATCCTCGTCTGCCTCGTCTCGGCCCCCGAGGGGATCGACAACGTCCACGCCGAGCATCCCGACGTCCACATCGTCACCGCGTCCGTCGACCGGGGTCTGAACGAGAGGGGCTTCATCGTCCCGGGCCTCGGCGACGCCGGCGACCGTCTCTACGGCACGCGCTAGGTCCGAACCGGGCGTGTCCCCGTGCCTGGCACCAGGTCACGCCTGTTGGAGACGGGCGCGCGTGGCGCCCGGTGGGGCTGAAACGGCGTGGTGGCGCGCCGCTCCGGCCGCTTCGGGCGTGTCCCGGGGTCTGACCCCGGGACACGGCTAGTCGGGCTTCGTCATGCCCCAGACGAGGCGGATCAGGTTTCGCCGCATCCCGGGGATGCGTTCTAGGCCGCGGTCGGCCGCGATCAGGGCGTTCAGGAGCGCCTCGCGGCCCGCGAGGTAGCGGAAGACGCGCTGCGGGGGCAGTCGCTCGGACGCTCGCGTGAACAGGTAGTGGACGAAGCTGCTGCGCTCGAACCACGGCTCGCCGCCGGCTGCACGGATCAGCTTCGCGAGCTCCTCCTCGCGAAAGCCGCCGTGCATCGTGAACCGCAGGTCCTCGGGTGAGGGCGGCTCCTTGCTGTGGAAGTACCGCATCAGCGGCCTCAGCGCGGTCGTCTTCACGCCCTGCCACACCGGCGAGTAGCCGTCGTCCATGAACACGGCCCGGCCGCCGGGCCGCAGCACGCGTCCGGTCTCCGCGAGCAGGCCGCCGACGTCCTCGACGTGGTGGACCATCGCATAGGCGTAGACGAGGTCGAGGCTCTCGTCCGCGAACGGCAACGCAGTCCCGTCGATCGCCGCCCAGGTGACGCGGTGGTCGACCTCGGATGCCCATCGGTCATGGGCCGCCTGGGCGGCCACGGGGGAGAGGTCGGAGACGATCAGCGACGCAGGCTCCTGCGTCAGGAAGAAGAGCTCCTTCTCCGAGGTCCCGTTGCCGAGCAGGAGGAGGTCCTTGCCGCGGACGTCGCCGACCCGCTCGAGCACCGTCGCGTTCATCGGGTAGTAGCGGCTTCGCCAGTGCCGCTCGAGCGACGCGAGCGTGGGAGGCGGGCCGGTCCGTTCCGCGTCGTACCAGTCGTCGTAGTGCTCCTGCTCGGCGCCGCCCGCCTCCGGCAGGAGGTTCATGATCTCGTCACCGGAAGCGCGGACGACCCGCCCGCACGCCCCGCATGCGAAGCGACCGCTTCCCGCTTCGAGCGCCACGCCGCAAGCGGGGCACCTGAAGGAGACGCTCACGCGGTCTTCGGTTGCGGAGCCGCGAGGAGCCCTGGGCGTTGCATCGCCTCGAGCCAGGTCTCGCGCGCCTCCTCGCGGCCCGCCCCGCTCGGCAGCCGCTCGATCACCCACGCCGCCCCGGCCGTCGGGATCTCTGCCTCGATGGCGCAGATGCCCTGGTGGCGCTCGTGGCCGAGCTCCTCGCCGGGCCCCGTCAGCACTTCGGTGAGCGTCTCGCCCCGCCGAATCCCGAGCAGCTCGATCTCGGTCCTGCCACCCGGCCCGGCGCGTCGCCAGATGCGCTCGGCGAGCTCACCGACGGTCATCATCACGGGATCGTGCGGACCGCAGAGCGGCACGCCCTCGGCGGCGAGCAGGGCGGCCTGGGCGACGAGGCAAGCCGCGTGCTGCATGGTGATCCAGTACCGGACCATGCCGGTGTCGGTAACCGTGAGCGGAACGCCCGCGCGAGCCTGCCGTAGAAAGATCTCCGACGCCGCGCCGGCCGAGCCGAGCACGTTGACGAGCCGCACGGCGGTCCGTTGGCCCCCGGCCCGGCGTGCGGCGAACGCGGTCAGCTGCTCCATGAACCGCTTCGTCCGCCCGTAGAAGCTCTGCGCCAGTGCCGCCTTGTCGGTGGAGGCGACGACGACGGTCTCGACGCCGGCTGCCTCGGCTGCGCGCAGCACGTTCCACGAGCCGTGCAGGTTCGTGTCGACGAACTCCTCGGGGAAGACCTCGGCCCAGTCGACGTGCTTGTACGCGGCGAGGTGGAAGACCACGTCGGGCTTCGCCGCCGCGAGCTCATGCTCGAGCCGACCCGGCTCGCGGATATCGCAGAGGACGTGACGGAATCGCTCGAGTTCCTCCGGCCTTCGAGCCCGCCGGTCGGCGATCAGCGACGACTCGTGGCCGTCGATCAGCGTGATCCGCTCGGGCCGGAAACCGCTGAGAAAGGTTCCCAGCGTGTGGCCGATCGAGCCGCCGCCGCCGGTCAACAGCACCCGGCGGCCCCCGAACCGCTCCTGGAGCTCGAGCACCGAGGGAACGGGGTCGCGCCGAGCGAGCACCGATTGCCAGTCGAACTCGTCGGCAGGGACCCGTCGCCTCACGGGCGTCGGCTCGGCCGGCGTCGCGAGCGCCCGCTCGATTGCACGGTAGGCGGCCTTCATGTCGGTGGAGCGCGCAGGGTCGGGCTCGTTGATCTCGGCGACGACGAACGGCACGAGCTCGCCCAGCCGACGGACGACGGGATCGAGATCGAGCTCGCCGGCGCCGTAGGGCAAGCCTTCGCCAAGGAGTCCGTGCGCGTCGGAGACGTGCGCGACCTCCGCATCAGGGCCGAGCTCCTCGACGTAGCGCCCGAGCTCGAGCCCCTCGTCCGACGAGAGGCCGAACAGTCCCGGATAGACGGTCGCGAAGGACCGAAAGAGCGCTGCGTGAGAAGTGTCGATCGTGAACCGGAGCCCGGGCACGCGGTCGCGCCACTCGAGCAGGTCGCGCCAGTGACCGCCGATCTGCGACAGGAAGACGCCGCCGGTTCGCATGCGCAGCACGGGCGGCACGTTCTCGATCAGCGGCGTCACGCCGCGCCGGCCGCATGCCTCCGCGTAGAAGCGCAGGAACTCCTCGACCGCAACGTCGTCCACGGGGCCGGCCTCGCGGAACGCGTCCGGGCCGAGCGGGACGAAGAGGTGGATGATCAGGACCGGCGACCCGATCCCCGCTGCGAAGTCGGCGCTGTGCTCGATCCCGGCGCGCGCCTCGTCGTCGAGCCGGTCGACCCGCACGAAGGCGCCGCTCGGCCACGCCACCGGCGCCTCGGCCGTCACCGCGAGACCTCCGGTCGCGGCGCGGGTGGCGTCTACGGCGCGCGCGATCGCGGCGTCGTCAGCGACGTGCTGCGGCATCAGCGCGAGCTCGATCCCACGCCAAGCGCCTCCGTCGAGGCGGTCGGCGAGCTGATCAGGCTCGGGGGCTGCTTTTAGCAGGGGAACCGGGCGCGGCACGACCGGCTTCATTCGGAGATTCCCTGCTTTCCCGTCATCCGAGGACGCGTAGCGTTTTGAGCAGCGGGATGCTTACGGAGCCAGTCGACATAGCGGCGGATCCCCTCTTCGAGGGACAGGTTCAAGGGTAACGGGGCCTCCGGAGCCGTCTCGTAGCTGTCGTTCTCGCCGGCGGGCAGCTCCCCTCCCGGTGTCTCGATCGGCGAGAACGAGCCGGCGGCGTCGCGCACCAGCTCCGCCGCCTCGAGCAGCGCCGTCGGCCGCCCGCTCGCCACGAGAACGGTCCGGTTCCACGAGCCCTCGCGAACGAGCGCCTCGATCGCGCCCACCGCATCGTCCACGTAGACGAAGTCGCGCGTCCGGCCCGGATCTCCGGTGATCACGAGCGGCTCGCCCTCGAGCGCGTGGGCGGCGAACGCGGCGATGCCGCCGGTTGCGCCCTCCCATGTGACCTGTCCCGGCCCGAAGACCGACGTCAGCCGGACGACGAGGGTCCGCGCCGGGTGCAAACGGCAGACCTCCTCGCCGAGCCGCTTCGAGATCGCGTACGCGTCGGGAGGAGGGTCGAGCGCGGCCCGCAGCGTCGACGGGTAGACGAGCCCGGCGCCGTGCGCGAGGCAACCCTCGAGCAGGTTGAGCGTCGCGCCGGCGTTCTCCCGCACGGCGCGCGCCGGGTCCTCGCGCGCACGCGCGGGATCCGGGATGCCGGCGAAATGGAGAACCGCGTCCGCGCCCGCGATGAGCTCGCGCGCGGCGGGATCCCCCGCGTCGATTCGGACGAGACGCTCCTCGTCGACGCCGTACCGCTCGGCGCCGGCCGGGCGGGCGAGCCGCACGAGCTGGTGGCCCGAGGCCTCCAGCAGCTCGGCAGCGCGGGAGCCGAGGAAGCCCGTCGCGCCTGTGACGAGAAGCTTCATCGCCCCAGGTACTCCGCGAGCCGGTGCTCGTAGCGGAACGGCGAGCTGACGCTGAACGCCGGTTGGCCCACAGCGTCCTCGCCACGCGCGAGCGACGCGACGTCGGCGACCGTGACGGTTTCCGCGGCCACGTTCTCCGTTCCTGCCTCGGCGTCGAGCAGGATCCTCGCCGCATCCTCGACGTGGACGACCCCGATCGTCGCGCGCCCGCCGTCGTCCACCGGCAGCTCCTCGCCGGCGGCCGCCAGGCGGCGAAACTTGTCGACCACGGTCTGCGAATCCAGGGACGCGTGCTCGACGGGGCTCGGCCCGTAGACGATGCCCAGCCGGAGCACAGACAGCCCGAAGCCGTGCCGGCGAGCCTCGATCTCGAGCGCCTGCTCCCCGTAGATCTTCGAGAGGTGGGCAAGGTCGTTCTGGCGGCCGTAGGGCGCATCGGCGCCGATCTCGCCGGTCAGCCCGCCGCCGTAGACGTGCAGCGACGAGCCGAAGACCACGAGGGGCACGCCTGCGACGCCGGCGGCCGCGGCGACCCGTCGGGTGCCGGTGACGTTCGTCTCCTCCGTGTAGTCGGGATCTCGTTCCGAGAGCGGTCGCGAAGCCTGAGCGGCCAGCAGGTACACGCGGTCGGGCCGGTCGGCCAGCAGCGCCTCGACCTCTCGGGCGTGCCGGATGTCCGCCGTCTCGACCTGTACACCCGACGCGGCGAGGCCGTCGAGCTGGGCCTGCTCGGTTGCGAACCAGTTGTCGGCCAGCGTGACGTCGTGGCCAGCCGAGAGCGCGAGTTCGCCGAGCTTCGCGCCGATGTACCCGGCCCCGAGGACCAGGATCTTCACCCACGTCTCCTAGATCTGGTGGACGGTCGGGCCGTCGGGGACGACGTGGCGCGTGTCCACGATCACCTTCGCGCGATCCCAGAGCGGCTCTTCGGAGAAGCGCGTGTGGGGCGTCAGCACGACCACGCAGTCGGCGGCGGAGACCTCGCCGGCGGCCCACTCCACGGTCGTGTGGGTCTGTCCGTCGAGCTCCACCTGGGTGACCCACGGATCGCAGTAGCGCACATCCGCGCCGCGCTGGATCAGCTGGCGCATGATCTCGAGCGACGGCGACTCGCGGGTGTCGTGGACGTCGGCCTTGTAAGCCATGCCCAGCAGCAACAGGCGGGAGCCCTTGATCGGGCGGCCGGCGTCGTTGAGCGCGTCGGCGATCTTCTGCATCACGTAGAGGGGCATCGCGGCGTTGACCTCGTGCGCCGCCTCGATCAGGCGCGCCGAGTAGCCGTACTCCCGCAGCCGCCACGCGAGGAAATGCGGCACGACCGGGATGCAGTCTCCGCCGAGGCCCGGGCCAGGGTAGTGCGGCAGGAACCCGAACGGCTTCGAGGACGCGGCCTCGATCACCTCCCACGGCGAGATTCCGAGCCGGTCGCACATCAGGGCGAGCTCGTTTGCGAGCGCGATGTTGACCGCGCGGAACGTGTTCTCGTGGAGCTTCGCCGTCTCCGCGACCATCGGTCGCGAGAGAGGCTGCACCGTGTCGACGATCTGCTCGTACAGCAGCGCAGTGCGCCGGAGGCACTCCTCGGTCACTCCGGCGACGAGCTTCGGCGTGTTCTTGATCGTCCAGGTCAGGTTGCCCGGGTCGACGCGCTCCGGGGCGTAGCCGAGGAAGAAATCCTTGCCCACCTCGCCGCCGGAGCGCTTCTCGAGAATGGGCAGCACGATCTCCTCCGTCGTTCCGGGATGCGTCGTCGACTGGAGCACGATCAGCATTCCCGGCTTGATGTTCGAGCCGACGGACTCGGCGGCCGAGACGATGTAGTTCAGATCCGGCGTGCGCGTCTTCGAAAGCGGCGTCGGCACGCAGATGGTCAGCGCGTCGAGCTCCGCGACGGCCGCGTAGTCCGCGGTCGCCGTGAGATTTCCGTCGAGATCGGCGTAGCGCTCCGTGGGCACGTCGACGAGATACGACTCGTGCCGCTGGACGGCTTGCACACGCTGCTCGTTCAGGTCGATGCCGGTGACCTCGAAGCCCGCTTCCGCGAACGCCATCGCCAGCGGCAGCCCCGCGTAGCCGAGGCCGACGATGCCGAGCGTCGCGGTTCGCTGCGCGATCCGGTCGTCGAACGTCGTGTCGGGTGAGAGAACCTTGCTCAAGAGACGTTGCAGGCTACCAACGTGTCGCGGAGGACTTCTATCGGCAAGAGGACTCGATTCCTGCATGCCGCTGGCCGCCGACAACCGCGTCAGCTATAACGGCCACGAATGTCCTTCCCGGACTCCGTGCACGCGCTCGTTCGCGACGGGACGGCGATCTGGGGGTTCCTGACCGCTGCCGGCATCGTGCTGGCGCTCACGCCCCTCGTGGTGCTGCTGGCGCCGCGGATCGGCGGGGTCGACGACAAGGCCGATCGGCCGCGTGTTCACGGCGGCAAGCCGATCCCGCGAATCGGCGGTATCGCAATCGTGATCGCAATCGCGGTTTCGATGGCGATCTTCGTCAAGCCGGAGGGCAATTACCTCGGGATCCTGCTCGGGACGCTCATGGTGGCCGTGCTCGGCCTGATCGACGACATTCGAGGCCTGAACGCGGCGGTGAAGATGGTCGGGATCGTGGTCGCGGCGCTGATCCCGGTTGCCGGCTTCGGCATGACGTGGGAATCGGTCGGAGCGCCGCTCGTCGGCAACTTCGACCTGGGGTGGGTTGCCTATCCGCTGACCGTCTTCTGGATCGCAGCGCTCGCCAACCTCGTGAACCTGATCGACGGCATGGATGGCCTCGCGTCCGGCATCGTCGCGATCGCGTCCGGCTCGTTCGCGCTGCTCGCCGCCTCGTTCGGCCGAACGGACGCGGCCGTTCTGGCGGCGATCGTCTGCGGGGCGACGCTGGCCTTCCTTTGGCACAACTACCACCCGGCGAAGATCTTCATGGGTGACACGGGCGCTCTCGCGCTCGGCTTCGTGCTCGCGTGCGTCGCGGTTCAGGGCGTGCTGAAGACGGCCGCGACGATCGCTCTCGTCGGACCGCTGCTCGTGCTCGCGGTGCCGATCCTCGACACGTCGTTCGTCGTCCTGAAGCGCCTCAAGTACAAGCGGTCGCCCTTCGCGCCCGACCAGAACCACTTCTACCACCGCTTCATGCGGATCGGGTTCACGCAGCGCCGCACCGCGGCCTACCTCCACCTCTGGGCGCTGCTCCTCGCCGTCTACGCGATTCTGCTCCGCTTCGAGCCGCCGCGGCCACGCGGCAACTGGGAGCTCGACAACACGCTGATCGCGATCGGCGTGGGGCTCCTCGTCCTTGCGGCTTCAGTTTGGATGGTCTACACGCTCGAGATCCTGAAGTCGCGACACCTGCAACTGTTGCGACGCGGGCGGCCCGAAGACGACCCCGAGCGCGAGGAGGCGATCGAGCGCGCGCTCAGCGCGGGCGGCCGGCGCTGACCGCTGGGATCGCGAGCCGCAGGAGGTCGGCGGGGTCGCGGCGGCCGCGGCGATCCCGGTGTGCCGGCGCCTTCTCGACGACGAGCTCGCCGGGATCGCCGAGGAAGCGGACTCGGCCCTCGCGGACGAGCTGCTCGTCGACCGCGCCCGGGCGCCCCTCGAAGATCGACCAGACGGGCGTGCCGAGCACGGCGGCCTCGCGGATCATCGTCCCGCCCGCGGAGACGACGAGGTCGGCGAGGCCCGCAAGGCTCCTCCCGTCGACCGCGTGGTCCGGCACGACCAGGCGGTCGTCGAGCTCCCTGAGCGCGCGGCGCTGGTCATCGGTGCGTGCCAGCACGACGACCTGCGCGTCCGCGGCGAGCAGCCGGCGCAGCACCTGCGGCAGGAGCTCGTTCTCCGAGCCGCCGAGGTAGAGCGCGTAGGAGGGCGCGGTCCGGACGACCGCGATCACCCGCTCCCGGTCGAGGGCGAGCCCGGCGAGCACAGCGTCGTCCGGCTCGAAGTCGCCGAGGTAGTACTCCTCCTTCAGACCGGGGTAGCGGACGAGTTTCGGAGGCGATGCGCCGTAGCGGGCGATCCGCTCCTCAGGGATCGCGTCGGGGACGAGAACCCGTGTCGCGAGTCGACAGTTGAGCGAGTGCTGCAGCGTCGCCCACTCGTAGTCGAACATCGTCGTGTTGGGGAACCGCAGAACCCGGGCGACGGGCGGGAGGTCGGTCGAGCCATGCGCAAGCCCGTGGTCGAAGCCCCGGCCTCGCGCGAACGCGAGCATCTGCGCCGTGCGTCCCGAGGCCGCGAGGGCCTTGCCGATCCGGCCGGCTCCGCCGTAGCCGCCGATCGCCGTGTACGGGTGGCCCCAGCCGTCGAGCAGTTCCGTGGTGTGCGAGAGCGGCCGCGCGGTGAGCGTCACCTCGTGCCCACCGGCCTCGAGCAGCTCGACGAGCGGCCGCAGCACGATCACGTGCGCCGAGTTCGTGAGGTCGACCCAAACCTTCATGGCCGCACCGGCCGCGCCCTGGTGTCCGACGTGAATACGAAAGCGTGACGAACCTTCCGCTTTTCCCTGCAACCGCGCTGCGTCTCGGTGGTGTCGGACACGGTTACGGAAGTGTGGCGGGCCTGTGGATCGAATATCGCACGCCGTCGAAGTCGCGGTAGCGAACGCGGCCCTCGAAGGTCATGCCGAGCTTCTCCATCACGCGGGTCGAGGCCCGGTTCTCCTCGAACGCGACCGCGACGACGTGATCGAGATCCGTCTCGTGCCACGCCGCGGCGAGCAGCGCGGCGCCGGCCTCGGTGGCGTAGCCCCGGTTCCAGGCGGAGGGAAGCACGTGGTAGGCGAGCTCGATCTCCGGGCCCTTCCACTCGAGCGGGAACAGCCCGGCTCCGCCGACGAGCCGGCCGCTCAGTCGCTCGTCGAGGGCCCAGAAGCCCCAGCCGTCCCGCGCACGCTCGAGCGCGGATTCGAGCCGCTCACGCGTCTCGTCGACGGAAGCGACGCCGCCGGGGACGACGAAGCGGAACGCCTCGGCGTCGCCCCACAGCTCGTGGATTGGGGCGGCGTCGTCGGCCGGGACGAACGGCCTGACGCGCACTCGCTCGGTCTCCAGCGGCAACGTGATCACACCGACTCCAGGAACGCGGTCAGCGTCTCGTTGTATCCCGGCGCCGACGGGATGCCGTGACCACGGCCGGCGACGACGGCGCGACGCGCGCCCAGTCGATCGGCGATCACGTCGGCGACGACGTCGAACGCCCGCAGGTGCCCACCGGAGACGACGAGCGTCGGGATCCCCGCCTCCCGCAACGTCGCGAACGGGATCTGGGCCTCCCAGGGCGGCCGCTCCGCCATCGCGGCGCGAACCATCCGCTCCATCTCGGGCGGGAGCGGCTCGGGAATGTCGAGCTCGACGCCGACCAGCGCGACGAAGCGCCGCAGGTGCTCGGCCGGGTCCGACATCCCCGGCTCGAACAGCCGCCGCAGGTCGCCGACGAGGTCCGCCACGGAGGGATCCTCCGTCGCGACGCCGAAGGCCGGCGGCTCCGAGACGACCAGCGACCGCACCTGCTCAACCGAGCCACCGGCCATCAGCAGCGCGATCACGGCGCCATAGGAGTGCCCCACGAGATGCGCGCGGCCGGCGAGCAGCGGCGTGAGCTCCTGCGCCTGCCGCTCGAAGTCGATCGTTTCCAAGGGCGGGTTCGGCGGGTACCCCGTCCGCGCGGGCAGGACCAGCGTGAAGCGGTCGTGCAGCTCGCGCTGGCTAGCCCACGCTCCCGTCGCATTGCCGCTCCCGTGAACGAAGACGACCCGTGGCCCGCTGCCGATCGTCTCGACGTGGAACCCGGCCACGCGGCGCACGATAACGGGTGAACAAAGTCCGGCGAAAACGGCCTTTTTTCATGGAGAAAAGCCGCACTGACAGTGTTACAAAGTCTGATATGCTCGCGCCGATGGAGCCCAGTTCCCGCCCGACGTTCCAGCCGGCGGGAGCAGGCATGCTCCTCGCCTCGACGACCGCCGCGACAATCGCCGCGGGTGCCCTCGTTGGCTGGGTCGCCGGCTCGCTTTCGTACGGGATCCTCGGCGGCGCGATCGTCGGCGTGCCGGCCGGCGTCGCCGCCGTGTACTTCCGCTACCGGGACACGCTCTGATGCGCGCGACCGCGCTCGGCGCCCCGCGCCCGATCCCGGGCCGGCTCGCCGCCGTCGCGGCGGGCGCCGTCGTGGTCGCGCTCGCGCTGCCCGTCTTCGCGCTCGCCGGCTGGCCGCTCGCGGGCTGGGGCATCGCCGCACTGCTCTGGCTCGGCGCCCAGGCCCTCGGCCTCCTGCTGGCGCGGATGCGGCCCTCGCCGGATAATCTCGCCGCTTCAGGCGTGCTGGCGTTCGGGATGATGGGACGCGTTCTCGCCGTGCTGGTCGTGCTCGTGGCCGTCACGGCGTCGAACGCATCGGTCGGCCTTGCGGCCGCGCTCGTCTACGCGCTCGCGTACACAGCCGAGCTCGCCGTCTCCGTCGCCTCGTACTACACGCAGGAGCCGAAGGCGTGAGGCGCGCCCTGGCCACGGCGACCCTCCTCGCTCTGGCACTCCCGGCGCCGGCGCTGGCCCGCGGGGAGTTCGACCCGTCGACGGAGTTCGAGCAGCACGAGTGGATCCCGATCCACCTCGGCCCGCTCGACCTCTCGATCACGAAGGCGGTCGTCTACCTGATGCTCGGCTCGGTTCTCACGATCCTGCTCGGCCTGTTCCTGATGCGCGGCCGGACGCTCGACCGCCGGCGCACGATCGGCGAGCAGGTCTACGAGATCGCCCAGGTGCAGGTTGCCGAGCAGGGACTGCCCTCGAAGGCGATCGGCCGCTGGTTCCCTTACGTCGCGAGCCTGATGCTCTTCATCTGGGTCGTGAACATGCTCGGGTTCATCCCGCTGCCGCTGACCGGCGAGACCTGGCACGGGTTGCCGGTCTGGGGGATCTACGCGGCGACGTCGTCCCTGTCCGTCACCCTCGCGCTCGCCTTGCTCACCTTCTTCTTCACGCATTACGAAGGTATTCGTTGGAACGGACCGGTCAAGTACTTCAAGAGCTGGATCCCGGAGGTCCCGAAGGCGATCCTGCCGTTGATCGTGCCGCTCGAGATCCTCGGTCAGTTCATGCGGCTGATCTCGTTGAGCGTCCGTCTCTTCGCGAACATGCTCGCCGGCCACATGCTGATCCTGACCTTCATCGGGCTGATCTTCGTGCTCGAGTCGCTGGTGCTGGCCGTGATCGCCGTGCCCGCCGCCACCGTCTTCTATCTCTTCGAGGTGATCATCGTCGTCTCGATCCAGGCGTTCATCTTCGCCGCCCTGTCCGCCATCTACATCGGCTCGGCGATCGAGCCGGAGCACTAGGAGGTCTCGGAATGACCACGCTTCTCGCTGCAACCACGGGGGACGTCACAGACGCCGGCAAAGCGATCGCGCTCGCCCTCGGCATCGGCCTCGGCTCGCTGGGGGCCGGCATCGGCATCGGGAACATCTTCGGCTCGATGATCCAGTCGGTCGCGCGCCAGCCTGAGCTGCGCGGCGAGCTGCAGGGAATCCAGTGGCTCGGCTTCGCGCTCACCGAGGCTGTGGTCTTCTACGGCCTGATCGGCGGCCTGCTCGCGTACGTCCTGATCTAGGAGAGACCGATGAACACGCTTCTCGCCAGCAACGCGCTCATCAAGGTCGTTCCGGGCCTGATGATCTGGACGATCATTTGCTTTCTGATCGTCGTCTTCGTGCTGAAGAAGTGGGCGTTCGGCCCGATCCAGTCGATGATCGACGAGCGCCGCGAGCGCATCCGGCGGGCACTCCAGGAGGCCGACGAGGCCCGCGCCGAGGCGCGAAAGCTGCTCGAGGAGCACCGTCAGCTGATCGGACAGGCCCGTAACGAGGCCGAGGAGATCCTCTCCGAGGCCCGTCAGGTCGGACGCTCGATGGAGCAGCGCGTCAAGGAGGAGACGGAGGCGGACCGGCAGCGCCGGCTCGAGGAGACAAAGCGTCAGATCGAGGCGGAGACGCGCCGCGCGCTCGAACAGATCCGGGCCGAGGTCGCTGACCTGACGGTCATCGCGGCCGAGAAGGTCACCCGCAAGACGCTCGACGACAAGGATCAGCGGCGCCTGATCGACGAGGCGATCGGCGAGCTCGACTTCAGCGTCCTGGAGAAAAACGACTAGTGGCAGTAGCGCACCGCATGTACGCGCGCGCCCTGTTCGAAGCCGCGCGCGACGAGAACAGGCTCGAACCTGTGCGCGAGGAGCTCGGCGACTTCGTCGAGGCGCAGCGACAGGTGCCCGAGCTGCGAGGCCTTCTGCGCAATCCGCAGC
>DATMIX010000018.1:0-40462 GCA_035554095.1 Gaiellaceae bacterium | reverse complement strand
CCCCTCTCACTCGTTACCGGCTTTCCGGTTACGGGAGCGTCAACGACCAGGCGCTCCGCCCGTGCGTCGCGGCGTACAGCTTGCGCGCGCTCGGCACGATCGTGAGGCCGGCCACTTCCACGTTCGGCAGGCCCGCGCCGGTCGCGTCGTCGCGGACGGATCGCCGGTGATATCTCGCTCGGAAGCCGCTAGCCGTGCGGGTTCGCCATCGCCCGGTAGTCGAGCGCCTTGTCGAGCGTCTCCTCGTCGACGCCGGCGTCGCGTGCGACCTCACGCAGCGGGCGGCCCGAGCTCGCCGCCTCCTTGACGATCTCCGTCGCCTTGTCGTAGCCGATGTAAGGGTTGAGCGCGGTCGCGGCCGAGAGCGTGAGCTCCGCGTACCGCTCGGCGTTCTCCCGGTTCGGCTCGATCCCCCGGACGCACTTCTCGTCGAGCAGGCGTGACGCCGCTCCCAGGAGCTTGATCGAGTCGAGCAGGTTCCGAGCGAGGAGGGGCACGAAGACGTTCAGCTCGAAGTGGCCCTGCATTCCGCCGACGGTGATCGCGGTGTCGTTGCCGATCACCTGGGCCGAGACCTGAGTCACGACCTCCGGAATCACCGGGTTGACCTTGCCCGGCATGATCGAGCTCCCCTTCTGGAGCTCGGGCAGGACGATCTCGGCCAGCCCCGCCCGGGGGCCGGAGCCCATCCAGCGGAGGTCGTTCGCGACTTTCGTCAGCGAGACGGCGACGACCTTGAGCGCGCCCGAGACCTCCACCAACGCGTCCCGGGCCGCCTGGGCCTCGAAGGGGTCGGCCGGTGCCGCGATGTCGAGCCCGGATTCCTCGGAGAGCCTCGCGCGCACCCGCTTCGCGAAATCGGGGTGCGTGTTGAGGCCCGTCCCGACGGCGGTGCCGCCGAGGGGGATCTGCCCCAGGCGGCCGAGCGTGGACTCGATGCGTGCCCGCCCCTCGCGCACCTGGGCCGCGTAGCCGCCGAACTCCTGGCCCAAGGTCACGGGCACAGCGTCCATCAGGTGCGTTCGGCCCGACTTGACCACGTCGTCGAACTCCCGCGCCTTCGCCTCGAGCGCATCGGCGAGCCCGCCGAGCGCAGGCAGCAGGTCGTTGGTGACCTCGTCCAGGGCGGCGAGGTGCACTGCCGAGGGGAAGACGTCGTTCGAGGACTGGCCCATGTTCACGTCGTCGTTGGCGTGCACGTCGTCACCGGCCAGCGACGCGATCACCTCGTTCGCGTTCATGTTCGACGAGGTGCCCGAGCCGGTCTGGAAGACGTCGATCGGGAACTGGTCGTCGAGCTCCCCGCTCGCGATCCGGTCGCCCGCGGCGGCGATCCGCTCCGCCTTCTCGTCGTCAAGCAGGCCGAGCTCGGCGTTCACCCGTGCGGCCGCGGCCTTGATGCGTCCAAGCCAGCGCGCCACGGGCGGCGGGATCGGCTGCCCGGAGACCGGAAAGTTTTCGACGGCTTTCGTGGTTTCGACGCCCCAGAGCTCTTGCCGCGTCTCGGTGGACACGGCGCGAGTCTAACTAGGCGGCGTGGAGCCGCCGCCGCTCCGGCGGGCGCTCGCGGAGGACGCGGCGCAGCTTCTCGGTCAGGTCGGCGGCGAGCGCCCAGCCGACGTACTCGCAACGGTCGCATTCGCCGGCGTCCAGGTGCTCACTCGCGCGCGCGAGGACCTGACGCGTGTCCCCGCAGCGGAGGCATTCGACTGCCAGCTTCTCCATCCCGGGGGGATCGGCCGCGTGGCCGGGCTGCCAGTCCCTCGTTCGAGGGAGGGCCTCAGTCCGTCGAGTACTTGGGCTGGACCTTCTCGCCGCGGATCGCGGCAACGGCGTTGTTCGCCGCGACCGCCGCCTCGCCCATACCGATCGTGATCAGCGTGATCTTGCCGGGGTAGCCGGCAACGTCGCCGGCGGCGTAGACGGCTGGGAGGTTGGTGAGGCAGGTCATCGGGTCGATCCGGATCTGGCGCTTGCCCTCGAGCTCGAGCCCCCACTCGGCGATTGCTCCCAGGTGGGAGTGAAAGCCGAGCAGCGTGATCAACGCGTCGCACTCGACCTGCTCGGTCTCGCCGCTCTGGGTGTTCTCGACCGTGACCGCCGCGATGTGCCCGTCGCCGTGGATCTGCCGCACCTCGAAGGGCGTCAGGATCCTGACGCGGCCCTCACCCTCCAGCTGCCGCGCCTCGTTGACGGAGGTCTCGAGAGCGCGGAAATTGTCCCGCCGGTGAACGAGGGAGATCGGATGCCTGGCGGTATCCTGCAGCCCGAGCGTCCAGTCGAGCGCCGAGTCGCCGCCGCCGACGATGACGCACGTGCGGTCCCTGAAAACGTCCTTCTCGCGGACGAAGTAGTGCAGCCCCTTGCCCTCCCATGCGTCGATGTCGTCGACGCCCAGCTTGCGCGGCTCGAACGCGCCGTGGCCGGCGGTGATGATGAGCGCACGGCTGAGGTACGGCCCCCCCTTGTCGGTGGTCACGGCGAGGAGCTCCTCGCCGTTCTGGCTGAGGCGCTCGAGCTGCTGCACCTCCTCACCGAGCCGGACCTCCGGGGCGTACTGGAGCCCCTGCTCGGCGCAGAGGTCCACGAGCGCCTGCCCCTGGATCTTCGGATGTCCGGCGACGTCGTAGACGTGCTTCTCCGGATAGACCGCGGCCACCTGGCCGCCGATCTGCTCGAGGCTCTCGACGATGCGAACGGAGGCGTCGCGGTGGCCCGCGTAGTAGGCGGCCGCGAGTCCTGCGGGGCCGGCGCCCAGGATGGTGATGTCGACGACCGCGTTCTCGTTCACGCGCGTGATGCTAGCGGCGTGGATTGGAGATTTTGCTCGGGCCTAGTGGCTGCAGCCCGAGCCGCAGGCGCCGCCGGCGTCCGCCGGCGCCTCACCTTCCTCCACCTGGAAGGAATGCCCGCAGCCGCACGAGGCGGAGACGTTCGGGTTGTTGATCGCGAAGCCCGCCTGCAGCCCCTCGACCCAGTCGATCTCGGTCCCGGTCAGGTAGGGCGCACTGAACGGGTCGACGACGACGTCGACGCCGTTGATGTGGAGCTCGTTGTCGCCCTCCTGCGCGCCGCGGTCGAAGCCGAGCGCGTATTGGAATCCGGAGCAGCCGCCACCCTGGACGGCCACGCGGAGGACGGAGGCCTCGCCGTCGGGCTCCTCGGCCATCAGGTCCTTGATCTTGGCCGCCGCACTCTCGGTGAGCGTGACGAGGGTTGGGCGCTCGACCGTGGCCATCGCGACGCATCGTAGCAGCGTCCTCAGCCCTCGCTCATGCCCCGAAAGTGCAGGAGTTTGTAACACCTGTCTCCCGCACCGCTCCACGGTTTTCGGTGTGCTCGTGCCACCCCGGCGATCCTTGATACGTTCCGGCCGCCGGAGGCTCGGCGCGGGAGGAAGACAAGTGCTCGACAGCTGGCTGCCGTTCCTGATCTACGCGCTCTTCGCGGCGCTCATCCCCGCCTCGATGATCTTCATGTCGTTCGCTTTCGCGACCCGGCCGAAGCGTCGAACGAGGTCGCGGGGGATTCCCTTCGAATCCGGCGTCTCGACCGGCCCGCTGCGGCGCCAGCGCTTCACGATCAGCTTCTACCTGACGGCGATGCTCTTCATCGTCTTCGACATCGAGATCGTCTTCCTCTACCCGCTCGGGGTCGTGCTGCACAAGCTCGCGTGGTTCGGGTTCGCCGAGTTCGCGTTCTTCCTCGTGATCCTCGCGGTCGCGTACGTCTACATCTGGCGCAAGGGCGCGCTCGAGTGGCGGTAGACCGGCCGACGAGACTCTCCGAGCTCGGGATCAAGACCGAGCGGGCGCTCTGGCCCGACAAGGGCCCGAGCCACTTCGAGGAGGAGCTCGGCGACATCGAGTCGCAGCTCGGCCTGACGACGCTCGAGAAGGCGGTCGCCTGGTCGCAGACGAAATCGATGTGGCCGGACACGTTCGGTCTCGCCTGCTGTGCGATCGAGATGATGTCGATCGTCTCCGCGCGCTACGACATCGCGCGCTTCGGCATGGAGGCGTTCCGCTCGTCGCCGCGGCAGGCCGACCTGCTGATCATCTCCGGTCGGGTGGCGCAGAAGATGGCTGCGCCGATCAAGCAGATCTACGACCAGATGCTCGAGCCGAAATGGGTGATCGCGATGGGCGCCTGCGCTAGCTCGGGCGGGATGTTCAACAACTACGCGATCCTGCAGAGCGTCGACAAGATCCTCCCCGTCGACGTCTACGTCCCCGGCTGCCCGCCCCGGCCCGAGGCGCTGATGGAGGGAATCATCCGCTTGCACGAGCGGGTCCTGGCCGGCGTGCCGAACGCCTACGAGCTGGACGTCGTCGCCAAGTAATGGCGTACGAGCGCGTCCCGGGACTGGTCGAGACCCGCGAGGAGCACGGCGAGACGACCGTCGTCGTCGAAGCGGCGCGCCTCGTCGACGCCTGCACGCACCTGCGTGACGAGCACGGCTTCGACATGCTCGTCGACATCACCCCGACCGACTACCTCGGCTGGGGGACACCCGGCGTCTCCGGCTACGTCGGCACGCGGGAGGGGCGGAACCTGAACCGGCCGATGACGCAGGGGTTCCAGGTTCAGCCGCGGCCGAAGCCGAAGCGCTTCTCGGTCAACTACCACCTCCTCGCGATCCGGCAGGGGGCGCCTCGCGTGCGTGTGCAGGTGTGGGTCGACGACAGCGAGGCCGTCCCGAGCGTCCTCCACGTCTGGCCGACCGCCGACTGGTTCGAGCGCGAGGCCTGGGACATGATGGGAATCGCCGTCGAGAACCACCCCAACCTCGAGCGCCTCCTCATGGACGAGGACTGGGAGGGTTATCCGCTGCGCAAGGACTATCCGCTCGGCGGCGAGCCGGTGCGCTTCTCCGGGGAAGAGTGATGGCGGTCGTCGAGCGTCGAGGCACGAAGGACCCGATCTACGACGGGTCGCGGATACCCGCGCCCGTGCCGACCGTCCTGCCCGTCGATCCCGCACAGCGGGAGTCGGGCGACGTGCTCACCGTCAACTTCGGCCCGAACCACCCGTCGACGCACGGAGTCCTGCGACTCGAGGTCGACCTCGACGGCGAGGTCGTGGTCGGGATCAACGCCAAGGTCGGCTACGTCCACACCGGCTTCGAGAAGAACATGGAGCAGAAGACGTGGTGGAAGGCGATCACGTACGCGCCGCGGATCGACTACCTCGCCTACCAGAACAACGAGCTCGTCTTCGTGCTCGCGATCGAGAAGCTGCTCGGGCTCGAGGTCCCGCCGAAGGCCACGTGGATGCGGATGCTGCTCGCGGAGCTCAACCGGATCCATTCCCACCTCGTCTGGCTCGGGACGTCCGCGCTCGAGATCGGGGCGATTTCGATGTTCTGGTACACGTTCCGCGAGCGGGACATGGTCCTCGACCTGTCCGAGCTCGTCGCCGGCTACCGCATGCACACGCGGTACTTCCAGACCGGCGGTCTCGCGGAGGACGTCCCCGTCGGCTTCTATCCGGAGTGCCGCCGGTTCGTCGAGTGGATGCCGAAGGCGATCGACGACTACGACGCCCTGCTCGCGCGCAACGAGATCTGGGAGGGGCGGACGCGGGGGCTCGGGCTCCTGAATCGGGCCGACGCGATCGCGCTGGGCCAGACCGGACCCGTGCTGCGCGCGTCAGGGGTGGACTGGGATCTTCGGCGTGACGATCCGTACCTCTACTACGACCGCACGCACTTCCACGTGCCGGTTTTGCCGAACGGCGACACGTACGACCGCTACCGGGTCCGTGTCGAGGAGATGCGGACGTCGGTCGACCTCGTCGAGCAGTGCCTCGACCGGCTCGAGCGCATGGAGGGCGAGCCGTTCATCACGGACGACCGGAAGGTCGTGCTGCCGCCTCGCGAGGAGCTTCACACCTCGATGGAATCCCTGATCCACCACTTCAAGATCGTCACCGAGGGGTACCGCGTGCCCGAAGGCGAGGTCTACCTCGCGGTCGAGTCGGCCCGCGGAGAGCTCGGCTGCTACGTCGTCTCGGACGGTGGGCCAAGGCCATGGCGCGTCAAGTTCCGGGCGCCGTCCTTCGCGGCTCTCGAGGCGACGGCCACGATGGTGCAGCAGCACTACGTCGCCGACCTGATCGCGATCGTCGGCTCACTCGACACCGTGATGGGCGAGGTCGACCGTTGACGGCTAGTCGCCCGTTCGCAGACGAGGTCCGCGACGTCGCGGATCAGTATCCGGAGTCGCGGTCGGCCGTGCTCCCCGCGCTGCGGATGGCGCAGGAGCGCCACGGCGGCTGGCTGCCGCCGGAGGCGTTCGTCGAGGTGGGCGAGGCGCTGGACCTGACGCCGGCCTACTGCAAGGCGGTCGCGTCGTTCTACGACATGTTCCATCTCGCCCCCGTGGGCAAGCACCTGATCGAGGTCTGCACGAACATCTGCTGCGGGCTCCGCGGCGCCCAGAGCGTGCTCGACGCATTCGAGGCCGAGCTCGGCGTCATGCCGGGGGAGACGACGCGCGACGGGGAGATCACGCTGCGCGCGGTCGAGTGCATCGGCGGCTGCGGTTGGCCCACGGTCGTGGCGCTCGACGACTACCACCGGCTGAACGTGGGCCCCGAGGACGTGCCTGCGATCGTGCAAGAGGTGCGGGATGGCGAGTGACCCCGGGCCGATCGTCGTCCTCGACGGGGCCGATGACCACGACCTGACGAAGCTCTCCGAGTATCAGGCCGCCGGCGGCTACGCGCAGCTCGAGCGAGCCCGGGCGATGGAGCCGGGCGCGATCGTCGAGGAGCTGAACACGGCGAACCTGCGCGGGCGGGGCGGGGCGTTCTTCCCGGTCGGCAGAAAGATGCAGTTCATCCCGCCGAAGGAGCAGATCCCGAAGCCGCACTACGTGTGCGTCAACGCGGACGAGTCGGAGCCCGGGACCTTCAAGGACCGGGAGATCATGCAGCGCGTCCCGCACCGGCTGATCGAGGGCTCGCTGATCGCGGCGCACGCGATCGACTCCCAGCACGTCTTCATCTACATCCGGGGCGAGTACCTGCGCGAGTTCGAGATCCTGCGGGAGGCGCTCGACGAGGGGCGGGCCGCCGGGCTCTTCGGCGACGTGACGATTGTCCTGCATCGCGGTGCCGGCGCCTACATCTGCGGGGAGGAATCCGGGCTGCTGGAGTCGCTGGAGGGGAAGCGCGGCCAGGCGCGCTCGCGCCCGCCGTTCCCCGCGATCTCGGGGCTCTACGCCTCGCCGACGCTGATCAACAACGTCGAGACCGTGGCGACGATCCCGAAGGTGCTCGAGCTGGGCGGGGCCGAATACGCGAAGCTCGGCGCGCCGCCGGAGTCCACGGGGACAAGGCTGTTCTGCGTCTCCGGCAACGTCGTCAAGGGGGGCAACTACGAGCTGCCGATGGGGATCACGATCCGCGAGGTGATCTACGGCCTCGCGGGCGGCATCCCGGAGGGGCGGGAGCTGAAAGCTGTGATCCCAGGCGGCTCGTCGATGCCGATCCTCACACCCGACCAGATCGACACGCCGCTCGAGCACGATGCGCTGCGCGCCCTCGACACCTTCCTCGGCGCCGCCGCGGTGATCGTCGTCGACGAGCGCGCCTGCATGGTGCAGCTCGGCCTACGCGTCGCGCAGTTCTACATGCACGAATCGTGCGGAAAGTGCACCCCCTGCCGCGAGGGGACGCGCTGGATGGTGCAGATCCTGGAAGCGGTCGAGGCGGGCCAAGCCTCCCACGACGAGCTCGACCTGCTGCTCGACGTCTGCGACCGGATCCTCGGCAAGTGCCTCTGCCCGCTCGGAGACGCGGCCGCGATGCCGGTCGCGTCCTATGTCGTGAAGTTCCGCGACGAGTTCCGCCGCCACGTCGACGAGGGTGCCTGCCCGTTCGGCGGGGAGTCGTCCCTCGAGGGCCTGTTCGCCCCGGTCGATCAGCACTCGCACCACCCGGTCGTGGAGGAAGGGGTGCCCGCTTGAGCCCTGCCTGTGGACGAAAAGTCACACTTTCGTTGCAGTTGCCATGTCCGCGCGCGGCAGTTCGTGGGGACAGTCCCCACGAACTGCCACGGCGCGACTCGGCTCGGAGGGCCGCGTGAGCGCGGCGGAGCTGGTCACCGTCACGATCGACGAGCGGCAGGTGCAGGTGCCCAAGGGGACCGGTCTGGTCGAGACCGCAGCGGCGGCCGGGATCGAGATCCCCGTCTTCTGCTACGAACCGCGGCTCGGGCCGGCGGTCGGCGCGTGCCGCATGTGCCTGGTCGAGGTGGAGGGGATGCCGCCGAAGCCGCAGGCCGGCTGCACGCTGACGGCCGCGGACGGCATGGTCGTCAAGACCGCGCGCACCTCCGAGATGGCGCGTGTGGCCCAGAACGCGACGCTCGAGTTCATCCTCGTCAACCACCCGCTCGACTGCCCCGTCTGCGACAAGGGCGGCGAGTGCCCGCTGCAGGACCTGACCTTTCGCTACGGCCCCGGCAGCAGCCGGATGACGTTCGAGAAACGCACCTTCGAGAAGCCGATCCCGATCTCGCCCACGATCTCGATCGACCGGGAGCGCTGCATCCTCTGCTACCGCTGCACCCGCTTCAGCGAGTCGGTCTCCGAGGACAACCAGCTCGTGGCGCTGAACCGCGGCGCGCAGACGATGATCGCGACCTTCGAGGACGAGCCGTACACCGGCGCGTTCACAGGGAACGTGACCGAGCTGTGTCCCGTCGGGGCGCTGCTGCCGACGCAGCCGCGTTTCCAGATCCGCCCGTGGGAGTTCCAGGCCGTGCCGACGACGTGCGGCCTCTGCCCCGTCGGCTGCAACATCGAGGCGCACCAGCGCGAGGGCAAGGTCAAGCGCATCGTCTCCCGCAACCACCCCGAGGTCGACGAGGGCTGGCTCTGCGACAAGGGCCGCTTCGCGTTCAGCCACCTCCAGGCCGAGGACCGCATCACCGACCCGCTCCACCGTGTCCGCCGGCGGGGTCTCGAGGAGATCTCGTGGGAGGAAGCGCTCGAAGAGGCCGAGGCACTGCTCCGCGGGGCCGAAGGCCGCATCGCGGTCACCCTCTCCGGCTCCGAGACGAACGAGCAGGCCTACGCCCTGGCGAAGCTCGTGCGCGACGGCCTCCGCTCGCACACGGCGATGCTGCCCGAGGAGACGGGCGACGAGCTCGACGCCTTCAGGCTGCCGCTCTCGGCGATCCGCGACGCCGAGCTCGTCGTGGTCGTCGGGGACGATCCCGTCGCCGAGCGTGCGCCGATCGTCGACCTCTGGATCCGCAAGGCCCGTCGCGCCGGCGCCGAGATGATCGAGATCGGCCCCGCGGGGGACATCCAGGCCGCGCCGGGCACGGCGGCCCAGGTGTGCCGCGACCTGAAGTCGAACGAGCTCGGACAGCGCCTGCGCTCGAGCGACCGCTCGATCGTGATCTGGTCGGGAGGCGGTGCCGGCGGCGGCTCGCACCTCGCGGCGCTGGCGGCCGAGCTCGGCTTCGCGGACAAGTCCGGCTCCGGAGCGTTCGTGCTGCCCGAGACCGCGAACGGCAGGGGCGTCGCCGTCAGCTGGGCGGCGTGCTCCGACGCCGAGGGCGCCGAGCCCGAGCCGCTCGGCCTCTTGATCGTCTCCGGCGACGAAGCCGCCGCGAACCCGAACGTCCGCGCCCTCGCGGAGCGCGCGGAACGCGTGCTCGCGATCACGATGTTCCATTCGCTTGCCGTCGGCTGGGCCGATCTCGTCCTCCCGGGCACCAGCTACCTCGAGCGCGAGGGGACGTACGTCAACCTGGAAGGGCGGGTCCAGCGCCTCCGGCGCACCTCGATCCCACCCGCGCCTGACGAGCTCGCATGGCTCTCTCGGCTCGCGAGCCGCTTCGACGTCGAGCTCTCGCCGCACCCGTCGCTCGTCTTCGCCGAGCTATCGGAGCGCGTTTTCGGCGGCGTCACCTACGAGGACCTCGGCGAGCAGGCCCGTCTGCCCGAGCGTGCGGCGCTCGAGGGCGAGCCCGCCGAGACCGCCGACGACCCGGTGCCACAAGAAGCCGCCGGTGGCGCCCTACAGCTTCTCCGCTACCGACCGCTCTTCTCGGGCCCGGCCGTCGAGCGCGTGCCCGAGCTTCAGTTCCAACGGCCCGCGGCGGAGATCGAGCTCTCCGCGGAGGACGCCGAGCGGCTCGGTGTCTCGACCGGCGAGCCGGTCCAGGTTCGCTCGAACGGGACCTCCGTCGAGCTGAGGGCGCGGCCCAACCGCCGGCTCAAGCCTGGCGTCGCGCGCGTCCCGGAAAACCACGCCCGCGATCTTCATACCACGGTCGAGGTGGCCAAGTCGTGAGCGAGCCCTGGTGGATCAGCCTGATCAAGGCGTTCGTGATCATCAACATCGTCCTGCTGACGTTCGCCTACACGACGCTGATCGAGCGGAAGGCGATGGCGCGGATGCAGCTTCGCTACGGACCGAACCGCGCAGGCCCGTACGGCCTCCTGCAGCCGATCGCCGACCTCGTGAAGCTCGTCAGGAAGGAGAGCTTCTTCCCGGCCGCGGCCATCGACCTCCCGTACATCCTCGCCCCGGTCGCCTCGGCCTTCACCGCCCTCGCGGCGTTCAGCGTCATCCCCTTCGGCGAGGGGTGGACGGTGTGGCACTGGCACATCAACGGCGTCGTCGCCGACGTGCCGATCAGCCTGATCCTGATCTTCGCGCTCGGCGCGCTCGGGATCTACGGCTTCATCGTCGGCGGTTGGGCGTCCGAGTCGAAGTACTCCCTGCTCGGCTCGATGCGCACGTGCGCCCAGCTCGTCTCGTACGAGGTCTCGCTCGCGCTCTCCGTGCTCGGGGTCGTGATCACCGCCGGGACGCTCTCGCTCGTGCAGATCGTCGACAACCAGGCGAACTCGGTGTGGTATGTCGTCCCACAGGCAGTCGGCTTCCTGATCTTCTTCATCGGCGGCGTCGCCGAGACGAGCCGCGCCCCGTTCGACCTGCCGGAAGCCGAGCAGGAGCTCGTCGCCGGGTATCACACCGAGTACTCGGGGATGCGCTGGGGCCTGTTCCAGATGGCCGAATACGTGAACATGATCACGCTCAGCGGCCTCGCCATCACGCTCTTCCTCGGCGGCTGGCACTTCCCGTACTTCCACGGGCTCGACTTCCTCGGCCCGCTGTGGTTCGTGCTCAAGCTCGGGATCCTGCTCTTCCTGTTCATCTGGCTGCGGACGACCCTGCCGCGTCTGCGCTACGACCAGCTGATGAGCTTCGGCTGGAAGATCCTGCTCCCGGCCGCGACGATCAACGCGCTCGTCACCGCTCTCGTCGTCGTGTGGGCCAACTGAGATGAGCCCGCAACCCTTCAGCACGGTCAAGGGCTTCGGGGTCACCTTCAAGCAGATCTTCAAGAAGCCGATCACACAGGAGTACCCGGAGTTCAAGCGACCGGTGTACCCGCGCTTCCGCGGCCGCCACCGCCTGCACCGCCACGAGAACGGGCTCGAGAAGTGCGTCGGCTGCTCCCTCTGCGCCGCAGCCTGCCCTGCTGACTGCATCCGGGTGGTCGCGGACGAGAACACGGCGGAGAACCGGGTCTCGCCCGGCGAGCGCTACGCGCGCATCTACGAGATCAACATGAGCCGCTGCATCTTCTGCGGCTACTGCGAGATCGCCTGCCCGTTCGACGCGATCACGCTCGGCAACGAGTACGAGCTCGCCGAGTACGACCGCGACGACCAGATCTACACGAAGGACATGCTCCTCGCCGCCCCGATCAAGCAGGTGCCGGTCGCGGATCCCGATCTCTTCGACACGCCGATCCCCTACTACAAGGCTCACTCGTAGATGGGCAACATCCTGATCTGGGCGGTCTGGGTCATCGCGGCGTTCAGCTGCCTCGCATCCGGAGTCGCGGTCGTCTCGTTCGCCAACCCGTTCTTCTCCGCACTCGCGCTGATCGGCAACCTCGCCTCGCTCGCCGTCCTCTACCTGCTGCTCTCGGCCGAGTTCGTCGCGGCCGCGCAGGTGCTCGTCTACGCCGGCGCCGTGATGGTCATGTTCCTGTTCGTGACGGCGTACCTCGGCGGGCGGGCCGACGCGCCGTGGGCCGGCGGGCCCGGCTGGCAGCAGCTCGGCGCAGTGCTGGCCGCCGGCGCGATCCTCGTCGAGGTGATCGTCGTCATCGGCCTCAAGGCCGGCGGCCGGCTCTCGGAGCAGAGCCCGGTCGACGAAGCCTTCGGTTCGCCCGCGCAGATCGGGCGCCTGTTCCTCACCGACCACCTGCTCGCGTTCGAGATCACGTCGGTCGTCCTGCTCGTCGCAGCCGTCGGCGGCGTGATCCTCGGCGCGCACTCGCACACCGATCGCCAGGAGCTCGATGCGGGGGCCTGAGGTCACTTGGTACCTGGCGGTCGCCGCGTTCCTGTTCGCCACCGGCGCGCTCGGCGTGCTCCTGAGGCGTAGCCCGCTGATCGTCCTGCTCTCGCTGGAAATCATGCTCAACGGCGCCAACCTCGCCCTGATCGCGTTCGCGCGCCACCACGGCGAGGCGGGTGGCCAGATCTTCGCGCTGGCGGTGATGGCCGTCGCCGCGTCGGAGGTCGTCGTCGGCCTCGGGCTGATCGTCGCGCTCGCCCGCCGCCGACTCGATCTCGACGTCGACAAGCTCTCGACGCTGCGCGGATGATCGTCGCCGCCTGGATTTGCCTGCTCGCACCGCTCGGGGCGGCGCTCGCGATCACGCTCTGCGGCACGGCGATCTCACGCCGGGTCGCCGGCTATCTCGCGACGGCGTCCGTGCTCGGCTCGTTCGCGGCCGCCCTCGTCGTCCTCGCCGAGCTCTGGTCCGAGTCGCCGGAAGAGCGCCAGCACGCCTCCACCGCCTTCACGTGGCTGACCGGCGGCAGCTTCGAGGTCGGCGTGCGCATCCTCGCTGACCCGCTCAGCGTCTTCATGATGCTCGTCGTCTCCGGCGTCGGCTTCCTGATCGTCGCCTACTCGATCGGCTACATGGACGGCGACGACGAGGAGCGCCGCTACTTCGCCTACATGGCGCTGTTCGTGTTCTCGATGCTGCTCCTCGTCCAGGGCGGCAACTTCGTGATGCTGCTCGCGGGGTGGGGCCTCGTGGGCCTCAGCTCGTACCTGCTGATCGGCTTCTGGCACGAGCGACCCGAGGCCGTCGCGGCGGCCAAGAAGGCTTTCGTGATGAACGCGATCGGCGACGCCACGATGGCGCTCGCGTTCTTCCTGCTGATCCAGCACGGCCACACGCTGAACTTCCCGGGCGCGTTCGACCTCGGCGGTGAGAGCAGCTGGTTCGTCAACCTCGTCGCGCTGGGGTTGCTCGGCGGAGCCGTCGCAAAGTCGGCCCAGCTGCCGCTGCAGACCTGGTTGCCGGATGCCATGGAGGGCCCGACTCCGGTCAGCGCCCTGATCCACGCGGCGACCATGGTCACGGCCGGCGTCTACCTGATCGTCCGTTGCAACGGGGTGTTCGAGCAGGCGCCGCACGTCCAGGAGCTGGCTGCCGGACTCGGTGCCGCGACGCTCCTGATGGCCGGTCTGATCGCTCTGGTTCAGACCGACATCAAGCGCGTGATCGCCTACTCGACGATGTCGCAGATCGGCTACATGTTCGTGGGCGCGGGAATCGGGACGTACGCGAACGCCGAGTTCCACCTGATGACGCACGCGTTCTTCAAGGCGCTGCTCTTCCTGGCGGCCGGCCTCGTCATCCATGCCCTCGCCGGCGAGCAGGACATCCGCCGGATGGGAGGGATCGGCGGTCTGATGCCGATGACGCGAATCGCGTTCCTAATCGGCTCGCTCGCGCTCGTCGGAATCCCGCCGTTCGCCGGCTTCTTCTCGAAGGACCCGATCATCGCGGCCGCGCTGGACGCCGGCTGGTTCGGCGAAATTCTCTTCGTGGCGACGCTGATCGGAACGTTCCTGACCGGGCTCTACGCCTTCCGGCTGTTCTTCCTCGTCTTCCCGGGCGAGCCGTCGCCCTTCGTGCGTGAGCACCTGATGCACGGCTCCCACGCCTACGGGCCGGAGGGAGCGCACGGGGAGGACGATGCGTCCAGGCCTCACGGCCACGACACGCACGAGCACGCCGGCGAGGGACCGTTCTCGATGACGGCGCCGGTCGCCGTGCTCGCGATCCTCTCGGTCGTCGGGGGCTGGATCCAGTTCGCCCCGTTCTGGCATCCCATCTCCAACTGGCTCGAGCCGGTGGCGCCTCCCCTCGTCGAACCGACGAACACGCAGGAGGTGATCGCCAGCGTGGCGGCCGTGCTGCTCGGGCTGGCCGGCATGGCGCTCGCCTGGCTCGTGTACGCCGAAAGGCGGCTTGCCGTTCCGCGGCTCGCCTTCGGCCGGAACCTTCTCGAGCACAAGTTCTACTTCGACGAGCTCTACGACTACGCGTTCTTCAGGCCGGCCGTCGGAACTGCCCGCTTCCTGCGGCGGGCGATCGAAGAGCCGCTCGTGCTGGGCTCGATCGGCGGCATCGCCGAGACGTTCCGCGACCTCGGCGGCTGGACACGCCGCGCCCAGACGGGCCTAGTCCGGACGTACGCGCTCGCGATCGCCGCGAGCGTCGCGGTGATGACGATCGTGTTCGTGGCGGTTCGCTGATGGGCTGGCTGACGACCGCGATGATCCTGCTGCCGGTTGGCGGCGCGCTGCTCGTTTGGCTGATCCCCTGGGACTCGTTCACGGCGGGGGCGATCGCGCTCCTCGTCGCCCTCGCCGAGGTCGGCCTCTGGATCGAGTCGCTGATCAGGTTCGACTTCGGCCGCGGCGGCCTGCAGCTCGACCAGAAGACGAGCTGGTTCAGCGATCTCGACGTCTCGTATCACGTCGGGCTCTACGGCTTCTCGCTCTGGCTCGTCGGCCTGACCGTCGTCGTGATGGCGGCGGCGATCGCCTACGCGTTCTGGGCCGGCCGCTCGGGGTCGCGGGCGTATTTCGGCCTGATGCTGCTCCTGACCGGTGCCGTCGTCGGCGTCTTCGCGGCGCAGGACCTGCTGCTCTTCTACGTGTTCTGGGAGGCGATGCTTCTCCCGCTCTACGTGCTGATCGGCGTCTGGGGCGGGGCGGGGCGGCTCGGCGCAACGATCAAGTTCGTCATCTACACGATGGCGGGCTCCCTGCTGATGCTCGCGGCGGTGATCGTGCTCGGCCTCTCGCAGGGCACCTTCGACCTCGCGGCCGCCTGGCAGAGCTCGAGCGACTGGCTCTTCCTCGGGTTCGTCGCGGCCTTCGCGGTCAAGGCGCCGCTGTTCCCGTTCCACGGCTGGCTGCCGGACGCGTACCGCGAGTCTCCGCCCGAGGTCGCCGCGGTGCTGAGCGGCGTCGTCTCGAAGGCGGCGATCTACGGCTTCATCCGGATCGCGATCGCGAAGTTCCCCGAGCCGACGAGGGATTTCCGCACCGTCATCCTCGTGCTCGCTGCGATCGGGCTCGTCTACGGGTCGCTGCTCGCCTTCCGTGCGCCCGATCTGCGCGGCGTGATCGCGTACTCGTCACTCGCGCAACTCGGGTTGATCACGTTCGGCGTGTTCGCGGTGAACGACCTCGGCCTCGACGGAGCGGTGCTGCAGATGGTCAACCACGGGCTGATCTCGGCCGCGTTGTTCCTGCTCGCGGGCGGGATCGAGCGCCGTGCCGCGACGGGTGAGTTCGCCCGCCTCGGCGGCTTCGCGCGCGGCCGGCCGATGCTCGCGACCCTCCTGATGACGACAGGCGTGATCGCGCTCGCGGTCCCCGGCTCCTCGGCCTTCGCCGGCGAGTTCGCGATCCTCGCCGGAGTCTTCAGGGTCGGCTGGGGCTACGCGCTCGTGGGAGCGATCGCGATCGTTCTGGCCGCGATGTACACCCTGCGGCTGATCTCGGCGGTGCTGCACGAGCGGCCGGGTCCGTCGGTCACGCCGGAAGCCCTCGACCTGCGGCCGGCCGAGCTCGGTGTGCTCGTTCCGCTGGTGGCCTGCCTGCTCGCGCTCTCGGTCTGGCCCGCGGCGATCACGGAGCGGTCGTTCACGAACGACCGAGCGGGCAACGACGTCAGGGCTCAATTCGAGGCGTCTCGATGATCCCGACCCCACATGTCGACTGGTTCGCCCTCGCGCCCGAGCTCGTCCTTCTCGGCGCATCCGCGCTCGCGCTTCTCGGCGCTGTCCTGCTGCCGCGCGAGAGCCGCCGCGAGTACGGCGCCCTGATGGCGGCCCTCGGCTTCGCGGGCGCCTTCGTCTACGCGATCGTCATCTACGTCCACTCCCCCGACGCACACGGCGTCGTCGCCGACGCCGTCCGGCGCGATCGCTTCGGCGCGATGTCCCAGGCGATCGTCGCGGGGTCGGGCCTGCTCGCCGTCGGGGTCTCGTATGCCGAGCGCATGCGCGACGAGCACATCGCGGAGTACTACTCGCTCCTGGCCGCGGCCGGCGCGGGGATGTGCTTCCTCGTCACGGCCAACAACCTGATGACGCTCTTCCTCGGGCTCGAGTGGTTCTCGATCGCGCTCTACATCCTCTGCGCGATCGACCGCGAGCTCGAGGGCTCGCTCGAGGCCGGGCTCAAGTACCTGATCATCGGCGGCTTCGGTTCCGCGGTGCTGCTCTTCGGCTCGGCGCTCGTGTACGGGGCGACCGGCGAGCTGGCGTTCGAGCGGATCGCGGGCGCGATCTCCGCGCAGAGCCTGACCGACGACGCGATGCTCGTCGCGGGGCTGGCGATGCTGATCGCAGGCCTCGGCTTCAAGGCGTCCGCGGCGCCCTTCCACATGTGGACGCCGGACGTCTACGAGGGGGCGCCGACGCCGGTTACGGCGTTCATGTCCGCGGCGACGAAGGTGGTCGCGCTCGTTCTCACGCTACGGGTGCTCGTGACGGCCTTTCCGCAGGAGGCGCACCTTTGGACGGTCGCGCTCGCCGCGATCGCGTGCGCCTCGTTGGCGATCGGAAACCTCGCAGCCCTGGTGCAGTCGCGGGTCAAGCGGCTGCTCGCGTACTCGTCGATCTCGCACGCCGGCTTCATGCTGATCGCGATCTCCGCCGACAGCCCGCTCGGCGGCCGGGCGCTCCTCTACTACCTCGTCCCGTACGCGGCCATGTCCGTCGGCGCCTTCGCGGTCGTCGCGGCCCGCGAGCGGGAGCTGGCGGCCCCGGTCACGCTCGACGACCTCGCGGGCATGGGCTGGGAGCGGCCTCTGCTCGGAATCTCGATGGGAATCTTCATGTTCGGCTTCGCCGGCCTGCCGCCGACGGGCGGCTTCGTCGGCAAGCTCTACGTCTTCTCGGCCGCCTACCGCCACGGCTGGACGTGGCTCGTGATCGTCGGCGTCGCCGCGACGGCAGTCGGCCTCTACTACTACCTCGCGGTCATCCGGGCGATGTACATGCGGCCGAGCGCCGAGCTTCAGCTCGGCCGGGCGGCCGCGCCCGTGGCGGGCGGCTCGCCGCCGCGGGACGGGTGGCTGCAGACGTCGGTCGCGCTGGCGCTCGGGGTCACGGTGGGGTCGTTCTTCGCCGTGCAGCCGCTGATCGACGTCGCAAGGCACGCCGCGGCGTCCCTTCCCTTCTGACCTAGTCGGTTCGAAGCTCCGCCGCGAGGGCCGCCACGGCCTGGAGGCAGAAGACCGCGACGCAGGCGATCAGCGCCGAACGCGCGATCGGCGGTACCGATGGATCGCCGAGGGCCGGCGCGCGAGCCGCGGCAGCGACGAGGAGCAGCGCGAGGACAACCCCCCATCCGACGACGTGGGCTCGGTCCGCGCGTCCGTCGAGCCGGTCGCAGACCGTCTGAAGCGCCGCGAACGCCGTCACGGGCACCGCCACGAGCAGGGCGTTGAAGGCGAGCGTGTGCGCTCCGGCTGAATCCGCAAGCGATGCGGCGAGCACGAGCGCGAACGGCGCGACCTTCGACATGCCGCGGCGTTCGGCGAACCCGGCGGGTCTCCTGCGTTACGCTCGGGCGGTCAACGAGGAGGAAGCGAATGCCGGACGTGGCGGTGACGTGGCTCGGGCACGCGAGCTTCAGGCTCGACAGCCCCGACGGGAAGCGGATCTACGTCGATCCGTGGCTCGACAACCCGAAGTGCCCCGACTCGGAGAAGGAGCCGGAGCGGATCGACGTGATCGCGATCACCCACGGCCACTCCGATCACGTAGGCAGCACCATCGACCTCGCAAAACGGTTTTCGCCGGCGATCGTCGCGATGATCGAGCTGAAGAGCTGGCTCGGAGACCAGGGCGCTGAAGTGGGCGAGGTGCCCGGCCCGAACAAGGGCGGCACCGTCGACGTCGAGGGGATCAAGTTCACGCTCACGAACGCCTTTCACTCGAGCTCCAGCGACGACGGCACGTACCTCGGCGAGGCCGCCGGGATCGTGATCCGGTTCGAGAACGGTACGTCGATCTACTTCGCCGGCGACACGTGCGTCTTCGGTGATATGCAGTTGATCGGCCGGCTCTACGAGCCCGACGTCGCGGTGCTGCCGATCGGCGGCCATTTCACCATGGATCCACGCCAGGCCGGCGTGGCGCTCGAGCTGCTGGGCGCGAAGCGGTGCATTCCGTGCCACTACGGCACGTTCCCGCTGCTTTCCGGGACGCCGGACGAGCTGCGGGCGGAGACGAAGGACGTCGAGGTGCTCGCCCTCGAGCCGGGGGAGACCGTCACGGTTTGAGGGAGCGCTGGTTCGGGTCGACCGGCACCCGCGTGCCGGAGCTCGCCGTCGAAGGCGACGCGCTTGTCCCGCTCGACGCGGCGCTCGTCCTCGACGACGTCTCCGACGACGAGGGCCTGCGCCGGGCCCACGAGGAAGGGACGCCCGTCGTCGTTCGCGCCGACTCGACCGAGACGATCGTGGCAGCGCTCAGGCGACCCGAGGTGGCCTGTGTGCTCGTACCGGCCGACAAGCCGGAGCTGCTCGAGCTCGACTTGCGGGAGCTCACCTATGGCTGAACCTCTCGTCGCGACGTACTCGATCGCCGCATGCAATCTCGAAGCGGGGCAGTGGGGCGTCGCGACCCAATCGAAGTTCCTCGCCGTCGGCTCGGTGGTTCCCTGGGCCGAGCCGCAGGTCGGCGCGATCGCCACGCAGGCGTACGCGAACCCGCGCTACGGGCCCGAGGGACTCGCTTTGCTCCGCGAGGGGCTTGCGGCCGAAGAGGTCGTCGAGCGGCTCACTGCCGCGGATGACGGCCGCGCTCATCGACAGCTCGGCGTCGTCGACCGTGAGGGTCGCGGCGCGAGCTTCACGGGCGAGGAGTGCCTCGAGTGGGCAGGCGGCAAGACGGGCCCCTGCTTCGCCGCCCAGGGGAACATCCTCGTCTCCTCCGAGACGGTCGACGCGATCGCGACTGCCTTCGAGCGAGCCGCGGGCGGGCCGCTCGCCGAACGCCTGCTGGACTGCCTCGACGCCGCCCAGGCGGCGGGGGGCGACCGGCGCGGCCAACAATCCGCCGCGTTGCTCGTCGTCGAGAAGGATGGTGGTTACGCGAAGCTCTCCGACACACTGGTCGACCTCCGCGTCGAGGATCACGAGCGGCCGCTGGAGGAGCTGCGGCGGCTCTACGGCCTCCACCAGGCGATCTTCGGCGAAACGCCGCGGGAGGAGTGGCTCGAGGTCGACGACGCGCTCGCGACCGAGTTGCGCGAGCGGCTCGCGAAAGCGGGCTACGAGGGCGAGCTCGAGGATGCATTCAACCGCTGGGCCGGCAACTTCAACCTCGAGGAGCGAGTCGACGGAGTGAGCGAGATCGACCCGGTCGTGCTCGAGGAGCTGCGCGAAATGACCTCGTGAGCGAGCAGCCCTTCCAGGTCGCCACGTTCGAGGAGATCGGGATCACCACGATTCCGGGGCGCTCGACGTGGTCGCTCGTCCGGACCCACTTCGACATCGAGGCGTTCGGCGTGAACGCCTGGACTGCGCACGAGGCCGGTCAGCAGGTGATCTCGGAGCACGACGAGATGGGCGCTGGGACGCGTCAGCACGAGGAGCTCTACGTCGTCGTCAAGGGCCGGGCGACCTTCACGGTCGACGGCAAGGAGTTCGACGCGCCTGCGGGGACGATGGTCTTCGTCCGCGACCCCGGAGTGAGGCGCGGAGCGGTCGCAGCCGAGGCCGAGACGAGGGTGCTCGCGATCGGCGGACAGCGCGGGCTCGGCTTCGAGCCGTCGCCGTGGGAGCTGTCCGCACCGGCGATGACGTACTGGCAGACCGAGGAGTTCGACAAGGCGATTGCGCATCTCTCCGGCGTCCTCGAAAGGAACCCGGACAACGTCGGCGTTCTCTACAACCTCGCCTGCGCCGAGGCGCGAAACGGCGAGGCGGGGAGCGCGCTCGACCATCTTCGCCGGGCAGTCGCGCTGCAGGCGAGCACGGCCGAGTCCGCCGCGACGGACGAGGACTTCGAGTCCCTGCGCGAGAATCCCGAGTTCAAAGCGCTGGTCGGGTCGGGCTCGTGAAGCGGATCCACGTCGACGAGATCGAGGCGCTGCCGGCGATAGGCGGCGAGCTCCAGTGGAAGCCCGTCCGTTACGCGCTTGGGGTCGACGCCTTCGGCATCAACGCCTATCAGGGCGAGAATGAGGGAGACCTCGTCGTCGAGGAGCACAAGGACGAGCACCAGGAGCTCTACGTCGTCGTGCGAGGCTCGGCCCGCTTCAGCGCAGGCGACGAGGAGTTCGACGCGGCCGCGGGCACGTTCGTTCTCCTCGAGCCCGGCGAGCATCGAGTCGCCCACGCACTCGAGCCGGGAACGGTGGTGCTCGCGATCGGAGCCGAGTCGAAGCGGTTCGAGCCGAGCCGCTGGGAATACTCGTTCCGCGGCTGGGCGCTCGCGAGCCTCGGCCGCCACGACGAGGGGCGTCGCGCGATCCAGGACGGCCTCGAGCGATATCCCGACAGCCCGGAGCTCCTCTACGACCTCGCCTGTGTCGAAGCCCTGGCAGAGGACGTCGACCGCGCGCTCAAGCCGCTCCGCGAGGCGATCGAGCGCGAGCCGAAGCTCGCGGAACGCGCGATGGTCGACGAGGATTTCGCCTCAATCCGCGGCAATCCCGAGTTCGAATCAGCGATCACCCGGAAGCCTGATTCCGGGAGCGCCGGCCCGTAGGCCGGGAACCGGGTCGGCTTCGGGTCTCGCAACGAGCAGCACGGCCCCGTACTTGCCGTCTCCGGCGAGGGCGTCCACGAGCAGCTGCAATCCGAGAGCGAGCGCGAAGGCCTTGTGAGCCTGCTCGCCGCCGAAGGGGACGAGCTCCTCGGGTTCGGCGGCGCCCGTCAGCACGTCTCCGTACGTCACCGCCCCCATCGACACGTCGGCCACGAGCGGCTTGCCGTCGGAGCTCGGGATCGCGATCGCGAGCGGATTCGTCCCGGCCAGCTTCGGGCCGCCCGCCGGCGGACCGAGCCGCGCCGGAGACGTCGCGGTGAGCGCGGCGACCAGCCCGCCCTCGGCGAGCTTCCGCGCCCAGTAGCCGAGCATCCCGGTCGGGAACGTGTCCGCCGCGACGATCAGCCGCGCCCGGTCCGGCGGATCGGCGAGTTGGGCCTCGACGATCGCCGCCAGCACGAGATAGCCGAGCGTCCCGCGGCCGTTCCAGCGCTCGAAGCCGCCCTCGGCGACGAGGATCTCGGGTTCGGCGCTGGGGTCGAGGTCCGGCAGCGTCGCGAGCCAGTCGACCCGCGAGAGACCGTGGCCTTTCCGGCCCCGTCGCTCGGCGTCGAGGAAGTGGTCGGCGAGCTTCTCGGAGGCGTCGGGGTCGAAGCCGAGCGCCCGGAGCTTTTGGACGACCTCGTTCAGGAGAGGACGGGAAGCGCCTTGACGAAGCCGACACCTTGCTCGCGACGCGTCTCGACGATCACATCGGCGAGCGCCTCGATCGCAACGCCGGCCGGCGTGTGCGGGCCGGACAGAACGAGCGGCTCACCGGCGTCACCGGCCGCGCGAAGGTTCGGGTCGAGCGGAACCGAGCCCAGCAGCGGAACGTCGAGATCGCCCGCGAGCTGTTCGCCGCCGCCGTGGCCGAACACGTCGCCGCTCATGTTCTCGACGACACCGATCAGGCGCATGTTCGTCTTCTGAGCCATCAGCGCCGCCCGAGCGGCGACTTCTTGCGCCAGCGGCTGCGGCGTCGTGACGACCAGCGCCTCGGCGCGCGGGAGCAGTTGGCCGAGCGAGATCGAGACGTCTCCGGTCCCGGGCGGCATGTCAACGAGGAGCGTGTCCAGCTCGCCCCAGTGAACGTCCGATAGGAACTGTTCGAGCGCGCGGTGCAGCATCGGCCCACGCCACATCACCGGCGAGTTGTCCTCGAGGAAGAAACCGATCGACATCAGCTTCATGCCGTGCCCGACCGGCGGCACGATCATCTTGTCGACGACGATCGGCCGCTGGCGGATCGCGAGCAGATGCGGGATGGAGTGGCCGTACACGTCCGCGTCGAGGATCCCGACCTGTTGCCCGCGGTTCGCGAGGGAGCTCGCGAGGTTGACCGTCAGCGACGACTTGCCCACGCCGCCCTTGCCGCTCGCGACAGCGATCACGCGTGTGGAGCGGTCGAGCGAGATGCCCTTCGTCCGCTCGGTGACCCCGCCGCGCAGCTTGGTGGTGAGCGCGGCCTTCTCCTCCGGGGACATCACGTCGAAATCGAGGGCGACACGCTCGACGCCCGCGACCGGCGCGAGCGCTTTGGCGACCTGCTCCTCGAAGCTCGACCGCAGCGGGCAGCCGGGGACGGTGAGCGCGATCGTGACCGAGACGTCCCCGCCGTCGATCGAGATGTCGCGGACCATGTCGAGGTCGACGACGTCGCGCCGCAGCTCCGGGTCGATCACTTGCTCGAGCGCTTTGAGGATCTCGTCGCGGTTCGGCTCCATTGCGATTGAGCCTAGCAACGGTGAAAGCGCCTGCCCGGCGGCGGCTCGGCCGGGCGCCGGCGGCAGTTCGTTGGGGACTGTCCCCACGAACTGGCACGGCAAGACGGGTGTGGACGAAACGTCACACTTTTCTTAGCCGCTGCGTGCGGGAATCCACGACGGCGGGCGCTAGGCTCGGACGGCGGAACCGGGTTTCGCCCGGAAGCCTTCGCGATGAACACTCGCTGTTCGCCCCGTGGAGCGCCGTCGGGTTTGTGCGAGGCAAAAGCGGCGCGCGCTACACGCCCAGGCGCTCCTTCAGCCAGAGGGCGTTCTTGATAGCGAACCCCTCCCAGTCGTTGTTGAAGTACGCGAACACCTCGATCTCGCGGCGCCAGGCATCGATCCGCTCCGCCCACTCGTCGAGCTCCGAATCGGAGTAGTTCCCACGCCGGCCGCGCGTTCCCGAGTGGAAGCGGATGAACGTCCAGTCGGCCGTCAGCTCGTGCGCCTGGAACGGCCGCTGCGGATTGTCGCCGATCACGAGCGCGACGCCGTTGCCGCGCAGCAGCTCGTAGACCTCCGGCACGAACCAGCTCTCGTGCCTGAACTCGAAGCAATGCCGGCCCGGCGGCAGGTTCGCGACCGCATTCGCGAGCCGTTCGTCGTCGCGGCGGAAGTTGCCGGGCAGCTGCCACAAGACAGGTCCGAACTTCGGCGAGCGCACGAGCGGCTCGATGCGGTCGTAGAACGTCCGCACCCCCGAGCCGAGGTCGCGCAGGCGCCTGATGTGCGTGATGTAGCGGCTCATCTTGACCGCGAACAGGAATCCGGCCGGGCTCGCCTTCACCCAGTTGGCGACCACCTCGCGACGCGGCAGGCGGTAGAAGGTCGCGTTCACCTCGACGGTGTCGAAATGACGCGCGTAGTAGTCCAGCCATTCGCGCGGCGGGCAACGCGGCGGATAGAAGACACCGTTGCGCCAATGGTCGTAGTTCCAACCGGAGCAGCCGATTCGGACGGGCCTCAAGCCAGCAGTGCGAACAGCTGATGGCACAGCTCGGGTGTGCCCGCCGCGACGACCCGTGAACGCCCTTCGTTGTCGAGCGGCGCCTCGCCGAACGGCGGCGCCTCCGGCAGGTCGATCGCCAGCCCGCACTCGCGCACGAGGAGCTGGGCCGCGGCGATGTCCACCGACCGCGCCCCCTTCAGGGAGCAGACCGCGTCGACACGCCCAGCGGCGAGGTGGCAGAGCGACAGGGCGAGCGAACCCATGATCCGGAGCCGGTAGGCGAAGCCGACCATCTGCGCCGCCTTCTCGGCGACCGACGACGTCAGGGTCGCCTCGAAGGAGAGGATCTCGATCTCGTCCTTCGGCTTCACCGCCCCGAGTCGCTCACCGTCCAGGAAAGCCCCCGCGCGGCGCTCGGCCGTCCACTCCTCCCCGGTGCCGAAGTCGTAGACGTAGCCGAAGTGGACGCCGTCCATGGTCGCGCCTTCGGCGACGGCGACCGAGAGAGCGAAGAACGGGATCCCCCGTTTCGCGTTCAACGAGCCGTCGATCGGGTCCACGACCACGTGCGTCGCGCCGCCGCCCCCGAATGCCTTCTCGCCGAGCTCCTCGGAGACGAGCGAGAAGCTCGCCTTCGTCGCCTCGAGCCGGCGGACGATCGCCGCTTCCGCCGCAGCGTCGATCGCAACCGTGTCGTCACCGCCCTCGCCCGCTCCCACGACCGGCTCGCGCTCCTCGCGTGTCGGCAGCTCCGCGAGCACGCCGCGCACGTCTTCGACCGCAGCGCGGCACGTCGCGAGCCAGTCAGTCAAGCGGCTGGAAGAGAAGCCCCGACGTCAACTTCGGGAAGAAATACGTCGTCTTCTGGGGCATGACGCGGCCCTCGCGCGCACGTGCGAACACGTCCTCGATCGCCGTCGGCCGAAGCAGGAACGCCCCCTCCGCCTCGCCGCGGTCGACGGCCGCAACGGCCTCGCCCCGTTCGGCCGTGTACGTCACCCCACGAGGCGCGAGCGCGTCGACGATCTCGACGTCGAGACCGGTTCCCGCGAGCAGCTCGTATCTGCCGTCGCGGTAGAGGACGGCGCCCGGCAAGTCGTCGCCGGGCTCGTCGATCGGCGTGCCTTGCACGCCGTCGACCGACTCGGCCAGCCGGTGCGTCGGGAAGATCGTCAGCCCCTCCTCACGCGTCGAGACGAGCACGACCATCATCCAGGCACTCGCCTCGGTGCCGTCCTCCGCATGGAAAGCGAGCGCGGTCTCGTAGCGGTGATGACCGTCGGCGATTAGCAGCTGCCGCTCCTCGAAACTTTGCAACAGGCTGTTACTTGCTTCGGGTTCGAGCCGCCACAACCGGTCGCCGCCGGCCTCGAGATCGGGCTCCCGCTCGGGGAGCTCGACCGCGTCGCCGTCGTGGAGCAGGAAGATCGGCTCGAGCTGCGTGCGCGTCGCGCGCAAGAGCCGCAGCCGGCCCTCCTTCGGGCCCGCATGGGTGCGCTCGTGCGGAAGCACGACACGGTTCTCGTACGGTTCCAACCGCAGCGCCGCAACGATCCCGTTCCGCGTCCGCTCGACCCCATCCGGCCCGGTGTAGCGCTGCGAGAGAGCCCACAGCGACGGCTCGCCGCGCACGAGCACGCCGTCCTCCTGCCACGAGCGCAGGTCGTCCGCCGCCCGCTCCTCGGAGTCGGGCAGGGTCAGGTGAACGACGTTGTGGGGGTCGAGAGCGAGGTAGCGCTCGCGCTCGGCGGGGGTGATGACGTCGTACGGCGGCGCGACGAGGCGCTCGAGCGGCCCCGCCATCTCGGTGTCGTAGACAAGCGCGGGAAACGGCTTGATCCGGGCCATTCCGATGGAAACTAACAGCCGCCTCAGGACCTAGACTCCTGCCGTGAGCGCGATCGCCCAGCTGGCGGAGGAGCGGGTCGTCGAGGGCATCTACGCGGTGGCCCGGAAGCGGCGCCTCCGCACGCGGAACGGCGCCGCCTACCTCGCGCTCGAGCTCGTCGACCCGAGCGGGCGCATCGAAGCCCGCGTCTGGAACGACGTCGAGCTGCTCGACGGACGCTTCGAGGAAGGCGACGCCGTGCGAGTGCTCGGGCGGGTCGAGAAGTTCCGCGACAAGCTCCAGCTCGAGCTGCGCTCGATCGAGCCGGAGCCCGACGCGGATCCGGCGGCCCTGGCGCCGGCGATCCGCCGCGACGCCGACGAGCTCGACGGCTTCCTCGAGTTCCTCGCCGGTGAGATCGCACACCCCGGACTGAAGGCGACGGTCGCTAGGTTCCTGGCCGACGACGCGCTGCGCGCCTCGCTGCGCTCGCTGCCCGCCGCCCCCGACGGCCATCACGGGTACGCAGGCGGCCTGCTGGAGCACACGGTCGGAGTCGCGACGATCTGCCGCGAGACGGCCCAGCTCCATCCACGCCTTCGCGCAGACCTGCTGCTTGCGGCGGCGCTCCTGCATGACGTCGGCCGCGCACGCGAGCTCGGCCCCGGCCCGAACTTCCGCCCCACGGATGAGGGACGCCTGCTTGGGCACGTCCACCTCGGCCTCCGCCTGATCGAGGAGCGGGCGGCCGCGCTCGAAGCGGAGGTTCGCGCCGAGCTGCTCCACGCGGTCGCCGCTCACCACGACGCGCGCGCCGCCCGGACGGCGGAGGCATCGGTCCTCTACCACGCGAACCAGCTCGACGCGGTCGCCGCGACACGGCCCGTCCCCGAGTAGGTGCTCGCAGCAGCGCTCGCCCTCGCGGCCGCCGTGTCGTGGGGCATCGGGGACTTCCTCGGCGGGCTCAAGAGCCGCGTCCTCAGCCCCTTCGCGGTGCTCATAGTCGCCCAGCCGATCGGCCTGGCCCTGGTCGCCGTCTGGGTCGCGATCCGCGGGGAAGGTCCACCGGACACAGCCGTCCTGTGGGCCGTCCTCGCGGCGTGCTTCGGCACGATCGGGCTGATCGCCTTCTACCGCGGCATGGCTGCGGGCGCGCTCAGCATCGTGGCGCCGATCGCGGGCGCCGGCGCGGCGATCCCGGTGATCTGGGGCCTGACGCGCGGTGACGACCCGAGCCTCTGGCAGGAGCTCGGCTTCCTCGCGGCGCTCGTCGGTGTCGTGCTCGCGTCGCTCGAGCGCCGCCCCGACGCCGCGCGGCTCGCGGCGGGCGTCGGCTGGGCTGCGATCGCGATGCTCGCCTTCGGCGGCTACTACGTTCCGATGCACGCAGCCAGCGGCGAGGACTTCCTCTGGCCTGTGTTCGTCTTCCGGCTCACGTCGACGAGCCTGATCGCTGCGGCGTGGCTGATCCTCCGGCCGGGTCGCGCGAGTCGCGCGGACCTCCCGGCTCTGGCCTCGATCGGCATCCTCGACACCGGCGGCATCATCTTCTTTGCCGCAGCTTCGGGGCGCGGCCTCGTGAGCGTCGTCTCGATCCTCGCCTCGCTCTACCCGGTCGTCACCGTGCTGCTGGCACGCATCGTGCTGAACGAGCGCGTGCACCGTTCGCAGGAGCTCGGGATCGTGCTCGCCCTCATCGGGATCGTGCTGATCTCGGCGGGCTAGAGGCTCTCGAGCCGGCGGTCGATCTCGTCGCGGAGTGCCCGCACTTCCTCGAGCGACATCGAGATCGGGTCGGGCAGGTTCCAGTCGACGTACTGCTTGCCGGGAAAGACTGGGCAAGCATCGCCGCAACCCATCGTCACGACCACGTCCGCCCAGCGCGCGTCGTCCTCCGTGATCGGCTTCGGCTCGCGACCGCGGACGTCGATCCCGACCTCCTCGAGCGCCTCCACGACGTTGGCATGCAGCGCCGCCTCGGGGCGCGATCCGGCCGAGCGAGCCTCGCCTCCGCGCCGCTCGTACAGCGCCTGGGCCAGCTGCGAGCGTCCCGCGTTGCCGATGCAGACGAAGTAGGCGCGCTTCACGACGCGCCGGCGAGCTGCGGGGTGCCCAGGGCGAACGCGAGCTCCTCGACCGCCTCGGGAACGAGCCGGTAGAACGTCCAGGTACCGCGCCTGCGTGCGACCTCGACCAGCCCCGCCTCCTTCAGAACCCGCAGGTGGTGCGAGACCGTCGGCTGCGACAGGCCGAGCGGCTCGATCAGCTGGCACGTGCAGACCTCACCGGAGCCGGCGACCCGGTTGACGATCGACACCCGGGCCGGATCGGAGAGCGCCTTGAAGCGGTCTGCGAGCGCCCGCGCCGCCGGCTTCGCCAGCGGCGGCGCGCCGGGCGCGCAGCAAGGTTGGTCGAGACAGTCGAGCGTCTTCATTGATCGTCATCAATGTATCAGGTTGCTGCCGATCCCTAGACGTTGAAGCGGATGTTCAGGACATCGCCGTCCTCGACGCGGTAGGTCTTCCCCTCCAGCCGCTGTTGCCCGCGACGCACGACCTCGGCGCGCGAGCCGGCCTCGACGAAGTCCCGCCAGCGGATCACCTCGCAGCGGATGAAGCCGCGTGCGATGTCGGAATGGATCGTCTCCGCGGCGTCGAGGGCAGTCTGTCCGTTCCGTAGCGGCCACGCCCTCGTTTCATTCTCGCTCGCGGTGAAGAACGAGATGAGATCGACCGACTCGAACAGGCGCCGCGCGATCTCGCCCAGCGCCGACGGTCCGTCGCGGAACTGCGCCGCCTCCTCGTCGGGCAGCTCGGCGAGCTCAGCCTCCAGCTTGGCGTCGATGCCACCGGCGCCGTTCCGAACCTCGATCAGCGGCTTCGTCGTGAGCGGCTCGAGCCCGTCAGGTAACTCGCCGGGCCACGCCGACAGCGGCCGGCCGGCTTCGATGTGGGCGAGCACCGCTTCGAGCTGCCCGACCTCCTTGCGCAGCTCCGCGTCGCCGGACTTCGCCTGCTTTCGGACACGATCGAGGCGTCGCTCGACATGGTCGCGGTCGGCGACGAGCAGCTCGAGCTGGAGCGTCTCGAAATCGGCTTCGGGGTCCTGCGTTCCCGACCAAGCATCGAGCACGACGAGAAGCGCGTCCACCTGACGGAGGTTGCCGAGCAGCTGTGCGCCGGTCCCGGGCACGTCGATCACGCGCAGGGCCGCCGGAGTAACCTTCTTCGCCTTCTCGACGGCGGCGACCTGCGGTAGGCGCTCGTCGGCGATCGTCGCCATGCCGACGTTCTCCTTGCCGGAAACCGAGGGGCTGGCGTGCGTGAGCGCCTTGAAGAGCGTTGTCTTGCCGGAGTTCGGCAGGCCGACGATGCCGACCGAGAGCGCCATGCCCGGATCCTAGGAGGGCTGGTCCGGCTGCTTTTCCAGCTGACGTTGCAGCGATGCCAGTGCGCGGTGCTGGAGCGACTTGATCGCTCCCTCGGTCTTGCCGAGGATCGTGGCCGCTTCGCCGTTCGAGAAGTTGAAGACGAACTTCAGCGTCAGCACCTGCTGTTGCTCGGGTGAGAGGTTCTCGATCAGCTCGAGCATGCTCCGCCGCCCGATCGACTCGAGCGCCTCCTCCTCAGCGGCGCTCTCCTCGGGGGGCTCGGGCTCGGGAACCTCCTCCTCGGGTTGCCAGCGGCGCGTCGTCCGGAAGTGATCCATCGCGAGGTTGTGCGCGATCCTGAACAGCCACGCCGAGAAGGGCGCCGAGCGCCAGCGGAACTTGCCGATCGCCTCGAGCATCTTCAGGAACGTCTGGGTCGTGAGGTCCTCCGCGTCGTGCCGGTTCCCGACGCTCATGTGCAGGTAGCTGTAGATGCGGTCGAAGTGGAGGAGGTAGAGCTCCTCGAGTGCCTCGCGCTCGCCCTGCTGGGCTCTGTCGACCAAGCGCTTCAACTGCTCGGACGAAGCCCCTCGGCGCAAAGCCGTCGTGCCGGCCGCCTCGTTCGCCATCAAGCGGGAATGCCCGCGCCTGCGCCTCTTGTAACCGCGCTACGGGTTCCCGGAGAACCCGAGACGCGCCTCGCGCGTGAAGCGCTTGACATAGACGACGCGGCGCAGCGCCACCGTGTAGCGGCCGTCGTCCGCATCGAGAATCAGCGCGCCCTCGTCGTCGCCCGAGATTGCGCTTTCGAGCTGGTCCGCCGAGTCGCTCGTGACCCGCGCACCCATGATCTGGCCGCCGTCGAAGCCGATCTCGACGACCACCCGTTCGTTGCTAGCCATCGGCGACGAGCTCCGCGAGGACACCGTCGAGGGCGTCCGGATGGAGGAATGCGACCTGAAGCCCGAAAAGGCCCTGTCGCGGCTGTTCGTCGACGAGCTCGACGCCCTTGCCGGCGAGCTCTCCGACCGCGCCTCGAACGTCGTCCACCTCGAACGCGACGTGATGCATGCCCGGCCCGCGCTTCGCCAGAAACTTCCCGACCGGCGTTTCCTCGCCGAGCGAGGCGAGCAGCTCCACCCGCCCGTCGCCGACCCGCATCGAGGCCGCCTCGACACCCTGGTCGGGCACCGTCTCGCGGTGCTCGAGCCGCGCCCCGAACACGCGCTCGTAGGTCGTGACGGCCCGGTCGAGATCCTCGACGGCGACGCCGAGGTGGTGGATGCCCCGCGGTTCCATCGCGGGCGATGCTACCTGCGGTCAGTCAGCCGGAAGCGGCATGACCTTCACCGTTCCCACCGTCTCGCTCGACCGCGAGTGGGGCTCGACGTCGGCCAGGAGGGATTCGAGCTCGTCGCGGTCGAGCGTCTCCTTCTCGAGCAGCGCGTGGGCGATTCGGTCGAGCGCCGGCCGATGCTTGTGCAGCAGTCGCTTGGCGTCCTCGTACGCGTCGTCCGTGAGGTGCGCCTGTTCCTGGTCGCGAACGCGCTTCGTGTCTTCGGAAAGGGCGTAGTTGTCGGCCCGCATCGTGCGCGACGTGACGACCTCGGCCATGCCGTACTCGAACACCATCGCGCGGGCGAGCTCCGTCACCTTCTCGAGGTCGTTCGCGGCGCCGTTCGTGACGCGTCCGAATACGACTTCTTCAGCTGCGCGGCCCGCGAGGTACACCTTCAGCAGATCCTGGAACTCCTCCTTCGTGTGGAGGTAGCGCTCCTCGTTCGGCAGGTTCAACGTGTAGCCGAGCGCCTGCCCTCGCGAGACGATCGTCACCTTCTGCACCGGCAGGAGGTCGCCGACGAGGTGCGACATCAGGGCGTGCCCGCCCTCGTGGTAGGCGAGGATGCGCTTCTCCTTCTCGGTGACGACGCGGCGCTTCTGCAGACCGGCGACGACGCGCTCCATCGCGTTGTCGAAGTGCTCGCCGCTGATGTACTGGGCCTGCTCGCGGCCCGCGAAGATCGCCGCCTCGTTCGCGATGTTGGCCAGGTCGGCGCCCGTGAGGCCCGCCGTCTGGCGGGCGACCAGCTTCAGGTCGACGTCGGCGGCGAGCGGTTTCCCGCGCGTGTGCACGTGCAGGATCTCCTCCCGGCCGGCGAGGTCGGGCGGCGAGATGAGGACCTGGCGGTCGAAGCGGCCGGGCCGGAGGAGGGCGGGGTCGAGGTCCTGGAGGCGGTTCGAAGCGCCCATGACGACGATCTGGTCCCGCGACTCGAAGCCGTCCAGCTCGACGAGCAGCTGGTTCAGGGTCTGGTCCTGCTCGCGGTTGAAGCCGTGGCCCGTCCGGGCGGCGCCGACGGCGTCGAGCTCGTCGATGAAGACGATCGCGGGCGCATTCTTGCGCGCGGTCTCGAACAGCTTCCGGATCCGAGAGGCGCCGAGGCCGGCGAACATCTCCACGAACGCGGAGGCGCTCTGCGAGTAGAAGCTCGCGCCCGACTCGTGGGCGACGGCCTTCGCGAGCAACGTCTTCCCGGTTCCCGGCGGGCCGTAGAGGAGAATGCCCTTCGGGACACGGGCGCCCAGGCGCTCGAAGCGCTTCGGGTACTTGAGGAAGTCGACCACCTCGCGCATCTCGTCCTTGGCCTCCTCGAGGCCCGCCACGTCATCCCAGATCACGGACGAGCGCGAGGAAGGCTCGACGTGCGTCGGCTTGACGCGCGGCATGAGCTGCAGCGTCCGCCAGAGGAGGTAGCAGATGAGGCCGAAGAAGAGCAGCGGCAGCCAGGTGAGCGCGGCCACGCCGATCTGGTGCAGGAAATCCCCAAAACCCATCATTCCCCCCATCGGCAGCCCGAGTGCGATGCTGTAGCCGTGACTCGTTCGGGCGCGGCTAGACCAGCCTAGAACCGGTGTCCGACGTGGTTTTCAGGGCGTTACGGCTCCGTGACGAGAGGCGAACTTCCGCTGGTACTGGGGCGGTTTCGCGAGCCATGTCCTCACGTCGGACACCGTTACGCTGGCGCCACAGGACCGTGTCGTGTTCGTAACGACCAGTGGCGGTCAGCATCGCGCCCGGGCGGCCGATGCGAAGACGCCGCGCGCTGTGGCGCCGGCGTCTCGCTCTACACTTGCCGCCGATGCTGCCGATCCCGCCGTCGTTCGAACCTGACAGCGTCGGCGAGCTTCGCCGCGTCCCTTACGAGCGGCTCGCGGGCGAGGCCGAGCGGTGGGCGCGGGAGCACTCGCTGCAGCCGGTGTCGGAGGATCGCTTTCGACTCTGCCTGCTCGCCGTGGACGTCCAGAACACATTCTGCTTGCCGGAGTTCGAGCTCTTCGTCGCGGGTCGGAGCGGTACGGGAGCCGTGGATGACAACCGCCGTCTCTGCGAGTTCATCTACCGGAATCTCGACGCGATCACGCACGTCATCCCGACGCTCGATACCCACGAGGCGGTGCAGATCTTCCACCCGATCTGGCTCCTCGATGCCGACGGAAACCATCCGCCGCCCTACACGCTCGTCTCGGCAGACGACGTCGAGACCGGCCGCTGGAAGGTGAACCCCGCCGTCGCGGAGATCGTCGGCCGGGACCACGCGTACCTCGAGCGGCATCTCCTCCACTACACACGCGAGCTCGAGCGGGGCGGGAAGTACAACCTGACTGTCTGGCCGTACCACGCGATGCTCGGCGGCGTCGGACACGCTCTCGTCCCGGCCGTCGAGGCTGCGCTCTTCTTCCACACCGTCGCCCGATTCGCTCAACCGCGACTCGAGATCAAGGGCCAGAACCCACTCACCGAGCACTACTCGATCCTTGGCCCCGAAGTGACGACAGGCCCTGACCGCGACCAGATCGGCGAGAGGAACCACGGCCTCGTCGACCACCTGGTCAACTTCGACGCGGTCGTGATCGCCGGTCAGGCCAAGAGTCACTGCGTGGCCTGGACGATCGAAGACCTGCTCGAAGCCCAGGGCCGCGAACGACACCTGGCCGAGCGCGTCTACCTGCTCGAAGACTGCACCTCTCCCGTCGTCGTCCCCGGCGCCGTCGACTACACGGACGAGGCCGACGCGGCGTTCGAGCGCTTCGCTGACGCCGGTATACACGTGGTCCGTTCCACGGAGCCGCTCGAATCGTGGCCCGGGATCGCCGCTTCGGCCGCGGCGTAGGCTTCGCCTACTCGACGAGTTCGAGCCGCTCGTTCGGCCGGTAACGGCGGCCGAACTTCGCCGACGGCCTTCCGTCGGTCAGGACGATGTCGCCCGTGAAGTCGTTCGAGCCGCGGATCAGCGACGAGCCGATCCCGTACGAGTCGACCGGCACGCCGCGAGCCTCGAACTCACGGATCTTGTCGACGTCGAACCCGCCGGAGACGACGATCTTCACCCGCTCGAAGCCGTCGCGGTCGAGCGCATCGCGAACCTTGCGCACGAGCCGCTCATTGACCCCGGTCGGTCCGAAGTCACCGAGCTCGGCCATGAGCGACTGGTCGACGAGCGTTTCCGAGGTGTCGAGCCGCACCCCCCAGAGCCGCGGCCCCAGCGCCCGAGCGACCTCGAGCGCGGTCTCGACCGAGTTGTTCTCGAAGTCCACGAGGACGACGACGTTGAGGTCGTCCGGCGCCCACTCGGCGAACTTCGTCGCGGCGAGCACGGTGTTGCCGCCGTACGACGAGATGAGCGCGTGTGGAACGGTCCCCACGCCCTTGCCGCCCCACCACGACGCCTGCTCGTCGGTCGTCACGCCGATCGGGGCTCCGACGACCTGCCCCGCGACGTACGCGGCGTAGCCGTCACCCGTCTGCACGCGGTGGTGGTCGTGCCGGGCCGGCATGAAGATGATCGGCTTTCCCTGCGCGGCCTCCAGAACCCGCACGACGTTGGTCGTGATCAACGTTCGCCGTGCCAGCACCCCGAGGTAGAGCGTCTCGAGATGCGCGAACGTCGTGTAGTCGCCTTCGATCGTCATGACGGTCTCGTACGGCGAGACCCGGTCGCCGTCGTACAGGGCGTGCACCGTGAGCGCGTCCCAGTCGGCGGCGCACAGCTTGAGGATCGCGATCGCCTCGTCCATCCCGCCGAGGAATGCGTCCCTCTTCTGGAAGACCTGCATCACGACGCGCGGCCGGCGGTCGTCCTCGAGCAGTGTCTCCCGCGCGTGGTTGAAGTACGCGTCCGTGTAGTAGCCGTCCCGCATCTTCTCGACCGGAAGGTCGAAGATCTCGGGCGGAAGGCGCTTCCTAGTTCGTTCGCGGACCGCCATCCTGCTCCAGCGCGAGACACGCCGCCAGGGCCGCCTCAGCGACCTCGAGCTGCTCCGGACTCGGATCTTCGGTCGCGAGCCGGTGCTGGAGCTCGTGGCCGGGCTTCGCGAGCGCCCGCGAGAGGCCGTGGTCGGGGTGCCGCACCATCCACGTGAAGAGCTCGGTCGCGACACCGACGGCCCCGAGCTGCGCCGCGGCCCGCGCCGGACCCTTCAGGTGCTCGGGCGCCCGCGAGGCGAGGGCGCCGCCCACGGCGGAGCTGAGAATCAGCGGGCCGACGATGTGCGACCCGCAGCGCTCGTGCTCCTTCGCGCGCCTCTCGCCATGCTCGTAGCTGCCGATCGAGATGTGTTCTGCACCGTGATAGGCGGCAACCTCCGAGCCGCGGACCGCGAGCGCCGCCGGCGCGAGCGAGACGACACCGGCAAGAAGCTCCTGCGCAAACGGGCGGAGGCGGGACGCCTTCACGAGCCGCGCTGCGGCCGCGCTCCCGACCATGGCCGCGAGCACGCGGGGCCGTTCGAACGGCAGGCGCGCCTCGGGGAGCCGCCGCCGCACCTCCGGCAGCAGCAACATCACCTCGGCGAGCCGCGCCGGGCCGCGGAGGAGCGGCCGCTCGACCTCGGCCGCACGAAACCGCTTCCGGTCGGACTCCACCTTCAACTCGCCGCTCTCGGTCCGAACGGCGCAGGCCCAGGCGGTCGGGCCGTGGACGAGCACGCCGTTCGCGAGCGCCATCCCGCCGAGCCGGATCTTCTCTTCGCCCATCGCGAGGAGCCTAGCTAGGCAAGCACGCGCCGGGCCGCGTCGCGGAGGAACCGCACGCCGAGCTGGAGGTCGTCGACGGCGATCCGCTCGTCGGCGGAGTGCACGAGCCTCGCCGTCACCTCGGGATCCATCGTGCGAGCCGGAAAGAACCCGTACGCCACGGTCCCGAAGGCCTCGCGCAGCCAATGGCTGTCGGTGAAGCCCGCAAGGCAGAGCGGTGCCAGCCGGGACTCCGGCTCCTCCGCGGCGACGAACTCCGCGATCGCATCCCAGAGAGGAGTCTCGAGCGGGGAGCGCGTTCCGCCCTGCCCCTCGAGCCATTCCAGGTCGTAGTCGCCCTCCCCGAGGACACCGCGCAGCAGCTTCTCCGCCTCGGCCTGCGTCTGGCCCGGCAGGAGGCGGCAGTCACAGATCAGCTCACAGACCGCGGGAACGACGTTCCGCTTCTTCGACGCGGAGACGATCGTGGGAGTCACGGTCATGGACAGCAGCGGGTCGATCAACTCCGCCGCCAGTGGATTGGCTTCGCGTGCGGCCTCCAACGCCTCCTCGGCGCCGACCTCCCTGTCCACGAGCAGCTCGAGAAAGGCACTCACCTCGGGCTCGAGCCGGGGCTCGGGCCGGTAGGCCGCGAGCCGCTCGATCAGCGGCGCAGCCTTCACGAGCGCGTTGTCGGAGATGCTCGGCATCGACGCGTGGCCGCTGCGCCCGTGCACGGTCAGGCGGAAGGGCGAGCTCATCTTCTCGGCCGCCGCGCAGAGGTAGAAGATCCGGCCGCCGCCGAAGTCGACCCGGTCGCCTGCGCCCTCGTTGATGCAGTAGTCGGCGCGAACGGCCTCAGGGTGCTCCCGGCAGAGCCAGGAGAGGCCGAAGTCGACGCCCACCTCCTCGTCGGCGGTCGCCGCGAAGATCAGGTCGCCGGCCGGCTCGAACCCCTCCCGCGCGAGCGAGGCGAGCGCCACGGCGTTCGCGGCCACCTGCCCCTTCATGTCCAAGGCGCCGCGGCCCCAGATCTCCCCGTCGCGCAGCTCGCCCGACCAGGGATCGAGCTGCCACTCGTCCGGATCCGCCAGGACCGTGTCGGTGTGCGAGAGCAGCATGAGCCGCGGGCCGTCGCTTCGTCCCGGTATCCGCGCGACGAGGTTGGCGCGCTCCGGTGCTTTCGCGTACAGCTCCGCCTCGACCCCGCTCTGGGCAAGGTACTCGCGCAGGAGCTCGGCCGCAGGCGTCTCGTTGCCCGGCGGGTTGACGGTATCGAGCCGGATCAAACGCTGGAGGAGGTCGCTCACCTCCTCGCGCAAGCCGGTCGTGGTCGCCTCCTGCGTCAGCGCCGCGTCCCCAGTTCAGGTGCCCGGCTCGCCCAGTCGTCGGGGGCGCGCTGCAGGGCGAGCAGCTCGTCCGTGCGCAGATATCGCTCGTAGTCGCTGTCCCCGTCACCGGGAAGAATCGGCTCCGTATAGTCCTCGGCCGCCACGCGAGGAGCATACTTTCGGCCGTGAGCGACCTCTTCTCCGATGCGGCGGCACAGCGGTTGGGCGACGTCGCACCGCTGGCCATGCGGCTGCGGCCGAAGACGCTCGACGAGTTCGTCGGGCAGGAGCAGGTGCTCGGCGAGGGCTCGGCGCTCCGGCTCGCGATCGCGGAGGACCGAGTCGGCTCGATGATCCTCTACGGGCCGCCGGGGAGCGGCAAGACGACGCTCGCGCGCATCGTCGCTCACACGACCGGCGCGCACTTCGAGGAGCTCTCCGCCGTGTCGGCAACCGTGAAGGACGTCAGGGAGGTGCTCGCTTCGGCGCGGGAGCGTCTCGGCGGGAGCGGGCAGCGCACGATCCTCTTCCTGGACGAGATCCACCGTTTCAACAAGGCCCAGCAGGACGCCCTGCTGCCGGCGGTCGAGGAGGGCCTCGTGACGCTGATCGGGGCGACGACCGAGAACCCGTACTTCGAGGTCAACTCGGCCCTGCTCTCCCGCTCGCAGATCTACGAGCTGGAGCCGCTCAGCGAGCCCGAGCTGGAGGAGATCGCCCGCCGCGGAGCGGCCGCGCTCGACGCCGAGGTACCGGCCGGACTGATCGCGCTGGTGGCGCGCCGGGCAGGCGGCGACGCTCGGAACGCGTACAACATCCTCGAGCTCTCGACGCAGACGGCGAAGGCCGAGGGCGTCGTGCTGAACGAAGAGCACATCGAGGATGCGGCCCGCAAGCGGCCCCTCGTCTACGACAAGGGCGGCGATGCCCACTACGACTTCATCTCGGCGTTCATCAAGTCGATGCGAGGGTCGGATCCCGACGCCGCGGTCTACTACCTCGCGGCCATGCTCGAGGGCGGCGAGGATCCCCGGTTCATCGCGCGGCGGATGATCGTGCTCGCCTCCGAGGACATCGGCAACGCCGACCCGCAGGCGCTGGTGGTCGCCGTGGCGGCCGCGCAGGCGGTCGAGCACGTCGGGCTGCCGGAGGTGAAGCTCAACCTGTCGCAGGCGGCGATCTACCTGGCACGCGCGCCCAAGTCGAACGCGAGCTACGTCGCCATCAAGGAGGCGAGCGCCGACGTCCGCGAGCACGGCCACCTCCGGCCGCCCGACGAGCTGCGTGACGCCCACTACCCCGGCGCGAAGAAGCTCGGCCGCGGCACGGGCTACATCTACCCGCACAGCGATCCCGCCGGGTTTGAGGTCGACCACTTGCCGGAAGAGTTGCGGGGGCGCAGGTACTACCGACCGGCTGGATCAGGACAGGAGGAGGCTGACGATGGCGATTGAGCGACGCGCGCACACCACCTGGGAAGGGGATTTGAAGAGCGGTTCCGGGCGCTTCGACCTGGAGTCGAGCGGCTCGCTCTCGGGCCAGGAGGTCACGTTCGCATCGCGGTTCGAGGAGCCGGGGGGCAAGACGAGCCCGGAGGAGCTGATCGCTGCCGCCCATGCCACGTGCTTCTCGATGGCGCTCGCAAACGGCCTCGCGCAGGACGGGAGCCCGCCGACGAAGCTGGAAGCCGACGCGCAGGTGACGCTCGAGGACGACGGCGGCGGCTTCGCGATCACCTCGATCCACCTCACCGTGCGGGGCGAGGTCGACGGGCTCGACGAGGCTGCCTTTCAGGAGGCGGCCGAGCAGGCCGTGGGGAACTGTCCGGTCTCGAAGGCGCTCGGCGCCGTGCAGAACATCACGCTCGACGCGTCGCTCGCCTGAAACAGCTTCCATCCCGCAGCCGATTCGATCGGCCGGGTCGAGCAGCCGCGTCGGCAAAGCCGACACGGCCTCTTGGCGGCATCGCAAGCGATGCCTTCGCTCGCCTGAAACAGCTTCCATCCCGCAGCCGATCGACCGGCCGGGTCGAGCGGCCGTCAGTCCCGCCCGTTCAGGAGCCGGAGCGCGACCCGCTCGCCCCAGTCGTACTCACGCATCTTCGCGATCGCGGGGGCGGTGTCGTACGCGGTCCGGCGCAGCTCGATCGAGCCGTCGTCGCGGCGAATCGCCCAGGCCGCGCGTGTGTCTCCGTCGATCGGCATCCCCACGCTCCCCGGATTGACGAGATCCGTGTCGTTCGCGCCCTCGCGCCTGAACTGCACGTGGCTGTGGCCGAACACGACCTGGGTCTCCTCGATCCCCGCCAGCAGCCGCACGTCCTCCTCCCCCGACTCCGGCGCAAAGCTGTCGACGTCGGAGAGCGGCGAGCCGTGGCAGTAGAACGCCTCCTCGCGCTCGGCGAGCGTCGGCAGGCCGACCAGGTAGTCGATGTCGCCGGCGCCGAGCTGGGCGATCGCGGAGGCGAGCGCGGCGAAGACGAAGTCACTTTGCTCCGCCGGCATGTCCATGGGCGGGTCGACCAGCCAGCGCTCGCCGTTTCCACGCAGCCAGGTCGCGTTCTGGAGCCGGCGCAGGCGCTCCAGCGTCCCGACCGGCCAAGGGCCGAAGGCGCAGTAGTCGCCGCCGAGCAGCCATTCGTCGACCCCTTCCGCCTCGGCCTCGCCGAGCACGGCGTTCAGGGCGTCGAGATTCCCGTGCACGTCGTAGAGGATTCCGAGCACGACGCGGGTCTACAGGATTCGCGCGCCCAGCGCGCTGGCGACGAGCTCGACGGCGAGCTTCGCGGTCTCGTTTTCACGGTCGAGGATCGGATTCACCTCGACGACCTCGATCGATCCCGCGAGCCCCGACTCCGCCACGAGCTCCAGGGCGAGATGCGCCTCGCGGTACGACAGTCCACCTCGCACCGGGGTCCCGACGCCCGGCGCGATGTCGGGGTCGAGCGCGTCCATGTCGAGGCTCACGTGCACGAAGCCCGGGCCTGCGATCTGGGCGAGTGATTGCCGGACCACCCGCTCGATGCCGAGCCTGTCGACGTCGCTCATCGTGTAGACCTGGACGCCCGCGTCCGCGATCAAGGCGACCTCGGCCGGATCCAGCGAGCGGATGCCCACCAGCGCCACGCGCTCGGGGGCCACGGCCGGCAGAGACCAGTTCTCGCTCTCGAACTCGGCGCCCGCAAGGCCCAGCGCCGCTGCGAGCGGCATGCCGTGGACGTTGCCGCTCGGCGAGGTCTCCGGGCGATTGAGGTCGCCGTGGGCGTCGATCCAGAGCACGCCGCCGGAGCCGTGCGCTCGGGAGAGGCCGCCCAGCGTCCCCAACGCGACGGAGTGGTCGCCGCCGAGCACGAGCGGCACGAGCCCCTCGGCGACCGCGCGCTCCACGAGCTGCGCGACGCGCGCGCAGGCCTGCTTGATCGCTGTCAGGAATCTGACCTGTTCGCTTCCGACGGCCGTGGCCTCGGCAACCGCGCCCTCGACGTTCCCCCAGTCGAAGACCCTCCTTCCGAGCTGCTCGATCCGCGCCGCGAGGCCCGCGTAGCGAATCGCGGACGGCCCCATGTCCACACCGCGGCGGCCGGCGCCGAGGTCGAGGCTGGCGCCGATCAGTGCCACGCCCGCTGCGTCTGTTTGCACCTCCATAAAGAGGAAACTACCGTTGTACAAATGGCGGAGGCCGAAAGCCAGGGGATCCGTGTACTGCTCGCAGACGACGATCGCGATTTCGTCGAGTCGCTGCGAGCGCTGATCGATCGGCAGCCGGAGCTCGAGGTAGTCGGGGCCGTCAAAAACGGGCTCGAAGCGATCGAGCAGGCGGACGAGCTGGAGCCCGACGCGGTGGTGATCGACCTGCATATGCCGCTCGTCGACGGCGTCACGGCGGTCGCGCGGCTCCGCCGCGACCACCCCAGCCTCTGCCTGATCGCCCTCACCGGCGACGATGCGCCGAAGCTCCACGAGGCCGTCAAGGAAGCCGGAGCCGACGGCGTCCTGCTCAAGAGCGAGCTGGTCGACGGCCTCGTCGAGCGCCTCTCCAACGCTCGCGCAACCGCTTAGCGCCCCTGCGGGG
>DATMIX010000017.1:0-20963 GCA_035554095.1 Gaiellaceae bacterium | reverse complement strand
GGCGATCGGTGGGACCGGAGCGGGAGTCGCGGCGAAGCGCTTCGAGCTCGTCGGGCTGCACTGGCAAGGAGGCGGATCAGTTCGGTTTCGCACCCAGGCCGCGACCGGCCGCTGGAGGAGCTGGCAGGTCGCGGCCGCGGAGCCCGACGACCTGCCGGACGCGAACACGCCGGAAGGCCGCCGCTCGCGGAAGTGGCACGTCGGCAGCCCTTACTGGGTAGGCCCGTCCGAGCGGATCCAGTACCGCGTCACCGGCAACGTCCGCCGGCTGCGGGGGTTCTTCGTGCGCAGCGACACGGCGCCGGCGGCGCCACGAAGAGCGGTGCCGTTCGAGGCGAACGCACCGGGGATCATCACGCGAGCGCAATGGGGTGCGAACGAGCAGATCCGGCGCAACCGGAAGAAGGGGCCCCTGATCGCGGACGAGGTCCATCTGGCGATCGTCCACCACACCGCGGGCTCGAACAGCTATAGCCGGTCTCAGTCCGCCGCCGTGGTGCGGGCGGTCGAGCTCTACCACGTGCGCGGGAACGGCTGGGACGACATCGGCTACAACTTCCTCGTCGACAAGTACGGCCAGATCTTCGAGGGCCGGTACGGAGGGATGGAGAAGGCGGTTGTCGGCGCCCATGCCCTCGGCTTCAACTACGGCTCCGTCGGGGTCGCGCTGATCGGCAATTACAACGGCGCCGGCCTGTCGGCGGCTGCTCGTTCGGCCCTCGTCAAGCTGCTCGCCTGGCGCCTCGACGTGGCGCACGTCGACCCGTTGAGCAGGGTGACGAGGATCTCGACCGGCAACCCTCGCTACGAGCGGGGGAGGTCGGTACAGCTCCGCGCCGTCTCGGGCCACCGGGACGCCTACCCGACGAGCTGCCCCGGGAGCAGCGTCTACTCGCTGCTTCCGGCGATCGCGCGCGAGGTCGGCGCTACGGGCCTCCCCAAGATCTACGCGCCGCTCGTCTTCGGCGCGGTCGGTGGGAACGTCCGCTTCACAGCGAAGCTCTCCGGCTCCGTGCCGTGGAACGTGACGGTCATGGACGCGCTCGGGCACGAGGTCGCCTCGGGCGCGGGCACCGGTCGCTCGGTCGACTGGACGTGGGACTCGAGCATCGCCCTGCGCGGCCGCTACACGTATTCGATCGACGCCACGAGCGCGGGTGCGAGCGCGCGGCCTGTGCTCGGCACGCTCGGGCGCTCGGTTCCACAACTCAGCCTCACGCAGCTGCGGGTCCAGCCGGGCGTCGTCTCGCCGAACGGCGACGGCTTCGCCGACGTGGCCACGATCACGTACGTGCTCGGGGCCTCTGCCCAGCTGACGGTCTCGCTGGCGGATGCCGTGGGCAACCCGCTCGCGACGCTCTTCGCCGGCCCGATGACCCAGGGACCACACTCGTTCGCATGGCGCGACGTGATGGTTTCGGACGGGCTCTATCGTCTGACGATCACGGCCCGGGCGGCCAGCGGCAAGCAGGTCTCCGGCACGGCGAGCTTCTACGTCGACCGGACGCTGGCGCAGGTGAGGGCGGCCCCGTCAGTGATCTCGCCGAACGGCGACGGGCGAGCCGACGAAACGGCCCTGTCGTTCCGGCTCTTCGCGGCCGCCGCCGTGACCGTGGAGGTCCAGCGTGCCGGCAAGCGCAACGCGACGCTTCTGAGGCAAACCTTCCCCGTCGGCGGTGTGGGCTCGACGTGGAACGGGAAGCTGGGCGCCCGGGTCGCCCCTGACGGCAGGTACGACCTCGTGGTCAAGGCGACCGACACGATCACCACGGTCATTCAGAAGGCGACGGTGACGGTCGATACGACCGCGCCCAAGCTGCGCCTGGCCTCACGCGCGCGGCTCCAGTTCTGGATCAGCGAGCGCGCCACCGTGAGCGCGGTCTTCGGAGGCCGCCGCGTCTCCCGCAACGTGAGGCGCGGCTATTTCAGCTTCCCGGCCTTCCGGAAAAGCCGGCACTTCACAATTTCCGCCACCGATCCGGTGGGGAACGCGGGCCGGCCGTTACGAGGCTGACCAGTCGTCGTACCGGCGCTCGAGGGCCGCCAGCAACTCGACCAAGAGCTCGACCCGGTCGACCGGGGCGCCGGTCTCGACGAGGAGCGACGACGCCGGGAGCCGTAGCTCCCGCGGCAGGTCGCTCGCGGGCACGTTGACGTTGATGCCCACGCCGAGCACGACCCTGTCGTCGGCAGCCTCGCCGAGGACGCCCGCCACCTTCTTGCCGGCGACGAGCACGTCGTTCGGCTCCTTCAGGCTCGGCTCGAGCCCGGTGACCGCGGCGATCGCGTCGATGCACGCTTGCGCGCCCACGATCGTCAGCTCGGGAAAACGTGAGGGCTCGGCCGGCGGACGCAACTGGAGGGAGCAGAGGATGCTCGTCCCGGGGGGCGATTCCCAGCCGCGGCCGTGCCGTCCCCGACCCTCGGTCTGCTCGTCCGCGACTGCGACGGCTCCTTCGGGGGCGTCCGCCGGGAGGAGGCGCTGCGTGGACGGGCAGGTCTCGACGAAGGCGTACGTGCGCCCGAAACGCCCGCGCAGGCGCTGCGTCACGGCTTCGGCCGTCGGTGTGTCCAGCATCGGCAACTAGACTAGGCCCCGCCGTGCAACCCTCCCTGCGCAAGGGCCGTCAGATTCGGCAGACACCGCGGCCCCAGCGGCCGCTCGTCTACGAGAGGCTCAGTGATCCGATCCTGGTCAAACGAGCGAAGGACGGCGACGCGCGCGCCCTCGAAGCCCTGTGCGAACGGCACGCGGCGAGGGTCGAACGCCTCGCCGGCACCATGCTCAGCGATCCCGAGGACGCCCGCGACGCCGCCCAGGAGGCGCTCGCGAAGCTCTGTGTCCGGATCGGGCAGTTTCGGGGTGAGTCGCAGTTCTCGACCTGGCTCCACCGGCTCGTGGTCAACACCTGCCGGGACGTCGGCGCCCGCCAGCGCGTGCGCCGTTGCGAGCCACTCGTCGACGACGAGCGCATCGCGGACGATGCGGATCCGGCCCACGAGGCCGGCCTCGCAGAGCTTCGCTCCGAGCTCAACGCCGGGCTGGCGAGCATCTCGCCCGATCAGGCCAAGGTCGTCGTGCTGAAGGACGCGCTCGACTTCTCGTTCGCGGAGATCGCAGCCGCGGTCGACATGCCGGTCGGAACTGCGAAGTGCTACGCGCACCGGGCGCGGGCAGGGTTGAGAACACGGCTGAAGCGCGACGTGGCGTGACCATTGCGCTACCCCTCGACAAGGCGGGGATCGAGGCGATCCTCCCGCACCGCGAGCCGTTCCTCCTGATCGACGAGGTGCTCGAGCTCGAGCCCGGCTCTCGGGTGGTCGCCCGAAAGCGCGTGCGCGACGACGAGTGGTACCTCGCGGGCCACTTCCCGGGCCGCCCCGTGATGCCGGGCGTGCTGATCGTCGAGGCGATGGCCCAGACCGGCGCCGTGGCGGTGCTCGCCGAGGAGGAGAACAGGGGCCGGCTCGCGCTGTTCGCGGGCATCGACGACACCCGCTTCAAGCGGATCGTCGAGCCCGGCGACGAGCTGCAGCTCGAATGCACGCTCGAGCAGGTCCGCGGCCCGGTCGGCAAGGGAAAGGCACGCGCGACGGTGGAGGGAGAGCTCGCGGCGCGCGGGACGCTCACATTCGCGGTGGAGCGGTCGTGATCGGCAAGGCAAACGGCGCGATCTCGATCACCGGCGTGGGCTCCTACGCCCCCGACCGCGTGATGACGAACGACGATCTGTCGGAGTTGATGGAGACCTCGGACGAGTGGATCGTCGAGCGAACCGGGATCCGGGAGCGGCGGATCGCCGCCGAGGAGCAGGCGCTGTCCGACCTGGCGCTGCCCGCGGCGCGCGAAGCGCTCGAACATGCCGCGGTCGACCCGGGCACCGTCGACCTGATCATCGTCGCGACCGTGACCCCCGACATGGCCTTTCCCTCGTCGGGAGCGATCCTGGCCGACGAGCTCGGCGCGCCCGATGCGGCGGCCTACGACCTTTCAGCCGGGTGCACCGGGTTCATGTACGCCCTCGCGCAGGCGTACGGCATGCTCGCGGGCGGCTTGGCGAGGAGGGCGCTGGTCGTCGGAGGCGACGTGCTCTCGAGGATCCTCGACTGGAGTGACCGCCGGACCGCCGTGCTGTTCGGCGACGGTGCGGGCGCCGTCGTCCTCGACCGGGTCTCGGAGGGGGGCTTCCTCGGCTTCGAGCTCGGGGCGGACGGCTCCGGCGGCACCCAGCTCTACCTGCCGGCGGGGGGCTCGCGCGCTCCGGCGAGCGCGGAGACCGTGGCCGACAAGCTGCATTTCGTCCAGATGAACGGCCGCGAGGTCTTCAAGTTCGCGACCCGCGTGCTCGTCAGCTCGGCAGAGAAGGTCCTCGCCGAGTGCGGCAAGACCGTCGACGACGTCGACGTGTACGTCCCTCACCAGGCGAACGTGCGGATCATCGACCACGCAGCCGAGAAGCTCGGCATCCCGAAGGAGAAAATCGTGGTTAACGTTGACCGATATGGAAACACTTCATCCGGCTCCATCCCGCTTGCGCTTGCGGACGCCGAGGCCGAAGGACGGTTGCAGGACGGTGCGCTCGTGCTGATGACGGGGATGGGAGCCGGCCTCACCTGGGGCTCCGGTTTGATCGAATGGACTGCGAACGGGAGGAGCGGATGACGAAGATCGCGTTTTGCTTCCCGGGCCAGGGATCCCTGGAATCCGGGATGGGGCGTGAGATCGCCGAGGCGTTTCCGGAGGCCATGGAGATGTTCGACCGCGGGAGCGAGGCTGCCGGGATCGACCTCAGGCACCTCTGCTTCGAGGCCTCGGAGGAAGAGCTCGTCGACACGGCGGTCCAGCAGCCCGCGCTGGTCGCCACGAGCCTCGCCGTTCTCGCGGCTTTGAAGGCACGCGGGATCGAGCCCGACTACGTGATCGGGCATTCGGTGGGCGAGTTCGCGGCGCTCGCGGCCGCTGAGGCGCTCCCATACGACGAGGCGATCGCGCTCGTCCGCGAGCGTGGCCTCGCGATGGCGGAGGCAGCGCAGCGGCGCCCTGGCTCGATGGCTGCGATTCTCGGCCTGGACGACCCGATCGTCGAGGAGCTCTGCCGTGAGATCGCGGGCGTCTGGCCCGCGAACTACAACTGCCCGGGGCAGATCGTCGTCTCCGGTGAGAACCCGTCCGTCGAGGAGTGCTGCGAGCAGGCCGAGGACGAGGGCGCGCGGCGAACCGTGAAGCTGCGGGTCTCCGGTGCGTTCCACAGCCCGCTGGTCGCGCACGCGGCCGAGCGCTTTAAGCCTGCGATCGACAGGATCAAGTTCCACGAGCCGGCGGCGCCCTTCATGTCGACCGTGACGGCGAAGATCGAACCCGCGCACCGGATGGCCGGGCTGCTCGTAGAGCAGTTGACCGCGCCGGTCAAGTTCACGCAGGCCGCCAGCGAGCTCGCCCGCGAGGGCGTGAAGACGTTCGTGGAGGTCGGGCCCGGGAATGTCCTCTCCGGTTTACTGCGACGGATCGACAAAACGGCGAAGGCGATCCCGGTCAACAACCTGGCCGGGCTGAAGAAGCTCGAGGACGAGCTGGCCACGACGTAGCGCGTGGCCGGCTTCGGTTCTCTCGAAGGCAGGAACGCGCTCGTCACCGGTGGCTCGCGCGGGATCGGCCGCGCGATCGCGCTGGAGCTCGCGGGCGCTGGGGCGACGGTGACCGTCGGCTACCGATCGGGGGCTGAGGAGGCCGAGGCGGTCGCGAGAGAGGCCGGGGGCAGCGCCGTTCAGGCGGACGTGTCGAGTCCCGGCGAGGCGGCTCGGCTCGTCGAGGAGGTGGGCGAGGTCGACGTCCTCGTCAACAACGCCGGCCTCACCCGCGACGGGCTGATCGCTCGCATGCCCGACGCCGACTGGCGGGACGTGATCGAGACGAACCTCTCCGCGGTCTTCTACACGTGCCGCGCCGTCGCGCGGCCGATGATGAAGCGTCGCAGCGGTGCGATCGTGAACATCTCGAGCGTGGTCGGCCTGCACGGGAACCCCGGCCAGACCAACTACTCGGCCTCCAAGGCGGGGATCATCGGCTTCACGAAGGCGCTTGCACGGGAGCTCGGCAGCCGCGGTGTGCGTGCGAACGTGGTCGCACCCGGGTACATCCACTCACGGTTGACGGACGAGATCTCGGAGGACATGCGCGGTTTGATGCTCGAGAACACGCCGCTCGGCAGGCTCGGCGATCCGGAGGACGTTGCCGGAGCAGTACGGTTCCTGTGCTCGGACGCCGCCGCGTTCATCACCGGAGAGGTGTTGCTCGTCGACGGCGGTCTGGGAATGTGATGAGCTCGGACGGATCCCTCAACGGCCGCCGGCGCGTGGTGATCACGGGCCTCGGCATGGTCTCCCCGCTCGGGAACGACGTCGAGTCGTCCTGGAACGCGCTCGTCGCGGGCGAGTCCGGTGCCGGCGAGATCACGACGTTCGATCACGCGGACTACGGCGTGCACTTCGCGTGCGAGCTGAAGGACTTCGACCCAACCACGTGGATCGACCGCAAGGCGGCCCGGCGCATGGACCGGTTTGCGCAGATGATCCTCGCGGCGGCGCGCCAGGCGGAGCAGGACTCCGGCGTGACGGTCGCCGGGGAGGAAGAGCGCGTGGGCGCCTCGATCGCGACCGGCATCGGCGGGCTCAAGTCGTTCCAGGACTGCTACGACGTCCTCAAGGAGCGGGGCCCGGACCGGGTGAGCCCGTTCTCAATTCCTTCGATCATCCCGAACATGGGCGCGGGCTGGGTCTCGATCGAGCTCGGGACGAAGGGGCCGCTGATGTCGGAGTGCACGGCTTGTGCGGCCTCGAACATGGCGATCGGCGACGCCCTCGACGCGATCAGGCTCGGGCGCGCGGACGTGATGTTCGCCGGAGGGACGGAGGCCCCGATCACGCCCGTCGGGATCGCCGGGTTCGACTCGATGCGCGCCCTGTCGCGACGAAACGACGACCCGCAGGCCGCTTCGCGGCCGTTCGACGCGGAGCGCGACGGGCTCGTGATGGGCGAAGCCGGCGCGGTGATGGTTCTCGAGGAGCTCGAGCACGCGAAGGCCCGCGGCGCGAAGATCCGCGGCGAGCTGCTCGGCTACGGCGTCTCGTCGGATGCGGCCCACATGACGGAGCCCGACCCCACCGGGGAGAACCCGGCGCGCGCGATGCGGATGGCGCTCGCCGACGCGGGCGTCGATGCGGCCGAGGTCGGCTATGTCAATGCCCACGCGACGTCGACCCCGCTCGGCGACGCGAGCGAGACGAAGGTGATCAAGAAGGCGCTCGGGGAGGAGAACGCCGCCAAGATCGGGGTCTCGTCCACGAAAGGCGCCACGGGGCACTGCTTCGGCGCGGCGGGCGCCGTGGAGGCCGTCTTCACCCTGCTCGCGGTCGAGAAGAGCGTGCTCCCGCCGACGATCAACTACGAGCAGGAGGATCCGGAGTGCGACCTCGACTACATCCCGAACGAGGCACGCGAGGCGGACATCGAGGTCGGCGTCTCGAACTCGTTCGGCTTCGGCGGACACAACGCGTGCATCGTCGTCCGCAAGTTCGCCGAGTAATCGTCGCCGGCCACAGGGAGACGGCGGGGGGCGACTAGGCTGCCGCCATGGCGAGCGAGCGCTGGGCGACGTTCGACTGCTACGGCACGCTGATCGACTGGAACGGCGGCATTCGGCGCGAGCTCTCGCGCGTCTTCGGGGCCGATCGCGCCGACGAGCTCCTCCACCGCTACCACGAGCTCGAGCCCGGGCTCGAGGCAGATGGGAAGCTCAGCTACCGCGAGGTCATGACCGTAGCTTTGCGGCAGCTCGGCGCGCCCGAAGGCGAGGAGGACGCGCTCGCACGCTCGCTGCCGGCGTGGGAGCCGTTCCCGGAGGTGCCGGTCGCCCTTGCGGAGGCGCGCGGCCGCGGCTGGAAGCTCGCGATCCTCTCGAACACCGATCGCGACTTCATCGACGCGTCGATGGGACGGCTCGGCACCCCGTTCGAGCTTGCGATCGTTGCCTCCGAGATCGGCTCGTACAAGCCTGGCCCAGCGCACTGGGAGCGGTTCTTCGAGCAGACGGGCGCGCGGCGCGAAAGCCACGTTCACGTGGCCGCGAGCCTCTTCCACGACGTCGCGCCCGCGAACGAGCTCGGCCTGCGCTCCGTCTGGATCAACCGGTTAGACGAGCGCCCGGGGCCGCGCCCCACACGTGAGCTCCCCGACCTGGCAGCGCTGCCGGACACGCTCGACGAGCTCGTCCCCGGGTGAACGTGCGCCGACCGACCGAGGCCGACGCCGTGGCTGTCACCGAGCTCGCCCGGGAGATGGAAGCACGCTTCATCGACGAGTCGGAGGTCAGCGTCTCGGACCTCCTGGTCGCGACGTTCCTCGAGAAGGAGCTGTCGCCGTGAGCAAGCTCCGCGCGAGGTGTCCCGACTGCAGGACGTACACCGCGGTCGCCCTCGGCCCCAACTACGAGTGCCACACGTGCGGACGCGAGTTCTATGCCGGGCTCGTCCGCGTGCCCCGCGCTTGGGGCGAAGGCGGCGAGACGATGGCGCAGGCGGCGTTCTTGAACTTGCCGTACCCGGAAGCGGCGGTGGTCGAGGAGGACACGCTCGCCGAGCAGACGTTCGCCGTCGCTGCGGACCTGCCCGACCGTCCGCTCGTCCTCGGCGGTTGCTGCTGCGCGCACGTCGGCGCCGTGGAGGCGCTCTCTGCCCGACACGGCCGACTCGGTCTCGTCTGGTTCGACGCGCACGGCGATCTGAACACGAGCGAAACGTCCCCCTCCGGAAACCTCTGGGGGATGCCGTTGCGGATGGTCCTCGATTCCGGCGCGGTTGCGCCGGAGGACACCGCGCTCGTCGGTGCGCGAGCTCTCGACCCGCCCGAACGCGACTTCATCGCGGCGACCGGCCTGGGTACGGGCGTGGAGGCAGTCGCGCCGGCGTTGGAAGGAACCGAAGGCGTCTACGTCGCCTTCGATGCCGACTCGACGGACCCGACCCAGCTCGACGTCTTCATGCCGGAGCCAGGCGGTCTCATGCTCGACGAGGTAGAAGTGATTCTCGGGGACGTGGCCAGCCGCGCGCCGGTCCTCGGCCTCGGCTACTCGGGGCTCGCTTCCGGCGAGCGGAACGTCGAGCCGCTCGGCCGGCTCGCCGCCGCTCTCGGCCTGTAACTGGCGTCGAGGGCGACCCGTCTAAACTCACGCGCTTATGGCGTCCCGGATCGATGTCTCGATCGAGCACAAGCATGCGCCGCCGCCGGAGTCCGACGGCAAGCGTCACCCGAACACGTGCCCGGCGTGCGGTTCGCACTACCGGGACGACGAGCTCGCGCAACATCTGAACGTCTGCCCGCACTGCGGGCACCACTTCCCGATGGGGGCGCGGGCGCGGATCCAGCAGCTCGCCGACGAGGGCAGCTTCTCGGAGGAGTCGGCCGACCTGCGCTCGGACGACCCGCTCGGTTTCTTCGATCTGCGGCCCTATCCCGAGCGGCTAGCCGAGGCGGAGGTCTCGACAGGGTTGGGAGAGGCGATGGTCATCGGTAACGGGACGCTCGAGGGAGCTCCGATTGAGCTCGCGGTCATGGACTTCTCCTTCATGGGCGGCTCGATGGGCCGGATCGTGGGTGAGAAGTTCGCGCGCGCCTGCGAGAGCGCGGCGGAACGGCGTGTTCCGCTCGTCTCCGTCACCGCCTCGGGCGGCGCGCGGATGCAGGAGGGGATCCTGTCCCTCATGCAGCTTCCCAAGACCGTCTGCGCGGTCGAGGACCTGCACGACTCCGGCGGCGCGATGATCAGCGTCATGGCCCATCCGACCACTGCAGGCGTGCTGGCCAGCTTTGCCAGCCTCGGCGACGTGATCGTGGCGGAACCTGGAGCGCTGCTCTCGTTCACGGGCCCCCGCGTCGTCCAGCAGACGACGCGCGAGAAGCTGCCCGAGGACTTCGGCCTCGCCGAGTCCAACTACCGCTTCGGCCACCTCGACGGGATCGTCCGGCGCCCCGAGCTGAAGGCCTACCTCGCCCGCCTGCTGCGGCTCTTCGGCAATGGCCGGTGAGGCCGAGCTCCAGCTTCGCGACCGGCTGGGCCGGTTGCGGGGGCTGCCGTTGCTTCGAGGCGCGCGGCTGTCGGGCGAGCTCGCCCGTCTCCAGCGGCAGCTCGATCGGATCGTCGCCGAGCCCAGCGACGAGGAGATCTGGCGCTCCGTCGAGCTGGCCCGCCACACCGACCGGCCCTACACCCTCGACTACGTGGAGCGCATGCTCGACGACTTCGTCGAGCTGCACGGCGACCGTGGGAGAGCCGACGACGAGGCCCTGGTCACGGGTCTCGGGAGCTTCGACGGCCGGACCGTCGCGCTGGTCGGCCACCAGAAGGGGCGGGACATCCAGGAGCGGACGCGGCGGAACTTCGGCATGGCGTACCCGGAGGGCTACCGCAAGGCGATGCGGATGATGGAGCTTGCGGACCGGCACGGCTTCCCGCTGATCACGCTCGTCGACACTCCGGGCGCCTATCCGGGTGTCGCCGCGGAGCAGCACGGGCAGGGCGGGATGATCGCCCGATCTCAGGCCCTGTTGTCTCGCTTGAAGACGCCGGTCGTCTCCTGCATCATCGGGGAGGGCGGCTCCGGCGGCGCGATTGCGATCGCGCTTGCCGACCGGGTGCTGATGCAGCAGAACGCGATCTACTCGGTGATCTCGCCGGAAGGCTGCGCGGCGATTCTCTGGCGTGACGCCGGCGAGGCGCAGAAGGCGGCCGCCGCGTTCAAGCCGGATGCTGTGCACTGCCTCGAGCTCGGCGTGATCGACGCGATCGTTCCCGAGCCGCCGGACGGGGCCCACACCGACCCCGACGCCGCGGCGCGCCTCCTAAAGGACTCGCTCGGTGAAGCGCTCGACGAGCTCCGGCCGATTCCGGGCGACGAGCTGCGCCGTCAGCGCCGGGCGCGGTTCCGCGCGATCGGGGCGCTCGAAATCGCGAAAACGCCGTAAATCCACAGAATCCACAGTGTTATCCCCGTTCCGGCCACAGGCCGTGGATCCAGGAGACAAGCATGTTTGCCGGTATCAATCCTGTTTGAAACAGAGATTTGCCTCACGTCAACGTTGCAAACGTCGCGTGATCCTTTCGGGCGGGTAGCGTCGGACCTATGGCTGCCGAAAAGCTGAAGGAATATCGCCGCAAGCGCGATCCGAAGAAGACGTCCGAGCCCTTCGGCGCGGAACGGAAGAAGGCGAAGCAGCCCATCTTCGTCGTCCAGCGCCACGACGCCCGGAGGCTCCACTACGACTTCCGCCTCGAGCGCGACGGCGCCCTTGCCAGCTGGGCCGTTCCGAAGGGCGTGCCCCTGGAGCCGGGTCAGCGGGCGCTTGCCGTGCACGTCGAGGACCACCCCCTCGACTACGCCACCTTCGAGGGGGAGATCCCGAAGGGTCAATACGGCGCCGGCACGGTCGAGCTCTGGGACAACGGCACGTACGAGCTCGTGGAGGAGAAGAAGAACGGCGGCCTGACCGTCCGCCTCCGCGGCAAGCGCCTCGAAGGGACATGGACGCTCGTGCCGGCCCACCTCGACGGCGATCCAAAGAACTGGCTGCTGATCAAGAAGCGCGACGACGACGCCGCTGCCCCGCGAGCACGGATCGACTACAAGCCGATGCTCGCGACTCTCACCGACGAGATCGCGCGGGGCTCGGGCTGGATCTTCGAGGTCAAATGGGACGGCTACCGCGCCATCACCCGCGTCCAGGCTGGCGAGGCCACCCTCAAGAGCCGGAACGGAAACGACCTCACCGAGCGGTTCTCCGGCGTCGCGAAGGAGATCGCGAAGGCCGTCAAGACACCCGACTGCGTCCTCGACGGCGAGGTGTGCGCCCTCGGCGACGACGGCCGGGCGACTTTTTCGGCGATGCAGCAGGGCAAGGCCGGGACGCACTACATCTACGTCGTCTTCGATCTGCTGGAGCTCGATGGCCTGCCGCTCGTCGATCTGCCGCTGACCGAGCGGCGTGGTCGTCTCGAGGCGCTGCTCGACCGGCGCAACCGGACGGTGCAGCTCTCGGAGGCGTTCGACGACGGCAAGGCGCTCTTCCGCGCCGCGGAGAAGCAGCGCTTCGAGGGGATCATCGCGAAGCGCGCCGACTCGAGCTACGCCGTCGGGAGGCGCACGCGCGACTGGTTGAAGATCAAGACGAAGCACCGCCAGGAGTTCATCGTCGCGGGGTACACGAAGGGCCAGGGCCGGCGCTCGGCGACACTCGGCTCGCTGGTGCTCGGGGTCAGGCGCGGAGGTGAGCTCGTCTACGTGGGCAACGTCGGTACGGGGTTCACCGAAAAGGAAATCCGGCGGCTGCTCGCCAAGCTGAAGCCGCTCGAGCGCAAGGATGCTCCGTTCCGGATCGTTCCGAAGCTGCCGAAGGTCCGGAAGGGCGACATCGTCTGGGTCGAGCCGAAGCTCGTGGCCGAGGTCGAGTTCGTCGAGTGGACGCACGACGGCCACCTGCGAGCCCCGTCGTACCAGGGTCTCCGCGAGGACAAGTCGCCGGAGGACGTCCGCCGCGAGGAGCCGCTCGAGACCGAGATCCGGAAGGGCAACCGCGTGCTCAAGCTCACCAACCTCGACAAGGTCTTTTGGGCCGACGAGGGGATCACGAAGGGTGACTTGCTGTCGTACTACCGGGCGGTCGCGCCGGTGCTCGTGCCGTACCTGAGTGACCGCCCGTTCACGATGCGCCGCTACCCCGACGGCGCCTACGGCAAGGCGTTCTTCCAGAAGGATGCGCCGAAAGGCATGCCGGACTGGATCCCGACGGCCCGCATCCAGGTCACGACCCGCGACCGACCGCGCCAGAGGCGTTGGATCCGAGCGCCGCTCGTGAACGACGAGCTGGGGCTGCTTTGGATGGTGAACATGGGCTGCATCGACATGAACGCGTGGTATTCGCGCGTCGACAAGCTCGACCGTCCGGACTTCGTCCTCTTCGATCTCGACCCGTCTCCGGACGTCGGCTTCGAGGAGACGCTGGAGGTCACGCTCCTCGTCAAGGACGCGCTGGATGCGCTCGGGCTCGTGTCGTTCGCCAAGACGTCGAGCGCCGAGGGCATGCACGTGCTCGTTCCGGTCGAACGGCGGCATTCGTACGACGACACCAGGCGCTTCTCGGAGATCGTTGCCGGCGCGATCGCGCGCTCGTACCCCAAGCTTGCGACGACGCAGTGGGCCAAGGCCAAGCGTCGCGGGGTCCTGATCGACGCGAACCAGAACGGCGAGGGCAAGACGATCGCGTCTGCGTACTCGGTGCGGCCACGCCCTGGGGCCCCCGTGTCGACACCGCTTCGCTGGGAAGAGGTCAAGCCGGGCCTCGACCCGCGCGAGTTCACCATGGACGTCGTCCGCGAGCGGGTCGAGCGCCACGGTGATCTCTTCGAGGGCGTGCTGACGACGAGGCAGCGGCTGAACGACGCCCTCAAAGCGTTGTCCTGAACAGACAACTAGACAGGGCGGAGGACGCGAGCGACCCTTGTCGCGTGCGCCCCCTCTGGCTTCTCGCGGTGTTCGCGCTCGCCGGCTGTGGCGGCACGGATACGGCGAGCCCGACGGCCAAGTCCCTGGAGCCGGCGCGCGGACGATGCGCCGCCGCCGCCGCAGGCTTCGAGCTCTGCGGCCAGCCGGCGGGCACCGGGGCCCATCCGCCTTCCGCGATCATCCGCCGCGACCGGGTCGTCGCCGAGCCGCTGGGTCCCGTCGGCCACTGGAGCAGGCTCTTCGTCTCGCCCGACGGCGGCACGCTGCTGGCGCAATGGATCGCCGAGTGCGAGATCCCGATCGCGTTCTTCGTTTCCGTCCGGGGTGGCGGAGCGAGGGCGGTCACCGGCGAGCGGGACTGGGCGAAGAGCCCGGAGACCGAGGCGCTCGGCTGGCGAGGAGGCCGCGCGCTGGTGCGGATGCCCGAGCGCGGCGAGACGGCGTCGCCAAAGCCGGGGGTGTACCTCATCGACCCGAAGACGTTCCGGCGGACACTCGTGCGCCCGCTTCGCGGTCGGCTGGGTTGCTAGAGAGTGCGCAAGTAGCGCGCGTAGCGCCCGACCGTGTCGAAGCCGAGCTTCTCGTAGAGCTTGTGGGGCCAGTCGCCGGCGTCGGCGACGAGGAACGTCGGCTCGTTCCCCTCTCCGCGGGATTCCCCGACGGCGTGGAGGACGACCGCGCGTGCGAGACCCTGCCAGCGGAACTCCGGCAGGGTGACGACGTTCTCGACCTGACCCGTTCCGGCGAGCGAGTAGAGCTCACAGTAGGCCGCGATTCGGCCGCCGGCCTCCGCGGCGAAGTACCGCGTCGGAACCGAGGCGCCGATCCCCCGGTGGTGGGCCAGGATCTCCCGGACGAGCACCTCGTCCTTGCCGTGCGGCTCATGGCGGATCGCCTCGGCCCAGATCGCCCTCAGGGTCGGCTCGTCGACCTCTCGCACGTCGTGCCGCGCGGGGCGATCGGCGTCGCGGCGGTGCGCCATCACGACGAATCGCTGCGGCTCCCACCCTAGCTCGACGAAGCCCGGTTCGAGGCGTGCGATCTCGGCCTCGTCCCGCAGATTCACCCGGCGGTGGCGGATCTCGGCGTACCGGCGCTGGACGCTCTCGGCCTCGTCCGCCAGCGCATGGGCGGAGGCGCCTTCCGGGGTTTTCGCGCGCAGGAAGTTCCGGTCGTGCACACGGGGCAGGCGCGCGTCGACGACCACGTCGCCGTGCGGAACTGCCTCGACGCGCTCCGCGATCGCCTCGTCGATTGCGTCCATCAGCGCGAACGCGCGCTCGAACTCACTCATCACCGAGTCTTCGCGGGTGCCCGAGCATCCCGAGCTCCGCGATGTCGCGCCGGAAGAGGAGCGCGACGGTCCAGTCGGAGACGACGCGGAGCTTCCGCGAGAGCGTCGGAAGCTGGTAGAGGTGGTACGTCCGTGTGATCCACCAGCCGAGGAAGCCGCGGAACTTCAGCCCCATCACGTCGGCGATCCCCTTGTGGCGGCCGAGCGTCGCCACCTGCCCAAGGGTCCGGTAGCGGTACGGCTTCGGCTCGCCGCGGAGGTTCCTGGCCAGCCGCCGCGCCTGTCGGAGCGCGTGCTGCGAGGTCGGCGGGTCGGGCTGCCCGGTTGCGCCGTTCGGCACCCGGGCGCAGTCTCCGAGGGCCCAGACGTGCGGCATCGAGTCGACGCGCAGCGTCTCGTCGACGGGGATGCGGCCGCGCTCGTCGAGCGGCAGCCCGAACTCGCCGAGGACCGGGTTCGGCCGCGCCCCTGTCGTCCAGACGACGGTGCTGGTCAGGATCCGGTCGCCGTCGGACAGCGCGGCCGCGTGAGGCTCGACGGACTCGAGGGTCGTACGGACCCGAATGTCGACGCCTCGGCGGGTGAGCTGCTCCGCTGCGTACTCCCCGAGCCGCGAGGGGATCTCCGGGAGGATCTTCGGCGCGGCGTCGACGAGGACCCAGTGCTGGGGCGTCCCCCGCAAAGACGGGTAGTAGCGAACGGCGTCACGGGCCAGATCGGACAGTTCGGCGAGCGCCTCGACTCCCGCGTAACCGGCACCGACGAAGACGAAGGTCAGTTCCCGCCGGCGGTGCATCTCGGTCGGCGCCGCCGCGGCCGCCTCGAGGCGGCGGAGCACGTGATTGCGGAGGGCGATGGCGTCGGCCAGGTCCTTGAAACCGAGGGCGTGGTCGGCGAGCCCGGGAATGGGGAGCGTGCGCGGGATCGCGCCGAGCGCCACGACGAGGTTGCGATAGGTCAGGTTGACGAGCCCCTCCTCGGTCTCGACCTGGACGCGCTGGCGCCTGCCGTCGTGGGCGACGGCCCGGCCGAGCACGAGCTCGGCATGAGGGCACATCATCCGCAGGGGCACCACCACGTGCCGGGGCTCGAGCGTGCCGGAGGCCGCCTCTGGCAGCATCGAGGCGAACAGCATGAAGTTCTCCAGGCTGACGATCGTGGCGCCCTGCTTCTTGAGCAGGCGTGCAACCGTCGCGCCGGCGAAGCCGCCTCCGAGGATCAGCGTCCCGCCCTGGGCCTCCCGGTCCATCGCCGTCTAGCATCGCAGCCGTGGCGACGCAGGTCGCGGTGATCGGGAGCGGCTCGGAGCACGAGCCACACGCGGAAGCGGTTGGGCGTCTGCTCGCGGAACGCGGGTGCACCGTCGTCACCGGCGGGCTCGGCGAGGTGATGGCGGCCGCTGCGCGTGGCGCCAAGAGCGCCGGCGGCACGACGATCGGCGTCCTGCCCGGTGAGACCAGGCGGGACGCGAACGAATGGATCGACCACGTCGTCGTAACGGGGATCGGGCATGCCCGGAATCTCGCGGTCGTCGCTTCCGGCGATGCAGTGATCGCCGTCGGCGGCAGCTGGGGGACGCTGGCCGAGGTCGGCTTCGCCCTGCGGCTTGGCCGCCCGGTGGTCATTCTCGAGCCGGGCCTCCAGGTGAACGGCGTTCCGCGCGCCGCATCCCCGGCCGAGGCGGTGGATCTGGCGCTCGCCTAGCGCTCCTAGCGCACTTCTGCGAGTCGCCGCTCGAAGAAGGAGCGCTCGACCGGATTCGTCGCGAGGTCGATCGCGCGCCGGTACGACGCGGCCGCCTCGGCCCGCCGGCCGTCACGGCGCAGGAGGTCGGCGCGCGCCGCATGCAGGAGGTAGTAGTCGTCGAGGCCCTCGATCCGGTCGATCAGCGACAGCCCGCGCCGGAGCCCGTCGGCCATGGCGACGGCAGCGGCCCGGTTCAGCTCGACGACGGGGGACGGCGCGAGCACGACGAGCTCGTCGTAGAGCTCGACGATTCGACGCCAGTCGGTCAGCTCGGGCTGCTGCGTGTGGGCATGGACCGAGGCGATCTCCGCCTGAAGGCGATAAAGGCCTCTCGGTCCGGCCTTGCAAGCCCGAGCGAGAACGCGCTCGCCCTCGGCGATCTCCGCTCGGTTCCACAGCGCGCGATCCTGCTCCTCGAGCAGGACGAGCGTTCCCTCCGGGCTGGTCCTCGCTGCACGGCGCGAGTCGTGGAAGAGCATCAGTGCCAGGAGTCCGAGCGCTTCCGGCTCGTCGGGAAGCAGGATGGAGAGCAGCTTCGCGAGTCGGAGGGCTTCCTCGCACAGGTCTCCGCGCACCAGCTCGTCTGCGGAGGTTGCCGCATACCCCTCGTTGAAGATCAGGTACACGACCGCAAGGACGGCGCCGAGGCGCTCGGCCAGCAGATGCTCCGGGGGCACGCGGAAGGGGATCCCTGCGTCTCGGACTTTGTGCTTGGCCCGGACGAGGCGCTGCGCCATCGTCCGCTCGGGGACGAGGAAGGCACGTGCGATCTCTGCGGTTGTCAGACCGCCCACGGCTCGCAACGTGAGCCCGACCTGCGCTTCGGGCGCAAGGGCTGGGTGGCAGCACGTGAAGATCAGGCTGAGCCGCTCGTCGGGCAGAGGGTCCTCCTCGTTGGGGGCGGGCTCGAGCTCTGCGAGACGTTGCAGCAGCCCGGTCTTGTGAGCGAGCGTTCGCTCGCGGCGAATGCGGTCGATCGCCCGGTTGCGAGCCGTGGCGACGAGCCAGGCGGCCGGATTTGCGGGCACGCCGTCGGCCGGCCAGCGCTCGAGCGCGGCGGCGACGGCGTCCTGGAGGGCGTCCTCGGCGAGCTCGAAGTCGCCGAGGACGCCCATCAGGCTCGCAAGGACGCGGCCCCATTCCTCGCGGAAGATCCGTCCGAGGCGTTCGCTTGCGACGCCGGCGTGGAGGACGTCCGGGCTTTGCTCGGGCGTCCGTCTAATCCCGTTTCGCGGCACCACTCCCGGATGATTACCTCGCCGTCTGCCGTGCGAGCTCGGTCAGTGCTCGACCACCGGCCTCACCTCGATCGCCCCGCCGGTGCGCGCGGCCGGAATCCGCCCTGCGATCTCGATCGCGTCGTCGAGGTTGTCGCACTCGACGAGGTAAAAGCCGCCGAGGTACTCCTTCGTCTCGGCGAACGGGCCGTCCATGGTGACGGTCTTGCCGTCCTTGACGCGAACGGTGGTGGCCTTCGACAGCTCGCCGAGATCCGCGCCGCTCTTCGTCTGCGGGCTCATCCCAATGGCCATGTACTCCTGCGTCATGGCCTCCTGCTCTTCCTTGCTGAAGGTCTCCCAGCGACCGTCCTCGCCGTAGATCAGGAGCGCGTACTGCACGGTTCCTCCTTCGGTTGCGTTTCGATTACATGACGAACAGGCTCCCGCCAAATCGACAACCGGTGCGAGAGCGACACGCTACGCCGCCCGCAAGTGGTGGAGCAACAGATCCTCCGCGACGAAGGTCCGTTGGTCCGGAAGGTTCGTGCGCCTTGCCGCGAGCCTGCGGATGAGCTCCGAGCTGCGGCGACGCGCAAGCTCGCGATCGACCAGATTGCCCCCCAGATCGACAGCTACGCCGCGAGCATCCGCTCGAGCACGCGCAGCGCGCCGTCCTTGTCGAGCGGCTCGTTCAGGTTTCCGCACTTCGGGCTCTGGACGCACGACGGACAGCCACGCTCGCACGGGCAGCCGGCGAGCATCGCGGCGGTGTCCTCCACCCAGCCTTCGAACACGTCGAACCCGCGCTCCGTGATCCCGACGCCACCCGCGTGCCCGTCGTAGACGAAGATCGTCGGGGCACCGGTCTGAAAGTGGACGTTCGTCGACAGGCCGCCGATGTCCCAGCGGTCGCACATCGCCCAGAGCGGCAGCAGGGCGATCAGCGAGTGCTCCGCGGCGTGCAGCGAGCCGAGCAGACGGCGCTGCGAGTCGAGATCCTCGGTCATCCACGGCTGGGGAACGAACCAGATCGCCTCGGTCTCGAACTCGGTCTCCGGCAGGTCGAGCGCGACGATCTCGAGGGAGGCCTGATCGTGCGCGGATTTCTTCTGGTAAGCGACGACCTGCTCCGTGACGACGACCTTGCCGAAGCTGAGCTCGAGCCCGAGACGCCGTTCCGTCCGCTGCGCCTCGTCGATCGCGGTCATCAGCTCTTTCTTCGCCTGCGTGTAGTAGTCCCCGGAGAACGGTTCGACGATCGCGGCGCGTGCCCGCAGGTCGAGCGACGCGACTCGGTACTGCTCGCCCAGGTGCATGTAGATCGCTCCCTCGTGGACGGTCGAGAAGGCGCGCTCGTGCTCCACCAGGCCGAGCACCGAGCCGGTCGACCGATCGACGACGGTGAAGGCCTCCAGTCCGGTCGACCGGAGCGGGACGCGCGCTGCGGGATAGTCGCGACCCGCCCAGACGAAGCCGGCGTCGGTCCGTTTCAGCTCCGGCAGGACGCTCGCGCGCTCGAGCGCCACGTCGCCGAGGATCTCCCGGTCGCCGTCGTCGAGGGGCGCCTCGAATGCGGCCGCGCGCACGTGGCCGTCGAGAACGCGGTGGTTCTCGTGATCGAGGATCGCGGCCTCCACGCGGCGGCCGAGGAGCGTCTGCGGCGAGCGCATGAAGTACTGGTCGAGGGCGTCCTCGCTCGCGACGAGCACGGCGAGACCGTGGCCCCGCCGCCCCGCCCGGCCCCATTGCTGGCGCAGGCTCGACACCGTGCCCGGGAAGCCGACCGAGACGACGGCGTCGAGCAGCCCGACATCGATGCCGAGCTCGAGCGCGTTCGTCGCCGAGACGCCGAGCAGGTGGCCTGTCGAGAGACGCTGCTCGATCTCGCGGCGTTGCGCAGGCGTGTAGCCGGCCCGGTACGGCGACAGTCCCGAGCGGTCGCCCAGGCGATCCGCTGCAAAGCGGTGGATCAGCTCGGCGGCCTTGCGGCTCTTCGCGAACAGCAGCGTTCGCAGGCCGCGCGAGACGAGGTCGGCCAGGATGCGCGAGCCCTCGCCGAGCGGTGACGCCCGCAGGCCGAGCTGCTCGTCCGTCAGCGGCGGGTTCCAGAGCACGACCGTCCGCTCCGCCCGCGGCGCCCCGTCGTTCCGGATCACGGTCGCAGGCACGCCCAGGAGCCGCTCCGCGAGCTCGCCGGGGTTCGCGATCGTCGCCGAGGCGAGCAGGAACTGCGGCTCGGCACCGTAGATCTTCGCAAGTCGACGGAGGCGTCTCAGCACGTTCGCGACGTGCGATCCGAAGACGCCGCGGTAGACGTGTGCCTCGTCGACGATCACGTAGCGGAGGTTCGAGAGGACGTCGCCCCAGCGGTCGTGGTGCGGGAGCACACCGACGTGGAGCATGTCGGGATTCGACAGGATCAGGTTCGACGATTTTCGGATCTGCCAGCGGCGCTCGCTCTCCGTGTCCCCGTCGTAGATCGCTGCGCGGAGTCGCGGGAGCCGTGAGGCCGTCAGGGACCGGAGCTGGTCCTGGGCGAGCGCTTTCGTCGGATAGAGGTAGAGCGCGCGTAGCTTCGGCTCGCGTGCGAGGGCGTCGAGGACCGGCAGATTGAACGCGAGCGTCTTCCCCGAGGCGGTGCCGGTGGTGATGACGAGGTGCTCGCCGCGCTGCGAGGCGTCCCACGCCTCCCGCTGGTGGGTGTAGAGGGCGTCGATTCCCTGCGCGGCGAGCGCCTCGCGCAGGCGCGGGTGCAACTCCCCGGGCAGCGGCGCGACCCTCGCCTCGCGCGCAGCCTCGGCGCCGAGGTAGGCGATCTCCTCGCCCTGGAGTAGATCTGCCCAGCGCTCCGTTTGAACTGCCACGTGCGTATTGAAGCCTGAGCTAAGGAGGAGCCGTGATCGCGCGAACGTGGAGAGGCTGGACGAAGGCGGAGGATCGAGCTCGCTACGTCGAGTACATGAACCAAACCGGTGTCGCTGGGCTCGCCGGGACGGAAGGCAACCGCGGCGTCTACATCTTCAGCCGCGCCGACGGCGAGCGCGCCGAGTTCGTCGTCACTTCCCTGTGGGAGACGCTGGAGGCGATCCGGGACTTCGCCGGCGACGAGATCGAGCGGGCCGTCTTCTATCCGGAGGACGACGAGTACCTCG
>DATMIX010000016.1:0-39718 GCA_035554095.1 Gaiellaceae bacterium | reverse complement strand
AGGCGGAGCTTGAAGTTCGCGCGATCGATCGTCACGTAGGCGGGGTACTTCACCGCGAGGCGGGCCGTGCTGAGCTTCGGCCGTAGCTGGCGCGTCGGCAGAAGGGCCACGTGCAGCGAATCGGGGTTCCGAAGCTCACGGAGGATCCGGAACTTCAGGAAGCGCTTCTGGACCGCGCGCCCGGGCTTCGAAGGTGTCACGTTCAGTGCGATCCCGTTCGGATCGATCCTCGCGCTGACGGGCGCAACGTTCACCTGCTTCGCGACGCTCTCGATGAAGGCGTCGAGCTTTTCTCGCGAGAAGGCGACTCGTGGCGGGATGCTCGCGCGGACCTTGTGGCCCTGGAGGTCACGGAAGGCGCGGCCGACGAAGTTTCCGCGGCGGCTGCGACGCAGCGCTTCGCGGACCATGCGGTCGGCGTTCAGGCGGGCTTCGACGTCGTTCGCCCTCAGCGTCCAGCGGCGGTCGCGGTACTCGATGACGACCTCTTTGGTTACCTTCGCGCTCAGGCTTCGGTCGAGCACGTCACGCGCCGACCTCTCGTTGAGCCCGCCGACGTCGATCCCGCCCGCGGTGATTCCCTCCGCGATCACATCCGAGCGAGTCGCGTCGTATGCGTAGAGGCCGCCTGCCCCCGCCGCAAGGACGAGCAGGATCGTGGCGAGTCCGATTGTGAGCACGCGTTTCATCGGAGTAAGCGGGAAGGTAGCGGCAGCATCCGCCGACGGCTAATCGGCGGTGAGCTCGGCGGGGACGAGCTCGAGCTCGCGCTCGTCGCCCTCCCGGATCACGAGCGCGCGTACGTGGGCGCCGATCAGGTCGCCGACCATCAGGCGCTGGATGTCGTCGACGGTCGTCACGGAGGCGCCGTCGATCGCCACGATCAGATCCTCGGCCCGGAGGCCCGCCTCGGCCGCCGGGCTGCCCTCCACGACCTCGACCACCTCGACGCCGCTCGCGCGCTGCAAGCGTGCGGCCAGCCGCGGCGGGAGCGGGCGCGTGCCGCCGGCGATCCCGAGGTAGGCGCGGCGGAAGCGGCCTTCGGTCATCAGAGCGCCGACGATGGTGCGGGTGGCGCGGTTGATCGGGACGGCCAGGCCGAGGCCCACGCCCGCCACGGCCGTGTTGACGCCGATCACGCGACCCCGGCCGTCGGCGAGCGCGCCGCCGGAGTTGCCCGGGTTGAGCGCCGCATCCGTCTGGATGACGTTGTCGACGACCCGTCCCTGGCCTGTCGGGAGCGAGCGCCCGAGGGCCGAGACGACGCCGGCGGTCACCGAGCCCGCGAATCCGTTCGGGTTGCCGATCGCGACGACGAGCTGCCCGACGCGCAGGTGCTCGGCGTCGCCGAGCTCGGCCGCCTGGAGGTCGCGCGCTTCCGCGCGCAGGACGGCGAGGTCGGAGAGCGGGTCTGAGCCGACCACGTCGAACGCCAGCTCGCGGCCGTCGACGAAGGAGGCGCGGCCCTTCCCAGAGGTTTTGTCGATGACGTGCGCCGAGGTGAGCATGAAGCCGTCGGGCGTGATCACGACAGCGCTGCCGCCGCCGTTCATGACGCGGCCGCCGCGCACCCGGCGGGAGACGCGGAGGTTCGCGACGGACGGAGTCAACCGCTCGGCGACCCCCGTCACGGCGCGCGAGTAGGCATCGAGCGCCTCGCTCTCGCTCGGCGGCTCAGGCTCCGGCGTCCGGCCGCCGTCGCGCTCGGGCCCGAGCAGCGCGTCGATGTACGTCAGCTCCGGCATCGCGAGCCAAGCTACCAACGCCGTGCCGCCTCGCAGAGGCGGCCGCTTCGGACGGGCGCCGTGCAGACCAGTCCTGACGTCGGACACCGTTACGGGGGCGTGACGATTCGTCCACAGTGGTTGCCCGGACGATCCCGCAAACGCGATGATCAAGCCACACCGCGCGGCGCCGCAGGCGCCGCCGCGCCGGTGTCCGACACCGTTACGGTGGGGTCACGCGCGCGCATCGTCCTTTAGGCTCGCGCGCATGGCCGAGGTCGAGACGGGGCGCGAGGGAGCGGTGCTCACGATCACGCTCAATCGGCCGGACGTTCTGAACGCGTTCGACACGGCCATGCACAAGGCGTTCGCGGCCGCGCTCAAGGAGGCTCGCGACGATGCCGTTCGCGCCGTCGTGATCACCGGCGCCGGGCGAGGCTTCTGCGTCGGCCAGGATCTGAGCGAGTTCCGCGAAAACGCCGGCGACATCGCGACCCGGCTGCGCGGGAACTACCACCCGAACATCACCGCGATCCGAGCGCTCGAGAAGCCCGTGATCGCGGCGATCAACGGGGCGGCCGCGGGCGCGGGCCTCTCCCTCGCGTGTGCCTGCGACATCCGGATCGCCTCCGACCAGGCGATGTTCGTGCCGGCCTTCGTCAACATCGGCCTCGTCCCCGACTCCGGCGGGACGTTCTTCGTCACGCGGCTCCTCGGTCCGGCGCGTGCGTTCGAGTGGTACGGCTCGGGCCGCCGGCTCGCCGCCGCCGAGGCCCACGCCTGGGGAATCGTCTCCGAGGTCGTCGAGCCCGGGGGACTCGCACCCCGGGCGGCCGGGCTCGCCGAGGAGCTGGCGGCGCTCCCGACCCGCGCGATCGGGATGACGAAGCGGCTCTTCGACCATGCCCCGACGGCCACGCTCGAGGATCAGCTCGAGTGGGAGGCGCAGCTCCAGGCGGCCGCGACGAAGACGGAGGATTTCCGCGAGGGCGTCAACGCGTTCCTCGAGAAGCGCGACGCCGAATTCAAGGGCCGCTGACCATGCCGTTTAGGATCAGCGCCCATGGAAGAACAACCGCAGGCCCCAGCGCAGCAGCAGCCCCAGCACCATCATCCGATCCGGCTGGTCGTCAACGACGACCTGCAGCGGAACCGGCTGACCGTCTTCTTCCGGCTACTCCTCGCGATCCCACACCTCATCTGGCTCGTCCTGTGGGGCATCGTCGCGTGGCTGGCGTGGATCGGGAACTGGTTCGCCACGCTCGTCAAGGGCGAGTCGCCGGAAGGACTTCACAACTTCCTCGCCACGTACCTGCGCTACATGACGCACGTCTCGGCCTACCTGTTCCTGGTCGCCGACCCGTTTCCCGGCTTCGGCGGCCATCCGGGCTATCCGATCGACCTCGAGGTCGACCCGCCCCAGCCGCAGAACCGTTGGACCGTCTTCTTCCGCCTGATCCTCGCGATCCCGGCCTACATCATCTCGCAGATCATGCGCCACCTCACCGAGGTGCTCGCGATCTTCAGCTGGGTGGTGGCGCTGATCCTGGGGCGGGTGCCGGAAGGGATGCGGAACTTCGCGGCCTTCGCGCTCCGCTACGAGCAGCAGACGTTCGGGTACGTGTTCCTGCTGACGGGCCGGTACCCGAGCTTCAACATCTCGATCAACGAGTAGCCGAGAGACAACCTAGATCGTCTTGAACTGCTCGAACGGCTGCCGGCAGCTGCGGCAGTAGCGAACCGATCGGCAGGGGGTCGGGCCGAAAATGTTCTCGAGCGCGGTGTCGCGCGAGCCGCAGTAGGGGCAGCGAAACGCGTTCGACTGGAGCTGCACGAGCGCCGGCGCAGCCTCGGTGCGCGGGGCGGGCGGCGCGAAGCCGCTCGCCCGTAGCTTCTCGCGCCCGGCGGGCGTGATCCGGTCGGTCGACCACGAGTCGTCGGTCACGACCCGAACCTCCGCCTCTGCGCCGAGCGCGCTGATCCTGTCGGCCATCGCATCGCGCATCACCTCGAGCGCAGGGCAGCCGAGGAATGTCGGCGTGAACTCCACCCGGACGTGCTCACGGGACACATCCACGGACCGGATCACGCCGAGGTCGACGAGGGAGACGACCGGGATCTCGGGATCCGGGATCTCGGCCAGCACGTCCCAGACCTGGGCTTCCGTTACCACGTCGCCCCCGCGACGGATCGCCGCACCATCGTCATCTCCTCCCACAGGTCCGCGAACTCGGCCACGTGCTCGTCGCGGACCTCCAGCAACGGCCGCAGCTCCTCCAGCCCGGCGGTGAACCGCGGCTCGCCGGCCAGACGGTCGGACCACATTTCCGCATGCATGCGGTGGTACGCCTCCTCGCGGTCGATCTTCGCCGCGAGCCCCGCGACGTCCGGATCGTCCGATTCCTTCAGTACGCCGATTCGCTCCTTGTCGGCAGCCTCGTAGAGGCAGTGGCGTGCGATCGTCCGGGCCCAGTCCGGCACGAGCCGCAACTGGACGAGCCGTGAGCAGCGGTACTCCCCGGGGTCGCGGTCGAACGCCAGCTCGTCGGCGGTCGTCCCGAGCTCGCGCGCCGCCAGCTCGTAGAGCGCGCGGGCGTGACCGATCTCGTTCTGGGCGATCGACGAGAAGGCGACGTCCTCCTCGAGCAGCGGCGCGATCCCGGTCCACTCGGAGTTGCGCCAGCCGACGATCAGCTCGTCGTCGGCGATCTCGAGGATTTTCTGAACCTGCTCCGTCATGCCTACAAGCGAAGCGATGTACTAACCAGCATCCGTGGAAAGTGCGTTAGCACCTTCCGCGGCTAGTTCACGGGCCTTTCCCAGCTTTTCCTTGAGCGGATAACCGTCGACGCGGTGGTAGTTCTTCTGCAGCTCGTCGGCGAAGTTTTCGATCTCGTGGACGGCGTCTCGCGGCACCACCCACAGCGCCGCCGACTCGCCGCGACGGCCGTACTGTTCGCGCGCGTAGGCGTCCGCGAACACGGCGTCCGGTGCCTCGATCGAGCCCGCGTGCGCGAAGGCCTGCCCCTTCCGCTCCTGCCGGAAGACCTCGTAGATCACGCGGCTTCGGCGAGGAGGGCGCGGCGAACCCACTCCGTCTCCTCGCGCGTCGTGCGGCGTAGCTCGAGTCGCTCCGCTGTCTTCGGGCCATGCCCGGTGACGACGTGCTTGAGCTCCGCCCAGTCAGGCTCGGTGTACTCCCAGACCCCGTCGTCGCGCTTGCGCAGGTTCGGGTCGGGGACGGTCAGACCGAGCTCCCAGATCTGCGGCACGTAGCCGTCGAGGAACTGCTGGCGCGCCTCCTCGTTCCCCTGGCTCTTGATCCGCCAGACGTACATCGGATCCTCTTCGCGCGCGATGGGGTTGCCGTGGAATTGCATCAGCGGCCCCCACCAGCGGTTCAACGCCTCCTGGACGAGCCCGCGCTGCTCGTCGGTGCCGAGCATCATCGTCAGGATCACGTCGCGGCCGTGCAGGATGTGGAACGACTCCTCCCAGCAGATCTTCTTCATGATCCGCGCGTACGGCGCGTAGGAGCACTTGAGGAGCGCCTTCTGGCTGATGATCGCGGCCGCATCGACGAGCCAGGCGATCACGCCGACGTCACCCCACGTCCTCGTCGGGTAATGAAAGACGTTGTGGAACTTGGACTTGCCCGAGATCAGGTCGGCGAGGCACGTTTCGCGCGGCTTGCCGAGGTCCTCGACCACCCGGTAGATCAGCTGGGAATGGCCGACCTCGTCCTGCACCTTCGCCGTCAGTGCGAGCTTCCTCTGCAGGGTCGGCGCGCGGAGGATCCACTCGCGCTCGGGCAGGACGCCCATCAGCTCCGAGTTGCCGTGCATCTCGATGAACTTGATCAGCCGGGCGCGGTACTCGTCCGGCATCCAGTCGTCGGTCTCGACCTGGCCGCCGCCTTGGACGTACTCGAGGAATTCCTGCTCGCGAGGCTCCACAGCGCTCCTTTGCTCGACCCTAACGATCGTTAGGCTAGCGCAGGTGAGCACGCGCCGAAACGAGCTGACGCGGCAGGCGGCCCGCCTCTTCGCCCGGAAGGGCTACCACGGCACCTCGATCGGCGATCTCGCCGAGGCGATGGGCGTCCAGAAAGGCTCCCTGTATGCGCACATCTCCTCGAAGCAGGACCTCCTCTACGAGACGATGGCCGAGGGTGCCCGCGCCTTCCACGGCGGCCTCGACGCGATTCCGGACGAGCTGCCCCCGACCGAGAAGATCCGGCTTGCGCTCCGCTCGCACCTCCGGCTCGTCGCGGAGCAGCTGGACGTGGCAACGGTGTTCGTGCAGGAGTGGCGCTACCTGGACGGCGAGCGGCGCGAGGAGATCGTCGCCGAGCGCCGGCGCTACGAGGACAGGATCCGCGCGTACTTCCGCGAAGGGCGGGACCTCGGCGAGCTGCGGACCGATCTCGACGACGCTACCGCGGCGCTGCTCGTGCTGTCGGCGGTGAACTGGGCCTACACTTGGCTGCGCGCGGGCGGCGACACCGACGCGCTCGCCGATCGGTTCTACGCGCTGCTCGTCGACGGGATGCGCGGCTACGCCACGCCGCGCGGGCCCGGCTGAGCCCGAATTCAAGCCGTGGCATGCTCGGTGGCATGAAGCCCGCTGCGCTGATCGTCAACCCGTTTGCGAGCGCGGTCACCAGCGACCGGCTCGCGTCGGTCGAGGCGGAGCTTCGCCGGTCGTTCGAGCTCGCCGTCACCCTGACCGAGAGCCCCCGGCACGCGACCGAGCTCGCGCGAGACGCGGACGACGTCGATTGCGTCTTCGTCTACGGAGGAGACGGGCTGTTGAACGAGGTGCTCAACGGCATCGGCGACCACCCCGTCGGCGTCGTGCCCGGCGGCCGGACGAACGTCGTCGCGAGGGCGCTCGGTCTGCCGATCGACCCCGTCGCGGCCGCCCGGGCACTGCTGGAGGCCCGGCCGCGCCGGGTCACGCTCGGTCGGGTGAACGGACGCCGATTCGCGTTCGCGGCTGGGCTCGGGTTCGACGCCGAGCTCGTTCGGCGAGTCGATGCGCTCGGGCGGTCGAACGACGGCCGGCGCCCGGGCGACGTCGCGTTCACCTGGGAGGCCGTGAAGCTGCTGGCCGGCCGGCGGGCGCGCTACGAGCCGGCGCTCGACGTCGAAGGGTTCGGCCGCGCCGCGTTCGCGCTCGTCGCGAACACCGATCCCTACTCGTACGCGGGCGGGCGCCCCCTGCGCGTCGCGCCGGAGGCCCGTTTCGAGCTCGGCCTCGACTTCGTGGCGCCGGAACGCGTGAGCGCGAGGACGGTTCCGCGACTCCTCGCGTACGCCTTTCGCGGCAGCGGGCAGCAACACGCCGACGACGTCCTCTACGGCCACGACCTCGACCGGATCGTGGTGCGCTGCGACCGGCCGCTCGCCCTGCAGGTGGACGGGGAGGATCTCGGCGACGTCGGCGAAGCGGTCTTCGAGGCCGAGCGCGACGCCATCTCGCTCCTCGCCCCGGACTAACCAACGGTGGCGCGGGGCGTCGGACCGGGCGTGGGGACGGAACGCCCGCTGGGGCGGCTCGTGCGGGCGCTGCTGCTCGCGGCGGCGGCTCTCGTCCTGCTCGGGCTGGTCGTCGTCGCGGCCGGCGGCTATCGCCTCGGCGACTCCGGCTCGGACGAGGCATCGCCGTACGCGGTCGACACGATGGTCACGGTCCTCCTGGCCGTCTACGCCATCGGTGCGGTGGCGCTGATCGCCGGCGTGATCTGGGCGGGGGTCGAGCTGCGGCGAAATCCGTTGCCGACGCCCGTGCGCCGGCGGCGGCGCACCTTCCCCGCGGTCGTCCTCGCGCTCACCCTGCTCGGGCTGGTGATGCTGATGTCCGAGCGGTTCCACTGGCGGTTCGACTTCTCGCGCCTCCATCCGCCGGCGTCGGCCTCGACCGCGACGGCGACCAACCCGCAGGGGGCTGGGGCAACGCCCCCGGCGTCGAGCCGAAGGCATCACGATCCCCGGTTCCAGATCGTCCCTTTCCTCGTCGTTCTCGGCGCCGCGGGTGCAGGGTTCGCGGCGCTGTACGCGGCCGAGCGGCGCCGGAAGCGACGTCTGCCGAGCGAGGCGCTCGTCACCGACGAGCTGGTCGAGGCGCTCGACGAGACCCTCGACGACCTGCGCGAGGAGACGGATCCGCGCCGCGCGGTCATCGCCGCTTACGCGAGGATGGAGCGCGTGCTGGCCGGACACGGCATCCCGAGGCGGCGCTTCGAGGCGCCGCACGAGTACCTGGCCCGTGTGTTGTCGGACCTGACTCACGGCGGCCGCGGCGCCGAGCGGCTGACGGCGCTGTTCGAGCGGGCCCGGTTCAGCACGCACGAGATCGACCCGTCGATGAAGGACGATGCGATCGCTGCGGTCGAGGAGCTCCAGTCGGAGCTGGCCGCAGCCGAGGCCGAGCAGGCCGCATGAGATCGATCGTCGTCCGAGTCGGCAGCGGTGCTTTTTTTGCGAGCCTGCTCCTGCTGGCCCTCCTGCTCGCGTTCCCCGATCGCCGCGAGCCGCTCGTGGCCGCCTACGAGCTCGTGCTCGGGGCACTGGCGATCGGCGCGATCCTCGGCGCCCTGCGGGCCCTCGAACCGGGCAAGTGGGAGGCGCCTTCCGTCTTCGAGCGTTCTGCCGAGAAACCGCCGAGGCCGGAGCCGATCGCAGAGCTGGAGCGGATGGACCGGGTACTCGTCCTCGCGGCCTCGAGCGCGTTCGACGTCCACCACCGGCTCCGCCCGCTGCTTCGCGACCTGACGTCCGAGCGGCTGTACGCCCACCATGGGGTCGAGCTCGACCGCGAGCCCGAGCGGGCCCGGGCGCTCGTCGGCGACGAGCTCTGGGAGGTCGTGCGTCCGGGACGCGAGCTGGAGCTCCGCTCGGGCCCGGGGCTCCCGCTCGCCGACACGGCTCGGCTCGTCCTCGCCCTGGAGCGCCTGTGAGCCTCGAGCGCGTTGCCAGCTCGGCCGAGCGGATCCTCGCCGAGCTCGAGCGGGCAATCGTCGGCAAGCGCGACGCTCTCGAGCTTGTCCTGCTCGGCGTGCTCGCCGACGGCCACGTTCTGATCGAGGACTTCCCTGGGCTCGCGAAGACGCTCATAGCCCGCTCTTTTGCCCGGGTCACGTCGATGCGGTTCACTCGAGTCCAGTTCACACCGGATTTGATGCCCGGGGACGTGACCGGCTCATCGATCTTCGACCAGCGCACCTCCGACTTCGAGTTCCGTCCCGGCCCGATCTTCACGAACCTGCTCCTCGCCGACGAGATCAATCGCGCGCCGCCGAAGACCCAGGCCGCCCTGCTGGAGGGCATGCAGGAGCACCAGGTCACGATCGACGGACGAACGCACCAGCTCGAGCGCCCGTTCCTCGTGCTCGCGACCCAGAACCCGATCGAGTACGAGGGCACGTACCCCCTGCCCGAAGCCCAGCTCGACCGGTTCCTGCTGCGCCTGCGCGTCGGCTACCCGGAGCGCGACGACGAGTGGCAGATCCTGGAGCGCCGGCTCGACCGCGGCACGGACGAGGTCGAGCTGTCCGCGGTCGTCGATCGCGAGGGGCTGCTCGAGATGCAGCAGGCCGTCGAGGACGTGCACGTCGGCGAGAGCCTCGGCCGCTACATCGTCGACCTGGTCGGGGCGACGCGTGCGAGCCAGCGGCTCCAGGTCGGCGCGAGCCCTCGCGGGGCCCTCGCGCTCCTGAAGCTCGCGCGCTGCCGGGCCGCGCTTCACGGACGCGACTTCGCCACGCCCGACGATGTGAAGGAGGTCGCCGTGCCGGCCCTCGCCCACAGGCTGACCCTGAAGCCGGAGCTCTGGGTGCAGCGCATCAGCGCGGACGAGATCGTTCGGGAGACGCTCGAGCAGGTCCCGACGCCGTCGGCGGAGGAGGCGCTCCGGCTCCCCGAGTGACGCGACGCTCGACGCCGAAGCTCGGAGCCTACGTCGCGCTGACGGCCCTGGGGCTGCTGGGTGCGCTCGTCTTCGCACGTCCCGAGCTCGCGGTGCTCGCGGCGCCTTTCGGCCTCATCCTCGCCGTCGCGATGGCGATCGCCCGGCCACCCGACGTCCGGGTCTCGCTCGAGCTCGACCGTGATCGCGTGCTGGAGGACGAGGAGGTCACGCTCGGGATCGAGCTCTACGCGCGGGACGCCGCCTCGCGGCTGGAGCTGCTCGTCGACGTGCCGCCGTGGCTCGAGGTCGTCGCCGGCAGGAATCCGATCGCGATCCGGCTCGAGACGGGCGAGGAGCGACGGCTCGAGCTGCGGCTCCGGTGCGCGCGCTGGGGTGGTTTCACGATTCGCGACGTGCATCTTCGGGCCCGAGATGCAGCCGGCCTGACGACGTGGGAGCGGGCCGTCGAACAGAGGCTGCCGCTGCGCGTGTACCCCCGGCCCGAAGCGTTGCGCGAGCTCGTCCGCCCGCTCGAGACCCAGGTGTTCGCCGGTAATCGCGTCGCGCGGCAGAAAGGAGAAGGGCTCGAGTTCGCGGACCTGCGGCCGTTCGTCACCGGAGATCGGATCCGGCGCATCAACTGGCGCGCCAGCGCGCGGCGCGGTGAGCTGTGGGTGAGCGAGCTCTACGCGGAGCGGAACGCCGACGTGATCGTCTTCCTCGACAGCTTCGCCGAGGCGAGGAAAGGCCGCTCGGGCACGCTCGACCAGGCGATCCGCGCTGCGGCCTCGCTGACGGAGCGCTACCTCGCGCTCAAGGACAGGGTCGGGCTCGTGAACTTCGGCGGGGTGCTGAACTGGCTGCAGCCCGGGACCGGCCAGGTGCAGCTCTACCGGATCGTCGAGGCGCTCCTGAACACGGAGGTCACGCTCAGCTACGCGTGGAAGGAGATCGACGTGCTGCCACGGCGGACGCTGCCGCCGAAGGCCCTCATCATCGCGCTCACCCCTCTGCTGGACGACCGTGCCGTCGGCGCCCTGCTCGACCTCCGCGCGCGAGGGTTCGACCTCGTGATCGTGGAGGTCTCGCCCCTGCCCTTCGCCGTTGCCCCGCGGGGCGAGTCAGGGGAGCTGGCGTTCCAACTCTGGCAGCTGCGGCGTGAAGCCCGCCGTCTCGAGTACGAGCGCGCAGGCGCGCCGGTCGTCGAGTGGCGCGACGGCGAGCCGCTGACCGCTGTGCTCGAGGGGGTGAGCGCATTCCGAAGGCACGCGCGCGCGGTCGTCTAGGCCTGGCTGCAGGCTCCGTCCTGCTCGGGGCCGCGGTCGGGGTGTTCTCGCTGGCGGAGGCCGCTCGCCTCTCGGGTGTGATCGGCGCGTTCGCGGCGGCCGCGATCGTCGTGCTCGCCGCGGGGCTGGTCGCCGGGCTTCCCGCCGCGGTCACCGCCGGGCTCGCCGGGCTCGGGGCTTGCTGGGCCGTGTCGGCGTGGACGCGCGGGCCCGACTCTCCCGGAAGCACGATCTTCGTCACGGCGGCGATCCTCGCCGCGGCGGAGCTCGCGTTCGCGTCGCTCGAGCAGGCGACCGTCGCCGATGAGGGCGAGCTCGTCGCTCGGCGGCTCGCCGGGATCGTGCTTCGGGCCGTAGGGGCGCTCGTCCTCGCGTCGCTGCTGCTCGCGGCCCTCGGTCTGAACGCCGGCGGCGGGCTGGTGCTCGAGGCGGTTGGGGTCGCGGCCGCGGTCGGCCTGTTGCTGCTCCTGTTCACGCTCGCCCGCGACGCCGCCCGTTGAAGATCGCCGCTGCGGCCTGCGCGACGCTGGCGCTCGCGGGTTGCGGCGGATCAGCCGGGCTCGGAACCGGAGACGCGAAGCGGCTCGTCGAGCTCGTGCACGCTCGGGCCGGCGGGCAGGTACTGACTCTCGCGTGGTCCCCAAGCGGCGAGCGGATCGCCGCGGGTGCGCCCCAGGGCGTCATCGTCTTCGACGCCCGCAACGGCCGCGTCGTGCGCCGCTTTCGCACGGGCAGCCAGGTGTGGGGCGTCGCCTGGCGCCGCGAGGGCGAGGCGCTTGCGGCGGCCACGGACGACGGCAAGGTTCGACGCCTGCCGGGCGGGGTCGTCGGCGGCGCGCACAGCGGGCCGGCGTTCTCCGTCTCCTGGTCCGCAGAGGACGATCTCGCCGTCGGCTATGCGGACGGGAGCGTCCGCGTGCTCGGCGCCGGCACCGATCGAAGCTCGAAGAGCCACACGGCCGAGGTCATCGCCGTGGCCTGGTCTCACGAGGGCGAACGGCTCGCCTCCGGGAGCATCGATTCGACGATCGTCGTCCGGGACGCTCGCTCGACGAGCCGGTTCGGCGAGCCCGAAGGGGCCGACGTGAACGGCCTCGCCTGGTCCCCGGACGACGATCGTCTCGCGGCGGCGAACCAGGACGGCGTCGTGCGGATCTGGGACGTCGCCGGCCGAAACATCGTCCGCAGGCTTCGCGGGCACGAGGGGTGGACGCGTGGCCTCGCCTGGTCGCCGAGCGGGAGGTTGATCGTGTCCAGCGGTGCCGACGGCACCTTCCGCATCTGGGACGCGGACAAAGGCAGGGAGGTGCGGACGCTGCGGGCGGGCCGGCAGGAGGTGTGGGCCGTCGCATGGTCGCCCGACGGGAAACGAGTCGCCTCGGGCGACGGAGACGGGAGCGTCCGGGTCTGGGGCTTGCGGTAGATTCGCGGCGCGATGGCGCAGGTTCTTCCTGCCGAGCGCGACCTCCGGCGCGTGATCGGCGACGGCGAGAGCGTTCCGGACGGCGAGGTCGAGGGTCTCGAGGAGCGTGACCTGCTCGAGCTGTATCGCTCGATGGTGCTGCTGCGGACGTACGACGAACGCTCGGTGGTCTACCACCGGCAGGGCCGGATCGGCACCTACGCGATCTTCTGGAACCACGAGGCGATGCAGGCCGGCGCCGTGCATGCGCTCGACCGTGACGATTGGATCTTTCCGAGCTACCGGGAGTCGGCGATCGGCCTGCTCCGCGGCATGCCGGTCTCGACGGTTCTCTCGTGGTGGCGCGGCCACCCGGCGGGCTGGTGGAACCCGCTCGACTTCAACGTCGCGTCGATCTGCGTCCCGATCGGCACGCACGTCCCGCACGCCGCGGGGCTCGCGTGGGGGAAGAAGCTGCGGGGCGAGCCCGCCTGCGCCATCGCGTTCTTCGGCGACGGCGCGACGTCGGAGGGCGCGTTCCACGAGGGTGCGAACTTCGCTGCCGTGATGAAGGCGCCCCTCGTCCTCTTCTGCAACAACAACCAATGGGCGATCTCGACGCCCCTCTCGGCGCAGACCGCTGCCGAGACGCTCGCCGACAAGGCGGCCGGCTACGGGATGCCGGGCGTGCGCGTCGACGGGTGCGACGTGCTCGCCGTGTTCGAGGCGACGCGCGACGCCGTCGCGCGGGCGCGGGCCGGCGACGGCCCCTCGTTCATCGAGGCGGTCTCGTACCGCGCGGCGCCGCACGCGACGGCGGACGATCCCGCCGCCTACATCGATCTCGAGCGCGTCGAGGAGGAGAAGCAGCGCGAGTGCCTCGGCCGCTACGAGGCGTACCTGCGGCGTCAGGGTGTCCTCAACGACGAACTGGCGGAATCGACCCGGGCAGAGGCGGCCGAGGCCATGCGGGCCGGGATCAAGGAGGCCGAGCAGGAGGCGGAGGCGGACGTCGAGCTGCTGTTCGCGCACGCCTACGCGGAGCCACCGGCGTCGTTCGCGAGCGACCTCGCCGAGCTGCGGGAGCTCCTCGAGCGTGGGGGGACCGCATGAGCGAGCGGTCGATCGTCGAGGCGATCAACGAGGCCTTCCACGTCGAGCTCGCGCGCGACGACTCGGTGATGGTGCTCGGCGAGGACGTCGGCCGCGCGGGCGGCGTGTTCCGCGCGACCGCGGGGCTACGGGAAAGGTTCGGGGCGGATCGCTGCGTCGACACCCCGCTCGCCGAGGCGGGGATCCTCGGCAGCGCCGTCGGGCTGTGCATGGCGGGCTGGAGACCCGTCTGCGAGATGCAGTACGACGCGTTTTCGTACCCGTGTCTCGACCAGCTGATCACGCACGTGGGGCGGTACCGGTGGCGAACGCGCGGGGCGATGGAGTTTCCGCTCGTCGTGCGGATGCCGTACGGCGGCGGCGTCCGGGCCCCGGAGCTGCACGACGACTCGCCGGAGGCGTACTACGCGCACACGCCCGGGGTGAAGGTCGCGATCCCGTCGACGCCCGCGGACGCGAAGGGCCTGCTCGCGTCGGCGATCCGCGATCCGGATCCTGTGATCGTGCTCGAGCCGAAGCTCCACTACCGGACGATGCGCGGCGAGGTGCCGGAGGGCGAGCACGTCGTTCCGCTCGGGGAGGCGCGGCTGGCGCGCGAGGGCGAGGACGCCACGATCGTCGCGTACGGGTCGATGGTGCCGCTCGCCGAGCAGGCGGCGGACATGCTCGCCGGCGAGGCGTCCGTGGAGGTGCTCGACATCCGCACGCTGAAGCCGCTCGACGAGGAGGCGCTGCTCGCCACGGCCGCGAAGACGGGCCGCGTCGTCATCGTGCAGGAGGCGCCGCGAACCGCAGGTTACGGTGCCGAGCTGGCCGCGATCCTGGCTGAGAAGGCGATGCTGGACCTGCGCGCGCCCGTGATCCGTGTCACCGGCTACGACGTTCCGTACCCGTACTGGCAGATCGAGGACGCGTACATGCCGTCGACCGAGCGCGTCGCGGCGGCAGTGCGGAAGACGCTCGAGTTCTGACGCCCGAGCCCGGTTTTCGCGCAGGGGCGAAGGGACGCCCAGTCTGTCCAAAGCGGACAGCGCCGAGCGCCTGGCTTGCCCGCCACCGTCGCAGAAACCGCGAACCACCGAGGGCGCTGTGGACGAAGAGTCACACTTTCGTGACAGTGGCCATGTCGCCGCGCGCCAGTTCGTGGGGACAGTCCCCGCGCCGTGGCCGGAACGGCCACGGCGCGTGAGGCGGCGTGGCTGAGCGGCTTCGGCTCTGGCTCGAGCGCGGCGCCGGCGGCTACCACCTGCGCGACGCCGCGAGCGGCGAGCAGGTTCGGTGGGAAGACCCGCGGCTGCGGGTCGTCGCGGTCGCCGGCGTCACGTTCCGGCCCGGGAACGTCGACGATGCCTCGTTCGACCCGGGGCGCCGACTCGCGCTCGTCCCCGAGCCGGAGAACGAGCACGATCCGAACGCGGTCGGGATCTGGAACGAGGCCCGCTCGCTCCAGGCCGGGTACGTCCCGCGTGAGGTGGCGCCGGAGCTCGCGGGCAGCGAGCAGGCGGTCTCGCTCTGGCGCGTCGAAGGCGGCCTCCGGGTGCTCCTCGTCCCGGCCGACGCCTGGGTCGGGACGCCTCGGTAGATTCCGGCGCGCATGGCGTACGAGTTCAAGCTGCCCGACCTCGGCGAGGGATTGACCGAGGGCGAGATCGCGCGCTGGCTCGTCAGCGAGGGCCAGGACGTTGCCGAGGACGAACCGCTGGTCGAGATCCAGACTGACAAGACGACCGTCGAGATCCCGTCGCCGGCCGCAGGGAAGGTCGCACGAATCCTCGTCGACGAGGGCCAGACCGTCCCGGTCGGCACGGTCCTGGTCGTGATCGGCGAGGACGGCGCCGCGCCCGCCGACGAAAGGCAGCCGCGGGCCGAGGAGGCGCCGCAGCAAGAAGCGGCCGAGGCGACTCCGGGCGTGTCCCGGGGTCTGACCCCGGGACACGCCCCGGCCGGCCGCGTGCGGGCGACGCCGCTCGTGCGGCGGCTCGCCCAGGAACTCGACGTCGAGCTCGAAACCGTCGCAGGCAGCGGGCCGCAGGGCCGGGTGACCGAAGAGGACGTGCGAGCCGCGGCCGCGGCTCCGGGTCTGACCCCGGGACACGCCCCGGAGGGGCGCCGGGAGCCGTTGCGCGGGGTTCGGCGGCTGATCGCGGAGCACATGTCCCGGGCACACGCGGAGGTGCCCGCGGTGACCTGGGTCGAGGAATGCGACTTCGGAGGCGTCGACCTCAAGCGGCTCGTGCCGACCGTCCTGAAGGCCGTCGCTGCGACGCTGCCGGAGTTTCCCGAGCTGAACGCCAGGCTCGAGGGCGACGAGATCGTGTACCTCGACCGTTACGACATCGGCGTCGCGGTGCAGACGGACCAGGGGCTCGTCGTGCCCGTCGTCCGGGAGTGCGGCGCGCGGTCGGTCGACGAGCTGGGGCAGGACCTCGAGCGCCTCGCCGAGGCGGCGCGCGCGGGCAAGCTGAAGCCGGAGGAGCTGCGCGGCTCGACGTTCACGGTCACGAGCGCGGGCAAGCTCGCCGGGCTGTTCCAGACACCGATCGTCAACCACCCGGAGGTGGCGATCCTCAGCGTCGGCCGCGTCGCCGAGCGTCCCGTGGTCAGGGACGGAGAGGTCGCCGTGCGCCCGACCGGGACGATCGCCGTCAGCTTCGACCACAGGGTGGTCGACGGCGCCCGGGCGGCCGAGTTCGGCCTCGCGGTGATCCGGCGGCTCGAACAGCCCGCCTGAGAAGCGGAGCCCGGCAGCCCGCAGACGCCGCCGGGCCCCTGAGCGGAGAAGCCCTAGGCCTCCCCCTCCCACCGTCGTTGCGAGCGGTAGTTCGCAGCCGGGCCGCGTTCGGTTTGCGAGCTCTACGCGGGAACCGCGGCGTCTGCGAGATGTGCGTCGAGCAACGCCTCGATCCGCGTCGCGCTCGAGCGGCCCTCGAGCCGGGCGACGACCCTGTTGTCCCGGACGAGGACGAGCGTCGGAACCGAAGTCACCTGAAAGTGAGACGCGACGTCCTCGCGCTCGCCGACGTCCACGCGGACGATCCTGAGCCGCTGCCGTTGCTTCCGGCCGACCTGGGCGAGCACGCTCTCCATTCGGCGGCACGGCCCGGATCGGCTCGACGAGAAGAAGAGGAGCAGCGGTTGCTTCCCTCTGCCCACGCCGACCATTTTCCCCGCCTGCGGGCGGTCAAAACCGGGCGACTAGACTGGCCGGCATGTGGGAGTGGTACCGGATCGGAGTCGCGGCCGGGATCGGCGCCGGGGCGGGCCTCGCAGCGGCCGGCTGGCTGAGCCGCTCGCGGGTCGGCATGGTTGCGACGATTGCATTGGGCGCCGCCGTCGGCATCCTCGTCGGCTTCGCGCTCGACGACTGGACCGAGGCGCTCGGCGGCGCGCTCGGCGGCGTGCTCGGCGGCTTCGGCAGCGTGCAGATCGTGCGCGGCGCGCTGCGTCGGGGCGGCACGGCGGGCGGCACCGGGATCCTCGTCAGCCTGGCGGGGCTCGGCGTCGCGGCCCTCGCTCTGATCCCCGTGGTCGGTTACCTCGAGGCGGTGGCGCTTCCGTCGCTGGCGGCGCGCCTGCGGCGCCGTTCGCCCGAGCGCTATGCAGGGCTCCGCACGCTCGCCCGGGATTAGCCCGTGCTCAAGAAGCTCGTCCTGATCGTGATCGACGGACTCACGCCCGATGCGTTCGAGCGCGCGATCGAGGGCGACCGGGCGCCCGCGCTGCGGTTCCTCGCCGAGAACGGCAAGTACCGGCGCGGCGTCTCGACGTTCCCGTCCTTGACCCCCGTCTGTCTCTCGTCGATCGCCACCGGCTCGCACCCGGACGTTCACCGCATCCCGCACCTGGTCTGGTGGCATCGCGAGGAGCGGCGAATCGTCGAGTACGGCTCGTCGTTCGGGGCGATCCGGGCGGCCGGGACGCGACGCTCGATCCAGGACGCGATCTTCAACATGAACGAGCAGCACCTGGGCCGCGGTGCCGTCACCGTTTTCGAGGCGCTCGAGGACGTGGGCCTGACGACGGCCGCGATCAACTTCACCTGCTACCGCGGCCGGGTGCGCCATGCTCCGGCGGTTCCCGGGGTCGGCCGGCCGGCCTTCGGGCCGAAGCGCTTCTTCTTCTTCAACCTGTTCGAATCAGATGTGACCGGCGCGCCGCTTGCAGTGTTCGGGCGCTCGACGGGCTCGATCGACGCCTACGCCGGCGCGGTCGGCCGTTGGCTGGTGACGCGTGACGGGTTCGACTTCCTCGTCTACTACCTGCCGGACTACGACTTCGCCTCCCACGTCGCCGGCCCGGAGTCGGCAGAGGAGGCGCTCGCGCGAAGCGACGCCGCCGTCGGCGCGCTGCTCGAGGCCGCAGGCGGCCCTGACGAGTTCCTCGATCGATACGCAGTGATCCTCTGTGCCGACCACGGCCAGTCGCGCGTCGAGCGCGCCGCAACGCTCCAGAAGCGGTTCGCCGGCCTCGACCTGCTCGTCACCGCATCGAATCGCGCCGGCATGGTCTACCTGGACGGCCCGAGTCGAGACCCACGCGAGGTGGCGGCAATCCTCGATACCGATCCTGCGACCGACGTGGCCTTGTTTCTGGAGGGGGAGGAGGCGGTGGCCCGCCGCGAGGGCGAGGAGCTCCGCTTCTCCCCGGAGGGGGACGGCTGGCGGACGAGCGGCGACCGCGACCTGCTCGCGCACCCGGACGCGCTCGAGCGTGTCTGGGCGGCCCTGCACAACCCCAACGCCGGCGAGGTCATCGTCTCGGCCGCCGACGGCTTCGAGTTCGCCGATCTCGCCGGTAGGACACATCTCGGCGGCGGCAGTCACGGTGGGCTGGCGGCGGCGGACTCCGAGGTGCCCCTGCTGACTCTGAGCGTGGACGGAGAGCCGCGGAGCATCACCGACCTCGCGCCGCTCGCGCTAGCGCACTTCGGCCTCGAGCCGCCGGCGTACAGCCGCCGGTTAGCGCATGCCGCCTGACGCCGATCGGTCCGAGCAGCGGCGCGCGATGGTCGCCGCGCAGCTCCGCGGTCGGGACATCGTCGACGAGCGCGTCCTGAGGGCGATGGAAGCCGTGCCGCGCGAGCTGTTCGTGGACGACGCGGACCGTGGGCGCGCCTACGACGACGCGGCACTCCCGATCGGCGGGGGCCAGACGATTTCCCAGCCGTACATGGTCGCCCGGATCTGCGAGGCGCTGAAGCTGCGGGGGGACGAGCGTGTCCTCGACGTAGGGACCGGCTCCGGCTACCAGGCCGCCGTTCTCGCAGAGCTCGCGCCGGAGGTGCACACGATCGAGCGGCTCGAACCGCTGGCGGAGGCGGCCCGCCGGCGCCTCGAGGATGCGGGCTACACCAACGTGCACGTTCACGTGGGCGATGGAACTCTCGGCTTGCCCGGGCAAGCGCCGTTCGACGCGATCGCCGTCGCCGCCGCCGCCCCCGGCTTTCCGGAGACTCTCTACCGGCAGCTGAAGCCGCGCGGAAGGCTCGTCGTGCCGGTCGGAACCTCCCGCGGGCAGCGGCTCGAAGTGGCGGTTCGGAGCCCCGAAGGGCCTGCCGTGGTGCACTCGGTGCCGTGCCGCTTCGTCCCGCTCGTCGGCGCCGAGGGCTTCGGCGAGTAGCGGGCCGGGGGCGAGAGGGGCGCTGATACGCTCGCCCGCCGTGCCGTCCGCCGTGTCTTCACGATCCGCCGTCGCGCACGCACGCAACCGGGCCGGCCGTGCGCTGCGCCATCCCGCGAACTGGATGCAGCTCGCGAAGTTCTCGACCGTCGGCGCCACGGGCTACGTCGTCAACCTCGCGGTCTACACGGCGCTGCTGCGCGGCGCGGGCTGGCACTACGCGCTCGCCGCCACGGTGTCGTTCCTCGTCGCGGTCACGAACAACTACCTCTGGAACCGGCTCTGGACGTTCCGTGACCAGCGAGGGCACGTCGCTTTCCAGGGCCTCCGCTTCCTCGCCGTCGCGGTGGTCGCCTACGCCGCGAACCTCGGCATCCTCAGCCTGCTGATCCTGCTCGGGGTCGACAAGGTGCTGGCCCAGGCGATCGCGATCGTCCTCGTCACGCCGCTCAACTTCGTCGGGAACAAGCTCTGGAGCTTCAGGCGCTAGCCTGAAAACTATGCGTCGGCTCGCCGTCGCGGCCCTCTGCGCGTTGCTGCTGGCGCCTTCCGCTGCCGGCGCCCCCGGGCCGCGACTGACGAAGAAACGCGCGACGGCGATCTTCCTCGCGAACCCGAAGATCGCCGACTGGCTGAAGCACTATCCGCAAAAGACGCGCACGACCGAGGCGACGTTCAAGAACGGCGGCTGGACGATCAAGGTCTGGACCTCGATCGACACGGTCGGCGAGGTTGCCACGGGGCGCGTCGACGATACGACCAACTCCGTTACGGAAGCCTGGACGGGCCCGCAGGTCGCCTGGAAGATGGCCCGCGGGTACGACGGGGCGTTCGGGGGGCGGGAGATCAACAGCGGCAGGGTCTGGCTCGGGCTCTGCGCTGTCTTCTTGCTCGGCTTGCTCGACTTCCGCCGGCCGCTCTCCGCTCGCAACCTCGACCTCCTGGCCCTCGTCTCGTTCAGCGTCTCGCTCTGGTACTTCAACAAGGGCCACGTCTTCACGAGCGTCCCGCTCGTCTACCCGCCGCTCGCGTATCTGCTGGGACGGATGGTCTGGAACGGGGCCCGGAAACGCTCGGAGCCTGCCGTCCGCCCCGTCTGGCCGATCTGGCTGCTCGCCGCCGCAACGGTCTTCCTGGCCGGCTTTCGCATCGGCCTGAACGTCGAGGACTCGAACGTGATCGACGTCGGCTACTCCGGCGTCGTCGGAGCAGATCGGATCTCCCACGGCCAGGCTCCCTACGGCCACTTTCCGGTCGAGGAGAAGCTGAAGGCCTGCGGTCCCGCAGACACCGACGGCGAGATCCGCGAGCGGGTCCAGACGAACGGGCGCTGCGAGTCGGCCAACCCGCAGGGCGACACCTACGGCCCGGTGGCCTACGAGGCCTACCTTCCCGGCTACTGGATCTTCGGCTGGACCGGCAAGTGGGACGACCTGCCCGCCGCCCATTTCGCTTCGGTCGTCTTCGACGTCCTCTGCGCCGTGGGCCTGGCGCTCGTCGGCCGCCGGTTCGGCGGCAACCGGCTCGCGGTGACGCTCGCGTTCGCCTGGATGGCGTGGCCGTTCACGCAGTACGTCTCCAGCTCGAACACGAACGACGCGCTGCCGGCGCTCTTCCTGATCTGGGGGTTCTGGCTTGTGACCTCGCCGATCGCGCGGGGGGCTTTTACGGCCCTCGCCGGCTGGACGAAGTTCGCCCCGCTGCTCGTCGCGCCTCTCTGGGCCTCCTATCCGGACTCGCGCGGGCGGCTGCGCGAGAAGCTCGTCTTCGTGGCGGCCTTCCTGCTCGCGACCGTCGCGGCGTTCTCGGTGCTGGCGCTCGAGCCGAACCCGCTGCACGCGATCCGCCTCTTCTACGACCGCACCGTTAGCTGGCAGATCGGCCGCGACTCGCCCTTCTCGATCTGGGACTGGAAGCAGTACCGCGCCGGCCTGCCCGACCTGCAGCTCCTCCAGCGCGGGCTCCAGGTCCTGCTCGTGCTCGGAGCAGTGGCGGCCTACTTCTTCCCGCGCCGCAAGACGGTTCGGCAGCTGGCGGCGCTGACTGCGGCGCTGCTGATCGGCTTCGAGCTCGTGCTGACCCACTGGTTCTACCTCTACCTGCCCTGGTTCTTCCCCTTCGTCGCCTTCGTCGTCCTGACAGCCGAGCGCGAGCCTGCGCCGGTCGAGGTCCCTGCCCGCCGTGAGCACGACACCAGAGCGCTGGTCGCCACCGGCTGAGCGGCGGCAGGCGCTCGGAGTCGCCCTGATCGCGCTGGCCGCGTTCGGTGCGGTCTGGGGGATGCTGCACCGGGGGTTCTACGAGCGGGATCAGATCGTGGACACGCCCGTCTACCAGCGCTACGGCGACGCGACTCTCGATGGACAGGTTCCCTACCGCGACTTTCGCGTCGAGTACCCGCCGGCCGCGCTGCCCGCCTTCGTGCTCCCGGCGATCGGGAACCGGCATGACGAGCTCGCCTTCCGCCGGTCGTTCGAGCGGCTGATGGCGATCTGCGGCTTGCTGGCGGTTGCGGGCGCCGCCCTGGCGCTGATCGCGCTGCGGGCGGAGCCGGAACGGCTCCTCGCCGCGCTCGCGTTCGTCGCATTCGCCCCGCTGGCGCTCGGCTCGGTGATCCTGACCCGTTTCGACCTGTGGCCGACGGCCCTGGCCGTGCTCGCACTCGCCGCGGTGCTCTGGGGTCGCGAGCGGCTGGGGCTCGGCGTCCTCGGCCTGGCCGTGGCCGCCAAGATCTTCCCCGGCGTGCTCGTGCCCCCCGCGCTCGCGTACGTCTGGCGGTGCCGCGGACGGCGCGAGGCTCTCGTCTGCGGCGGCATCTTCGGGGCCGTGCTGCTCGCGTGCTTCGTGCCGTTCTTGGCGCTCTCGCCGGGCGGCGTGTGGGACAGCCTCCACCGCCAGGCGGATCGCCCGCTTCAGATCGAGAGCCTCGGGTCGGCCTTTCTGCTCGTCGGCCACCAGCTGTTCGGCTACGGCGTCCACCTCGAGTTGAGTCACGGCTCCCAGAACCTCGGCGGCTCACTGCCCGACGCCCTCGCCGTGGCGCTCTCGCTCCTCCAGCTTGTCGCCGTCGCCACGCTCTGGGTCGTGTTTGCGCGCGGGCCGGCGACACCCGAGCGTCTCGTCCGCTACTCCGCCGCGTGCGTGGCCGCGTTCATTGCCTTCGGCAAGGTGCTCTCGCCCCAGTTCCTGATCTGGCTGCTGCCGCTCGTGCCGCTGGTCCGCGGCCGCCGTGGGCTGCTCGCGTCCGGCGTGCTCGCGCTTGCGCTCGTCCTGACGCAGTTGTGGTTTCCCTTCCACTACTGGGACCTCGCGCTTCGCCTCGACGGACGGGCGTCGTGGCTGGTGCTCGTGCGCGACCTGACGCTCGTCGCGCTGGTGGGAGTCCTGGCTATTCCTCGACGCGAACGGGCTCGCACCGTGTAGCGCGGCCGTCGGCGCCGCACTCGACGAGCGCTCCCTCGAGCCGGACGCCGCCCTCGGCGGGCTTGAAACGGACCGGCATCCGTGTCCGCATCCGCGCGATCGCGAGGTCGGCTTGGACGCCGATCACGGAGTCGTGCGGGCCGGTCATGCCGGCGTCCGTGATCGCCGCCGTGCCGCCGGGCAGGACCCGCGCGTCGTTCGTCTGCACGTGGGTGTGGGTGCCGATGACGGCCGTGACCCGGCCGTCGAGCCAGCGCGGCAGCGCGACCTTCTCGCTCGTCGCCTCGGCGTGGAAGTCGAGGAGCACGACCGGGCTGGCCGCGCGCGCCTCGTCGACGAGGCCGTCGACGACCTCGAAGGGGCTGACCGCGGGGTCGAGGAACAGGCTGCCCAGCAGGTTGATCACCGCGACCGGCGAGCCGTCTTCTGCCGGCGCGAGCGTCCAGCCGCGGCCCGGCGCCGCGGAGCCGAGGTTGGCGGGGCGGATGACGCGATCGGATTCGGCGAGGTACGGCCCGATCTCCCGGCGCCGCCAGACGTGGTTGCCCAGCGTGATCACGTCGGCCCCGACCGAGAGGAGCTTCTCGGCGATTCTGGGGGTGATGCCGGTCCCGTCGGCGGCGTTCTCCCCGTTGACGACGCAAAAGCCGACATCGAGTTCCTCGCGCAGGGCCGGCAGCCGATCCTCGACGATCCGGCGTCCCGGGACGCCGAAGACGTCGGCTACCAGAAGGATGTTCAAACAGCGACGCTCAGGGGGTCGCGAGCGCTGCGGCCGGCCGGACTTCGATCTCGACGTGGTTCCCGGCATCCTGGGTGAATCGCGCGAGCGCCTGCTGCTCCACACGGGAGAAGTCGAGGATGATCCCGAGCTTCGACGTGCCGGAGGCGATGCTCGAGCCGACCGTCAGCGCGGGATCGGGCCGAAGGTGCGTCATCGAGACGACGAGGGAGGGTGCGCCCGTCGGCTGGATGTCGATCTGGGAGCCGAAGCGCTTGCCGTTGACGATGTAGGGCGTCAGCCCGACCACGGTCCCGTCGACCGGCGAGTAGACGTCGGTGCCCGGTGCCGCTCCCACGTCCAGCGCCGCAGTGCCGGGGCCCTCGCCGCCCGGGATCTGGAACCACTTCTGCGCGGCACTGCCGCCCCCGAAGACACGCCGCGTCAAGCGGGTGATCGCCCCGGGATTCGCCTGCGAGCCGAGCGCTTCGAGTGCCAGCGCGCCGTCGCCGCTCGCGTGATAGCCGATCGCGGTCAGCCTTGACTGGGCGACGGGCAGCTGGAGCCGCAACGAGCCTTCGAGCGCGATCACCTGCGGGCTCGGCGGCCCGGACGGCAGCAGCCGGTTGGCAGGTGCCGGCCCGACGAGCGGCGGCGCGGCCTCGCGCGTACCGGATCCGAACGCCGTCAGGAGCAGCGTGATCAAGGCGACGATCGCGAGCGCGGCAAAGCCCGCGACGCGTCTGCGCCGCCGTACGGCCTGGTGCTGCGCGCGGCGGTGCCGCGCACTCTGGGTGCGCCGTTGCCGGCTGGGCATCCGCGGGACGGTAACGGAGGCGTCGTCCACCTGCAAGGCACCTGTTTCGGCCGGACTTTGTGACAGCCGAAGCCGTGGAGCTTCCTCGGGTTCGACCCATACTTCGTGACGGTCGAGCGCGAGGTTTCCCGCGGTGAAGCCGCCAGCCCGCCTGAGCGGACCAGTGGAGGGGGTCTGGGGGAACCGGGAGGTCCCCCTGGGGTCGAGTCCAAAGACTTTGGGTGCCTCGTCGAACGCCCACTCCCATTCGGGCGGCCGGAGCCGCACGACGTGCGCCGTATCATCATTCGCATGGCCGGCGCGCCTCCGCCGACGATCCAGATCCCACGCTGGATCCAACTGGTCGGCCTGCCGCTGCTGCTGCTTCTGATCTGGACGGTTGCCGGGGCGGTCCGTCACGTCGTCTTCCTCTTCCTCGTCGCCGGACTGATCGCGCTGCTGCTCAATCCGATCGTCAGAGGGCTCACGAGATTCTGGCTCCCCCGCGGGATCGGAGTTGCAATCGTCTACCTGGCATTCGCTGCGGCTCTCGCTGCCGTGGTCATTGCGATCGGAACGGTCGTGGTCGATCAGACGAGGTCGGCGTCGGATCGGGTGGACGCCTACTTTACGGAGGAGCACGGACAGTCCCGTGAGACCCACGCCGACCGAGACGTCGACCGCCTTCAGGCCTGGTTGAACGACCACGGCCTGCGCCACGTCAAGATCCGCAAGCAGGCGCACGAGTTCGTCGACAACATCAAGACGAACGACGTCCAGAAGTACACGACGCGCATCGTCAACTTCGTCGAGGGAGCGGCGATCGGGACGGTCAAGCTGCTCTTCAGTCTCGTCCTGCTGATCGTGATCTCGATCTACATGCTGCTCGACATGGAGCGGCTGTCGCGAAGCGTCAACCGGCGCTTCCCGCCGCGTGAGGGGTCGCCTCCGTTGCTGATCCGCATCGAGCAGTCGCTCGCCGGCTACGTCAAAGGCCAGTTCCTGCTCTCCCTGATCATGGGCGTGAGCGCCGGCTTCGGGCTCTGGCTGCTCGGGACGCTCGGCTGGGCGCCCGGCCTCGCGAAGTACGCCGTGCTGTTCGGTGCGTGGGTCGCGTTCACCGAGCTGATCCCGTACCTCGGCCCGTGGCTCGGCGCGGTGCCGCCGTTCGTCTACGCGCTGATCGTTCACCCGATTTCCGCTGTCTGGGTCGTGCTGCTCTTCCTGTTCATCCACCAGATCGAGGGCCACGTCGTCGTGCCGAACGTGATGGGCTCCGCGCTGCGGCTGCATCCGCTGCTCGTCATCTTCGGACTGCTGGCCGGCGGCGAGATCTACGGCCTGCCGGGGGTCTTCGTCGCACTGCCACTGCTCGCGGCCGGGCGTGCCATCTGGGAGTTCTTCTCGGAACGGATCGTCCTCGAGCGGTGGCAGCCGGGGCAGCCCGCCGTGCCGGTGGACGTCGCGGTCGAGACCGACGAGCCGACGCGCATCAAGCCGGTGGAGCCTCCCTCCAGCGCGGCCGGAGGATGACCCGGCAGCCGCCGCTGCTCGCGGCGCGCGGAGCCGCCCGCCGGTTCGGCACGCACGTCGCGCTCGAGCGAACCGATTTCGAGCTCAAGGCGGGAGAGTCCGTCGCGCTGGTGGGGCCGAACGGCGCCGGGAAGTCGACTCTGCTCGCGCTGCTCGCAGGCGCGCTCGAGCCCTCCGAAGGCCGCGTCGAGCGGCGCGAGGGGGCCGGCATCGGCTGGGCTCCTCAGCGCTCCGCCCACTACGGACGGTTGTCGCCCCGCGAGAATCTCGAGCTGTTCGCCAGGCTCGAGGGCGAGACCCGGCCGGACGACCGCGCCGATCGCCTCCTGCGTGAGTTCGAGCTGCTCCCGGACGGGATCGTCGCCTCGGATTTGTCGGTGGGGAACCGGCAGCGGCTGAACCTCGCGATCGCGATGCTGGGCGACCCCGACGCGCTCCTCCTCGACGAGCCGACGGCGGCGCTCGACCCCGAGCAGCGAGAGCGTCTCTGGGCGCGGCTCGACGCTTTCCACGAAGGGGGCCGCGCGCTGCTGTTCGTGACGCAGCAACTCGAGGAAGTCGATCGCCACGCCGACCGGGTCGTCGCGTTGCGGGACGGCGCGGTCGCGTACGCCGGGCCGGTCGGCGAGTACGACGCGCCGGCCGTCGCGCGATGAGCCGGGTCGCCCTTCTGCTGCGGAAGGACGCGCTGATCCTGCGACGCTCACCGCTCCTGCTCGGGCTGCTGCTCGCCTACCCGCTGCTGATCGCGATCCTCGTCGGCCTCGTCGCCGGCTACGCGAACGCAAAGCCCCGCGTCGCGCTCGTGGACGAGGAGGGCCTGCCCCCAGTCGTCGAGGTCGGAGGCCGCGAGTTCGACGTCGACCGTACGATCGACCGGGTCGGCAAGGACGTGACGCTGGTGCGGCTCGACGCGAAGGAGGCCCAGCGTCAGCTGCGCTCGGGGAAGGTCGTCGCGGTCGTCACGGTCCCCGAGGGCTTCGTGTCGCGCCTGAAGGGGATGGTCTCGAGCCCGAAGCTCGAGGTGCAGACCGCGCGGGGCGTGATCTCCTCGCGCGTCGACCAGCAGGTGCAGGCGCTCGTGTACGCACTCAACCGGCAGCTGCAGACCGCGTACATCGGCACGAACCTCGGCTACGTGCGGCTGATCCTCCACGGGGGGCGCGGGTCCTTCCTCGGCCGGGAGTTCAACGTGCTCGGGCTCGACGGCGCCGAACGGCTGCTCGACGGCCTGCCCGGCCGCCAGGCGGCGGACCTGCGCAACTTCGTCGACGATGCGCGGCTCGCTCTCGCCCAGACGGGCAGCGCGCTCAGCGCCACGGCGCACCCGATCGAGATCGAGCGCGTCTCCGGGCGTGGCCGCACATGGGCGCTTTCAGCGGACGTCCAGGCGTACGCGCTCGGGCTCACGATCAGCTTCCTCGCCCTCGTGCTTGCGGCGGGGTCGCTCGCCGCCGAGCGCGACGAGAACGTCGTCGGCCGCCTCGCGCGCGGGCTCGTCACCCTCGGCCAGCTCGTCTGGGCCAAGGTCCTGCTGGCGGCGCTCGTGGCCCTCGGCCTCGGGCTCGGCGTCTCGCTCGTCTTCGGGACGATCATCCAGGTCGGGGGCGTCGAGGGCGGAGAGCCGTGGGGTCGGGTTCCGCTCGTCGCACTGGGCCTCCTGCTGGCCGGCGGCGCCCTCGGCGCCGTCGGGGCCTTGCTCGGTGCGCTCGCACGGGAGGCCCGCGCCGCCTCGCTCGTCGCGCTGCTCGTCGTATTGCCGATCGTCTTCATCGGCCTCGTGCCGAGCGAGATCGTGCCGGTGGCCGGCTGGATCAGCGACGCGCTTCCGTTCGCCCACGCCGTGCGGTTCTTCAGCGCGGCGCTCTACGACGCGAGCCCGTGGCGGAAGGTGCTCGAAGAGGCAGCGTGGCTCTGCGGGCTCGGCCTGGTCTTCGGGGCGTTGGCCAGAATCGGAACGCGTAGATTGTTGACATGACACGCTTACGCGCCCGGGTTTCGCGAAAGGGTCTCGTGGGTCTGACGCCGTCGTCGCACGAGCTACCGAGCTATGGCTGAAGCCACGTTCCCGGCGACACGGATGCGGCGGCTGCGCCGGACGAGCCGGCTGCGCGCGCTCGTACGCGAGACGCGGCTCGATCTCGACGACTTCGTACAGCCGCTCTTCGTCTGTCCCGGCGAGGGAATCGTCCGGCCGCTCGAACGCCTCCCCGGGATCGCCCAGCGCTCGGTCGACGAGCTCGTCGCCGAGGCCGGCGCGCTCTCCGAGCTCGGCGTCTCGGCGGTGCTGCTCTTCGGGATCCCCGAGGAGAAGGACGACGACGGGTCGGGCGCCTACGACGAGGACGGGGTCGTCCAGCTCGCCCTCCGTGCGCTGCGGTCCGCTTACCCGAACCTGGTTCTCGCCACCGACGTTTGCCTGTGCGAATACACCGCGCACGGCCACTGCGGCGTTCTCGACGACGACGAGATCGACAACGACCGGTCGCTCGAGCTCCTGGCGCGCACCGCGGTCACCCATGCGGAGGCAGGCGCTGACGCGGTCTGCCCGAGCGACATGATGGACGGGCGCGTCGGCGCGATCCGCTCCGCCCTCGACGATGCCGGCCTCGAGCAGACGCCGATCGTCTCGTACGCCGCCAAGTACGCCTCGGCCTTCTACGGCCCGTTTCGCGAGGCGGCGGAATCAACGCCGGCCTTCGGGGACCGGCGCGGCTACCAGCTCGACCCTCCAAACGTCCGCGAGGCCCTGCGCGAGTGCCGGCTCGACGTCGAGGAGGGCGCCGATGCCCTGATCGTCAAGCCGGCGCTGCCGTACCTCGACGTCCTCAGCGCCGTTCGGCGGCGTTTCGACCTACCCGTCGGCGCGTACAACGTCTCCGGCGAGTACGCGATGCTCAAGGCGGCCGCCGCCTCCGGCTGGCTCGACGAGCAACAGGCGGCGCTCGAGTCGCTGATGGCGATCAAGCGCGCCGGCGCCGACTTCGTCGTCTCCTACTGGACGAAAGAGCTCGCCACGTGGCTGTAGCCGGTCGCTCCGCGCTGGCGACCCGCGCTCGCGACGTGATCCCCGGAGGCGTGAACTCACCGGTCCGCGCGATGCGCGCCGTCGGTCTCGACGAGCCGCTGTTCGTCCGCCTCGGCGAGGGCGCCTGGATCGAGGACGAGGCCGGCCACCGCTACGTCGACTGGGTCATGTCCTGGGGGGCGCTGATCTTCGGGCACGCGGATCCCGAGACGGTCGAGGCGGTGACCGATGCGGCGCGGGCGGGAACGACCTTCGGCGCCGCGACGGAGCGTGAGGTCGAGCTCGCGGAGGAGCTCGTCGACGCCTTCCCTTCGCTGGAGCTCGTCCGGCTCGTCTCGTCCGGCACGGAGGCGGCCATGAGCGCCGTTCGACTGGCACGCGCAGCGACGCGGCGCGACCGGATCCTCAAGTTCGCCGGCGGCTACCACGGCCACGCGGACGCACTGCTCGCCGAGTCGGGGTCGGGCTTGACGACCCTCGGAATCCCCGCCACGCCCGGCGTCACCAGCGGTGCGGCGGTCGACACGATCGTCGTCCCCTACAACGACGTCGAGGCGACGGCGGCTGCGGTCGAGCGCTGGGGTGAGGGGCTGGCGGCGATCGTCGTCGAGCCGGTCGCCGGGAACATGGGGGTCGTGCCGCCGCAGCCGGGCTTCCTCGAGGCGCTCCGCGAGCTGGCCTACGCGAGCGGCGCGCTCCTGGTCTTCGACGAGGTCATCACCGGCTTCCGGGTCGCCCGCGGGGGCGCGCAGGAGCGCTTCGGCGTCACGCCCGACCTGACGATCCTGGGCAAGATCGCGGGCGGCGGCCTGCCGCTCGCCGCGTTCGGCGGCCGGGGGGACGTGATGGAGCGGCTCGCGCCCGGCGGGGACGTGTACCAGGCCGGCACTCTCAGCGGGAACCCCCTGGCGACCGCGGCGGCGCTCTCCGTCCTTCGCCGGCTGCGCGAGGCCGGGGTCTACGACGAGCTCGAAGCCAGGGGCGCCCGGCTCGAGGCCGGCCTCGCACCCTTCGGAACCGTGCAGCGGGTCGGTGCCATGGCGACGCTGTTCATGCGGAAGCTGCCCGTGCGCCACCTCGGTGACGCCCGCGCGAGCAACACGGACCGCTATGCCGCGCTCTTTCGCCATCTGCTCGAGCGCGGTGTCTACTTCCCGCCCTCCCAGTTCGAGGCGCTGTTCGTGTCGACCGCACACGGCGACGACGAGATCGAGAGGACGGTGAACGCCGTTGGCGACTTCGACGGCTGACGTCTGGCAGACCATCGTGGAGGAGGCCGAGCGCGAGAGCGGGCTCTGGCGGGACGCCCTGCTGCCCGAGTACGAGCGGGACGCCGTGCCGGTGTTCTCCCCGTTCGGCGAGGACCGGTTCGCCCTCGGCCTCGAGACGATCTACGAGGGTTACCTCGCTCACTACGGCCGGCCCCGCCTCTTCGTTCCGGCCGACGTGGACACCGCGCTGCTGCTCGGTGACTACCTCTACGCGCACGGGCTCGTGCGGATCGCCGACGTGGGCACCGTCGAGGCAGTCGCGGACCTCGCGGAGCTGATCTCGCTCTGCGCCCAGCTGCGGGCCGACGGGACCGCCGGCGACGGGGTGGCGTGGTCCGCGAGTGCGGCGCTGCTCGGCCGGGGAGACCTCGAGGATGCACGAGCAGCCCTCCGGGACCATGGAGATCGGCAGCCGCTTGCCGCGCTCGCGACGGCGCACGTCGGCGAAGAGAGGCTCGAGGACGCCCTCGCCGCGCACGCCCGGCGACTCCGTTAGGGTCGGGCTGAATGGCTTCCGCACTCGCCTCCGCGATCCCGCTCGTCCTCGCCGACGCGGCGTCGGAGGGCAAGAAGGTGATCACGGCGATGCTGATCGTCGGCCTCATCTTCGTCAGCGTGATCGTCCTCGGCGAGACCGCGCACTGGCTGCGCCACCGCCGCCGATAACCGGCACCGGCTTACACTGATCGCGATGGCGCCGCCGTCCGATCTGCGCTCCTGGATCGCGTTGCTCGAGCGCGAGGGAGAGCTCGTGCGCGTGTCGGCGGAGGTCGATCCGCGGCTCGAAGTGACGGAGATCGTCGATCGGACCGTCAGGGCGGGCGGCCCCGCCCTCCTGTTCGAGAACCCAAAGGGATCACGCCATCCCCTGCTGATCAACCAGTTCGGCACGGAGCGGCGGATGTGCATGGCCCTCGGCGTCGAGCGACTCGACGACGTGGCGCAGAGGCTCGAGGACGTGCTGGAGATGCAGCCGCCGCAGGGGCTCGTCGACAAGGTGCGCGGACTGAGGAAGCTGAAGTCGATCGCCGACTCGCTGCCGCAGGTGGCGCGCCGCGGCCCGGTTCAGGACGTCGTCCTCACGGGCGAGGAGGTGGACCTCGCGCGGCTGCCCGTGCAGACGTGCTGGCCGGGCGACGCCGGGCCGTTCATCACGCTCCCGGCCGTGATCACGAAGGACCCGCGCACCGGCGTCCGAAACGTCGGCATGTACCGGATGCAGGTGCTCGACCGCTCGTCCACCGCGATGCACTGGCAGATCCACAAGGACGGCCGCGCCGACTACCTCGCGACCGACGGCCGGATCGAGGTCGCGGTCGCGCTCGGGCTCGACCCGGTGACGACGTACTCGGCGAGCGCGCCGCTGCCGAAGCACATCGACGAGCTGATGCTGGCGGGCTTCCTGCGCGGCGAACCGGTTCAGCTCGTCCGGGCGAAGACCGTCGATTTGGAGGTGCCCGCCAACGCCGAGATCGTCCTCGAGGGCTACATCGAGAAGGACGAGCTGACCGACGAGGGACCGTTCGGCGACCACACGGGCTACTACACGGCCGCTGAGCCGTTCCCCGTCTTCCGCGTCACCGCGATGACGATGCGCGAGGGTGCGATCTACCCGTCGATCGTCGTCGGCAAGCCGCCCCAAGAGGACGCCTGGCTCGGGAAGGCGACCGAGCGGATCTTCTTGCCCGCCGTGAAGATGACCGTGCCCGAGATCGTCGACTACGACCTGCCCGTCGCGGGCGCCTTCCACAACTGCTGCATCGTCTCGATCCGGAAGGCGTTCCCGGGCCACGCGAAGAAGGTGATGCACGCCATCTGGGGGCTCGGGATGCTGAGCCTGACGAAGTCGGTCGTCGTGGTGGACGCGCACGTGAACGTGCACGACTACGAGGAGGTCTTCTTCTACGTCGGCGCGAACGTCGACCCGGCCCGGGACGTCCTCCTCACCGAGGGGCCGCTCGACCACCTCGACCACGCGCCGACGCACCAGTTCTTCGGTGGCAAGCTCGGCATCGACGCCACCGCCAAGGGTCCGGACGAGGGTGCCCGCCCCTGGCCCGAAGAGATCGAGATGAGCCCGGAGGTGCGCGAGCTCGTCGACCGCCGCTGGGAGGAGTACGGGATCGGGATCGACCCCGACGCGACGAACGGCGCGATGCGTCATATTTCGCCCCCGTTGCGCCAGTTGTTACGTCGTTGACGAGCGCAGCGGCCAGCCGATTGAATCCAACGTAGGTGAGCGGGAAAGGAGAGCTGCTCTAGTGGAGCCCGTGCCGGGCCAGGACAAGCCGCACCTGCCACCACCGAGCCTCTGGCCGATCGGCTTCGCGATCGGCGTCGTCTGCATCCTCGTCGGCCTGATCGTCTCGTGGCTCGCCGTCGCCGTCGGCGTCGCGATCACCGTCCTCTTCGGCTTCCTCTGGGTCCGCGACGTGACGAGCGACTACCGGCGTGTGCCCGCGCCCGCGCCGGCCGAGCCGCCGCCGCCCGACGCGCCGGCGATCCCCGCCGACCAGGGTGAGGCCGCCATGCCCCAGCCTGAGCCCGGCGAGCGCTTCCCGCGCAGCACCTTTCTCGAGGGCGCGACGCTCGGCCTCGGCGCCGTGATCGGCGGGATCGTCACGCTGCCCGTCGTCGGCTTCGCGGTCGCCCCGGTCTTCACGGCCGACGACCGGCCGGACATCGACCTCGGGCCGATCTCGAACTTCAAGCAGGGCGAGTTCGTCATCGCGACGTTCCTCAGCAACCCGGACGAGGGGGAAATTTCGCGCCGGACGGCATACGTGCGCTACAACGGCTTCACGGACGACTTGCCGAGCTTCACGGTGCTCTCGAACCGCTGTGTCCATCTGGGCTGCCCGGTGCAGGCGAACGGCCCGCTCTTCGCCGAGCGCCACGTCAACGAGAAGACGAAGACGGGCGAGGTCTCGCTGACGCCGACCCTGCCCGCCGGCGGGTTCGGCTGCCCGTGCCACGGTGGCCAATACGACCAGGAGGGCAACCGCACTGCCGGCCCCCCGGTGCGCGCGCTCGACCGCTACGAGTTCAACATCCGCGACGGGCGGCTCGTGCTCGGCAAGACCTACAGCGTCGGCGAGGTGATCGGAGCCGGTGCGAGCGCGGAGATCAAGAGGTACCGCCCCGCCGGTCCCGGCCAGCACGTCGACGGGCCCGAGCAAGTCTTCTATCCACTCCAACCGCCGCACTGATGGCGCGCTCCCGAAAGGAGGACATGCTCCGGGTCGCGCAGTACCCGCTCGACTGGCTCGAGGAGCGTTCCGGGCTGATCGGGGGCCTGCGCTACTTCCTCTTCCGCAAGGTCCCGCGGGACTCGGGCTGGTGGCACACGCTCGGCTCGGCGACCCTGACCGCGTTCCTGGTCCAGCTCGGAACGGGCGTGATCCTCGCGATGTATTACAAGCCGGACCCGAACTCGGCCTACGAATCCATCCAGCACATCACCCACGACGTCTGGCTCGGCTGGCTCGTGCGCGGCATGCATCGCTGGGGAGCCAGCGTCTTCATCATCCTGATGTTCTTCCACATGGCGCGCGTCTTCCTGTTCGGCGCCTACAAGTATCCGCGCGAGCTGAACTGGATCGTCGGCGTGCTGCTCGTCCCCACGGCGCTCCTCGAAGGGTTCTCGGGCTACCTGCTCCCGTACGACCAGACCGCCTACTGGGCGACGGTCGTCGGCATCAACATCAACGGCACCGCGCCGTTCCTCGGCCCCTACCTCGCCTCGTTCCTGCAGGGAGGCGCCGAGATCGGGGGCGAGACGCTCGCCCGCTTCTACTCGCTGCACATGCTGCTCCTGCCGGGGGCGATCCTGGGACTGATCGGGCTCCACCTGTACCTCGTCGTCCGCCTCGGGGTGAGCTCGCCGCCGTGGTCGAGCGAGGCCGCCGGCCGCGACCGGGAGGAGGCTCCCCAGGAGCCGGGTAGCGGCCTCGTCCGCCCGAGCGCGCGCGGCGTCACGGGAAGGCCCGACTAGATGGCTCGCCGGAGGAGCCGCTGATGGCGTCGAGGAGACTCGAAGAGCGCCGCTCCGCATTCCAGCGCTACAAGGAGGACGTCAAGAAGACGGGGAAGCCGTTCTACCCGTACGCGATGTTCCACGACACGGTGATGAGCCTGGTCGTGGTGTCGGTGATCGTCGGGCTCGCCTGCCTCTGGCACTTCACCGCCGACGGGACGAAGGAGGGCGTGCTCGGCTCGGAGTACAACGAGAAGGCCGACCCCGGGACGACGAGCTTCGTGCCGCGCCCCGACTGGTACTTCTACTTCCTCTTCTACCTGCTCCGGATCTTCAAGTGGCCGAACACGGTCGTCCTCGGGACCGTCGGGATCCCGACGCTGTGCTTGATCCTGCTGCTCGTCATCCCGTTCATCGACCTGCGCCGGGAGCGGCGCTTGCTCCGGCGGCCCGTCGCGATCGTCGCGGCGGTGTTGACGGCGCTCTCGATGGGCGTGCTCACCTACAAGGGCGCGACCGCCCGCGAATCGCTGCCGAGCGAGGTCAGGGCTGCGGTGCCCGATTGGGCGAAGAAGGAGGGCTTCGCCGGCAACAAGCAGGCCTTGGCGGGGGCGAACATCTTCGCCGTCTCGGGTTGCACGACGTGCCACGTCTACCTGGGCGTCGGCTCGTCGAACCTCGGCGCGCCCGACCTCACCGAGGAAGGGACGAAGAAGAAGGGAATCGCCTTCCAGATCGCGCACCTCAAGTGTCCGAGCTGCGTCAACAAGGGGTCACCGATGCCGGTGTTCTCGTCCCTCGGGGAGGAGAACCTGCGCAAGCTCGCCGTCTTCCTCGAGGCCTCCAAGGGCGAGAAGTAGCCGTGGAGGCGCGCGGCCGGCCGGCGCCGTGAACGTCTTCCTCGGCATCACCGGGGCATCGGGCGCGCCGTACGCCGCGCGGCTCGTGCGGGCGCTCGGGGTCGCGGACGTCGAGCTCGGGGTCTGCATCTCGCGCGCCGGCTACGAGGTGATCGCGACCGAGCTCTACCGGGACGAGTCGCTGCCGCAGGACGAGATCGCCCAGCGGCTGCTGGACGGCGTCGAGGCGACGATTTACTCGGAGCGCGACTGGAAGTCGCCGTACGCGAGCGGCTCCGCGAAGGTCGACGCATACGTCGTCTGCCCATGCTCGATGGGAACGCTGGGCACGATCGCGTCGGGCGCGATGACGAACCTGATCCAGCGTGCCGCGAGCGTCGCGCTCAAGGAGGGCCGCAAGCTGATCCTGTGTCCGCGCGAGACGCCGCTCTCGCGGATCCACCTCAGGAACATGCTCGAGGTGCAGGAGGCGGGCGCGACGGTGCTCTTCCTTGCCCCGGGCTTCTACCACGGCGCGAATTCGGTGGACGACCTCGTCGATTTCGTCGTCGCGCGCTGTCTCGACCAACTCGGGCTCGATCAGCAGGTCGCGCCGCGCTGGGGACAGGAATGACGGTCGAGACCGGCAGGCTGCCCGCGTCCGGCGTGCGGGAGATGTTCGACCGCATCGCGCCGGTCTACGACGCGATGAACCGCGCGATGACGATCGGCCTCGACCGCCGCTGGCGCGACGCCACGGCGCGGGCCGTCGTCCGGCCGGGCGACCACGTTCTCGATGCGTGCTGCGGCACGGGCGACCTGGCCCTCGCGGATCTGAACGCCGGCGGCCGAGTCACCGGACTCGACTTCTCGGAACGAATGCTCCAGCGGGCGCGGACGAAGTCGGCGGACGTCGAGTGGGTCGAGGGCGACGCGCTCTCGCTCCCCTTCGAGGACAGGTCGTTCGACGCCGTCACCGTCGGCTTCGGAGTGCGAAACCTCGACGACCTCGAGGCGGGCGTGCGTGAGCTGCGGCGTGTCCTGCGGCCGGGCGGCCGGATCGGGATCCTCGAGATCACCCAGCCTCGCGGCCTTCTGCGGCCCTTCTACAAGCTGTGGTTCGACGGTCTCGTGCCGCTTGCCGGGAAGCTCCTGCCCGGGGGCTCGGCGTACACGTACCTCCCCGCGAGCGTGCGGCGCTTTCCCGGCGCGAAGGAACTCGCCGTGCTGCTGACGGCGACGGGGTTCGAGGACGTTCGCTACCGCCGCTTCGCCGGCGGGATCGTGGCCCTGCACACGGGGACGGCCGAATGAACGCGTTGGCGACGATCCACGGCACCGAAGGGCTCGACGGCTACCTGGACGAGATCGAGCGGGGTCTCCAGGACGCGGTCGGCCGGCACCCGGGCCTCGCCGCCGAGGTGGGCGCCGAGGCTCTCGCCGCCGGTGGCAAGCGCCTCCGGCCGCTGCTCGTGTTCCTCGCCTCGCCCCGGGAACGGGAGCAGCCCTATGCGGCCGGCGTCGCCGTCGAGCTCGTGCACATGGCGACGCTGCTCCACGACGATCTGATCGATCGCGCGGGGTACCGCCGCGGTCGAGCGTCCGCCTGGGCTCGCTACGGCCCCGGTGCTGCGCGCGCGGCGGGCGACTACCTGTTCGCGCGGGCGTTCGCGGAGCTCTCAGCCGCGGGCGACGAGCAGGCAGTGTCCATCCTCGCCTCGGCATGCCTCTCGCTCGCCCGAGGTGAGGCGCTGCAGCGGGCCCAGGCCCACGACCCCGACACGACCGTCGAGAGCTACCTCGAGCGCTGCGCCCTGAAGACCGGGAAGCTGTTCGAGGCCGCGTGCCTGCTCGGCGCCGGGCGCCACGCCACTCCGGATGTCGCCCGCTTCGGGCTGTCGCTCGGCGTGGCCTTCCAGATCGCCGACGACATCCTCGACTGCACGGGCGACTCGTTCGACACCGGCAAGATCGCCGGCACGGATCTGCGCGAGGGGACTCCGACCCTGCCGCTGCTCCTGGCCGCGCGCGAGGACGCGGTCGTGCGTCGTGCGCTTGCGGGCGGGCCGCTCGACGGCGCCCTAATCCGGGTCGCGGCGACGGGCGCCCTCGATCGCGCTCGGGCGGTCGCCCTCGACTACGCCGAGCGCGCGCGCTCGGCGCTGAACGGCGAGTCGCATCGCGACGAGCTCGAGGCGATCACCTACGCCGTGGTGGACAGGCGTCGCTGATGCCGGTCAGCTTCGGCGAGGCGATCCCGGCCCTGCCCGCGGGCAGCGTCAGGGCCAGCGCCGACTTCTATCGCGACCGGTTCGGCTTCGAGATCCTGCACTTCGACGAGGATTTCGCGGTCCTCCGCCGTGATGCGGCGGAGGTGCACCTCTGGGGCGCGTCGGATGACAGCTGGCACGGAGGCCTCGACACGGAGCGGCCCGTTCGTTCCGGCGCCGAGTCGTTCATCGCGGGCACGGCGAGCTGCCGGATCGGCGTCGCCGGCGTGGACGAGCTCTACGAGTCCTGCAACGCGGCGGGCGTCGTCCACCCGAACGCGCACCTGCGCGACACCGAGTTCGGGACGCGCGAGTTCGGCACTCTCGACCCCGACGGCAACCTCGTCACCTTCTTCCAGCGATGATCCGCCTGGGCCGCATCGGCTATGTGAACATGGCGCCGGTCTTCCACCGGCTGGACGCCGACGTCGACGAGCTGGTCGGCGTGCCGACGGAGCTCAACCGGGCCCTGCTCGAGGGCGAATGCGACCTCGCGCCGATCTCCTCGATCGAGTACGCGCGCAACGCCGATCGCCTGCGAATACTCCCACGGCTCTGCGTGTCCTCCGAGGGCGCCGTCGAGTCGATCCAGCTCGTGACGCACAAGCCGCTGGCGCGGGTGCGGTCGGTCGCCGTCACCCCGGAGTCCGCCACCTCCGTCGTCCTGACGAAGGTGCTGCTGCCGGAGGCGCGCCACGTCCCGCTCGGCGAGGACGCCGACGCGAAGCTGCTGATCGGCGATGCGGCCCTGAAGAGCGCCTTCGAGGACCCCGCGCCGCACCACGACCTCGGCCGCCTCTGGCTCGAGCGGACGGGCTTGCCGATGGTGTTCGCGGTCTGGGCGGCCCCGGAGCCGACTTCGCCCGAGCTTCTCGAGCTGGAGGCCGCGCTGGTCTCCTCCGTGCGGACAGCGCGCGCGAACCCCGAGGAGCTCGCCTACGAGTCCGCGGAGCGCTACGGCTACCCGCCCGGCTTCCTGGCCCGCTACTTCGAGAAGCTCCGCTACAGCTTCGGGCCGCGCGAGCGCGCAGGCCTGCTGACGTTCCTCGAGCTCGCCCGCGACGTCGGCGAGCTCGACGAGGTGCCCGAGCTTCGGTTCGTCGCGGCTCCGGCACGAGTCTGAGGGACTGAGTCGTCAAAGGTGTGCGGCGTAGAGCCGCCGTGTCCCGACACCTTTCAGCTCGACCTCGCCGCGATCCGAGAACTCGAGCCCCGAGCCGGCGACGAGATCGCTTGTCGTCGACGTGACGAGAATCTCGCCCCCCTGCGCCTGGGCGGCGACGCGCGCCCCGATGTGGACGGCGATCCCTCCCGGCGACCCGCCCGGCGTCCGCTCGACCTCGCCTGTGTGAACCCCTGCGCGGATCTCCAGCCCGAGCGAGCGCACCGCGTCGCGCGCCCCGATGGCGCAGCGAATCGCGCGCGCGGGGCCGTCGAAGAGGGCGAAGAAGCCGTCGCCGGCCGTGTCGATCTCTTCGCCGGCGTACCGCTGGATGTCCTTGCGCACGAGCTCGTGGTGGCGGCTGAGCAGCTCGGCCCAGGCTCGATCGCCGAGCTCGTTCGCCTTCAGCGTCGAGTCGACGATGTCGGTGAAGAGCGTGGTCGCGAGGACGCGGTTCTCGAGGCGCGTCGGACGAACCCCAGTGAGGAACTCCTCGATCTCGTCGACGAGATCGTCCGAATCCCACCATGGAACGTGCGTCTCGCCGGGAAGCTCGACGAAGCGTGCGCCGGGGATGTGCTCGGCCACGTAGCGTCCCTCTTCGAGCCGCGCGTCGGGATCCTCGCGACGGTGAAGCACGAGCGTCTTCGCCTGGATGCTCGCGAGGACATCGCGGACGTCGATCTGAGAATTCATCAGCACGAGGGCGCGCGCTGCGGCGGGGCTCGCCGAGGCCCGCGCCCGCGCCATCCACCAGCGTCTCACGCTTTCGTCGGCGCCCGGGGCCATGCGGCTCATGTCCGCCTCGACACCCCACTCGCGTTCGACGGCTTCGGCATAACGCTCGCGCTCCTCCCACGTCTCGCACCAGGGGTACTCGTCGTCGGGGTGCGTCCGCTTCGCGTACGTGCCGTAGAGGACCAGCGCTCTGACCCGCTGCGGATACGCCGCCGCGAACAGCATCGACATGGGCCCGCCCTCCGAGTAGCCGAACAGGGCAGCCGTGTCGCTCGCGGCTGCATCCATCACAGCCCGAACATCGTCCATCCGCGTCTCGAGGTCGGGGAGCCCGACCGTACGATCGGAGAGACCCGTGCCGCGCTTGTCGAACCGAATCAGCCGCGCGAAGGCTCCGAGCCGGTCGAGCAGCTGTGCCGAGGCGGGATGGTCCCAGTCGTTGTCGAGGTGCGAGACGAATCCCGAAACGAGAACGAGGTCGAAAGGGCCCGAGCCGGTGATCTGGTAGGCGATGTTGACTTCGCCGCTCTTCGCGTAGCGGATCGGAGCGTCCACGCGGCGATTGTCCTTCCGGCCTGAGCGAGCGGCAAGCCGCCTACGAGGCGGCCAGCGCTTCCGGACGCTCCGCCCGGCGGTACTCGACCGTGTAGCCGAGCGAGCGGGGGATCGCCAGCAGGCCGTCCAGATCGAGGTCGATGCGGGCCCCGGCCTTCTGCGTCACCTCGTCCTCGATCGGCAGGTCGAAGTCGTCGGCGCCGAAGTCGAGCGCGGCGAACGCGTCCTCGTTCTGGGTCAACACCGACGTGCGGACGTGCTTGACGTTGTCGAGGAAGATCCGGGAGAGCGCGATGTGCCGCCGGTACTCCGTGGCCGAGATCTCGCGGCCGCCGAAGGCCGTGCCGTAGG
>DATMIX010000015.1:0-28455 GCA_035554095.1 Gaiellaceae bacterium | reverse complement strand
CGCGAACGTGTTGCCCTTGGGCGACAACCAGTACGAATGTGGTGGGTACAACGCGTATCTGCAGTCGTACGACCCGACGTGGGGGCGCGTGAAATCGATTACGCACCCAGTGCCCGGAAATCACGAGTACCAGACATCCGGGGGGACTGACTGCGATCCGGGGGGAAACGCGAGCGGCTACTTCACCTACTTCGGCAGCGCAGCGGGACCTCCAGGAGGGGGCTATTACTCGTTCGACGTCGGAGAGTGGCATGTCATTGCGCTCAACTCGAACTGTTCGGCAGTCGGCGGTTGTGATCACGGCTCGCCTCAGGAGGAATGGCTTCGAGCGGACCTTCAGAGTCATTCCAACGCTTGCACGCTCGCGTATTGGCACCATCCGCGCTTCACTTCCGGGTCCGTCGGCGACGACTCCTCGGTGGCCGCTTTCTGGGAGGATCTGCAGTCGTCTGGTGTCGACGTCGTCCTCAACGGCCACGCCCACGGGTACGAGCGGTTCGCCCCGCAAGACGGCGCCGAGAACTACGATCCAGCCCGGGGGATGCGTGAGTTCGTCATCGGTACCGGTGGTGACGACTTTCATGCATTCGCGATCTCCAAGCCTCTAAGCGAAACGCGCGAAGACGACACGTTCGGCGTGTTGACCCTCACGCTTCATTCCACCGGTTACGATTGGCGGTTCCTTCCCGTCGTCGGGCGATCGTTCGCCGACTCGGGTTCGACGTCCTGTCACTAGGTCCGGGGTTCGGCACGGCACGACGTGACAGCTCCCTGACTTCCCAGCCGCTTTGCAGAGGGAGCGCCGGGCGTCGGGTCGAGCAGGTGCGGCTCCTGCTCACCCCCGACGCTTCGGCGACGGCGTGAAACGTACAAAAGTTACGCCCGTACGCCAACCAAAGTTTCTGCTCTTTCCGGAGAATTTTGAACGGCCGGAGGAGGCGGACTCGTCGCATCAATGCTGTGGAAGTCGTTTCCGACCTCCGCGACGGAGCCCGCCGCCCCTTCCGGCTCTCTGAGTCCGACACCCCTGCGGCTGGGGTCCCGGGCTCCCCACGCTCCAGGATGCTCGAGGGGAGATGTCCTTTTCGGAGCGTGGGCAAGGCGGCAGCTTAGGCGGTCTCGCCCGCCGAAGCCAGCGACTGCGACGATTTATCCAGAATTCCTTTCGCAAAGTCCGGTCTTCCCGAGCCTCGGCGACGCTCGGGGTGATTCATTTTGCGCGCGAAAGCAGGTCAATCCCTCTTTCGAGAGACGGGAGGGCGTGACAAGGGCCAACCTGATACGGCTTCGGCCCGCCCCCGTTTTCGCACCAGTTCGCTGCCCTCCAGCAGCTCCATCGTTAACCGTTGTATTTGCAGCGGGTTCGCGCCCCCGAATCCCCTCAAGCACCCGCGCTTCGCGGACGATGAAGTAGGCGATGCGGCCCCTCCGGCTGGACCACAGCTTCTTCGAGGACGAGGTGCGTCCTCAGCTCGGCTCTCTTCTGCTCGAGAAGGGCCTGATCAGGCCGGAGCAGCTCGATCAGGCGCTGAGCGAGCGCAAGGCCCACGGCGGTCTCCTCGGGGAGACGCTGGTCAAGCTCGGCTTCATCTTCGACGACGAGCTCGCACGCGTCCTGGCCGAGCAGACGGGGGTCCCGTACCTGAACCTCGACTCGATCCCCGTCGACCCCATGGCCGCCGCCGTGCTGCCCCGGAGCCTCGGCGAGTCGCTCCCCGCGCTGCCCGTGCGCTTCACGCCGGAAGGCGGCATCGTGGTTGCCGTTGCGGACCCGACCGACGCTGGGCTGCTTCCCCAGCTCCAGCTCGCGATCAAGTGCCCGATGGTTCTCTCTGTCGCGACCGCCGCGGACATCCGCCACGGCTGGCGCCGCCTCCCCGGCGTGTAGGAGGGTTAGGGGCGCTGCGGAACGGGCGCGGGCGAGAACGCCTCGCGCACGACCCTGAGGATCCTCGCGCGCCGTCCCTCGACGACGGGGACCAGGCCTCCGAGATCGAGGCGGACGAGCTCGACCGGCCCCGCTGTGCGGACGGTCTGGAAGCCGAAGTCCGAGAGGAAGTCCCGCGGGAAGATCGTCTTGTGAACGAGGAAGCGCTCGTACTGCGTCTCACCCTCGGGGTAGCGGTACGCGAATGTCTCGAGCCCCTTCGCCCCCTTGTCCTTGGCCTCGCCGATCGCGGCCAGGAACAGCGACTGCAGCACCCACGGGCTCGTGCGGTCGACGAGGTATGCGCAGGTGACGAGGACCGCGTCGTCCGACGGCGGCCCGGCCGGAAGCTCGTACGCGCGCGGGAACAGCTCGGCCGGCCCGTACTGCATCGAGCCGAGCACGCGCCCGTCGTCGTCGTAGTAGATCGAGCCCCAGGGACCGAAGTCTTCTTCGATCCGGTCGATCCACCGGTCCTTGTTCGCGCGGCGACCGGTCTTCGACTGCCACCACACGCAGCTGTGACAGACGATCGGCGCCTCCTGGAGCGTGACGCGCGTAAGGGGTCGCAGCCTCGTCGTCACCGGACCGGCCCGACCGCGTCGACGACGACGTTGACCGCTTCCGGTCTCGCCCCGGCCATGCGCTCGAGGTAGTCGCCGACCCGCCGCTGGACGGTTCGCCCGACGTCCGGGATCTCGCTCGTCCACTCGACCTCGAGATGCAGCTCGACCGTCGGTGCGGGATCGCCGGCGATCACCCGGACCCCCCGGTGCCGGTGAAGCTGGCTCGCGACAAGGTCCCTGACGCCTACGACCTCGCGGGCCGCGTCGGCCGCGTAGCGCGCGAGCACCTCGCTGGAGATGCTGGCTTGGCCCTCCACGTCAGCCCGATTGTACGAGCACGAGCTCCGTCGCCTCGGGCCGCGCGAGAAAACGGAAGGGAACGAACGTGGTCCCGAGCCCGGCGGAGACGTGGATCACCCCTCCAGCCCGCTCGTACAGGCCGTGGAAGTAGCGCCAGCGCGGGTGCGCCAGCGGAATCCGCCGGCCGGGCAGTGGCAGCGTGATCTGTCCGGCATGGAGATGTCCCGCAAGGATGAGGTCGAACGCCCCGGGCGGCAGCCGGTCGACGACGTTGGGAAAGTGGCAGAGCAGGATCCTGAGGTCGGCTGTCGAGTCGACGAGCCTCGCGGGCCGCGAGCGGCCCCGGCGGTAGGAGCGAGGGTCGACGCCGACGATCTGTAGCCGGCGCCCGCGCACCTCGACGATCCGCTCATCGTCGAGAAGCAGGGTCGCCGGAGCGAGATCGCCGACCGGCGAGCGCCTGGAGAACGGGTCCTTGGTTTCGGCGAAGTCGTGGTTGCCGAGCACCGCATAGCAGTTCGGCAACCGGCCCATGAGCTCGCGCAACAGCGGCTCGCCACGGCGTCGCGAGAGCAGATCACCCGAGACGAGCACCAGATCGGGGTTGCGGGCGCGCGCCCACTCGACGGCGTCGCGGACCGCCTTCTGGCCGCGTGACGGCAAGCCGAGATGGAAGTCGGACAGGTGCACGACGCGGAGACCCGACAGCTCGGCGGGCAGGCGAGCCAGCCCGCATTCGACACTCTCCAGCCGAACCCAACCGGCTTCGAAATGCCCCCAGGCCAGCCCGCCGGCCGCGACCGCGCCGGCGCCGATCGCGATTTCGGCGAGCATCGGTCGACACTGTAGATTCGAGCCATGGGCGACCCGCTCTCGAGTGCGAGGGACACCCACGCTGCACTCGAGCGAGTGCTCGCCGCCGCGGCCCCGTATCTCGAATCGCTGCCCGACGGCCCCGTCCGCCTCGAACGCTCCGACGAAGCCGCGGCCGCGTTCGACGGCTCCCTCCCAGACCAGGGAATCGGGACGTTGCCGGCGCTCGAGCAGCTGCTCGGCGGGATGGACGCTCACGTACGCTCGTCGGGGCCGCGTTTCTTCCATTGGGTGATGGGCGGCACGACGCCGGCCGCGCTCGCCGCCGACTGGGTGACGTCGCTCCTCGACCAGAACGCCGGCGGCTGGGACGCGAGCCCGCTCGCCTCGCGGCTCGAGTTCCTCGCGCTCGGTTGGCTGCGCCAGCTGTTCGCGCTGCCCGCAGACTGGGGCGGCGTGCTCGTCACCGGGGGCCAGATGGCGAACTTCACCGGCCTCGCGGCGGCACGCCAGTGGTGGGGCGAGCAGCACGGCGTCGACGTTTCCGTGGAGGGGCTCGCCGCGCTCCCGCAGGCGCCGGTGCTGACGAGCGGCTTCCTCCACGTCACCGGCTCGAAGGCCCTCTCGATGCTCGGGCTCGGCCGCGGACGAGTGACGACGTGCGCCGATCCAACCGGGGCGATGGACCTCGCGGCCCTCGAGCGGGAGCTGGAAGCCCTCGACGGAGCGCCGGCGATCGTGATCGGGAACGCCGGCGAGGTGAACACCGGCCTCTTCGATCCCCTCGAGGGCGTCGCCGACCTGGTCGAGGAGCACAACGCGTGGTTGCATGTCGACGGAGCCTTCGGCCTGTTCGCCAGGATCTCGCCGAGGACGGCGGATCTCGCGGCCGGCATCGAACGCGCGCACTCGGTGATTGCGGACGGACACAAATGGCTCAACGTGCCGTTCGACTGCGGCTTCGCGTTCGTCCGCGATGAGGGCGTGCTCGCGCGGACGTTCGCCGCCGGGGCCGCCTACCTGCCCGAGGCGTCGGAGGACCGTCCCATCTTCGGCTTCCTCGGCCCCGAGCTCTCGCGCCGCGCCCGTTCGCTCGCCGTCTGGACGACGCTCGCCGCTTACGGCCGCGACGGCTACCGCGCGATCGTGGAGCGCTGCCTGGACAACGCGGCGCGCCTTGCGGCGCAGATCGACGAATCCGAGGACTTCGAGCTGCTCGCTCCCGCCCCGCTGAACATCGTCTGCTGCCGCTACCGGCCGCCGGGCGTGGACGAGGCCGCCCTGAACGAGCTGAACGAGCGGATCGGCGAGGCCGTGCTGACCGACGGACGTGTCTACGTCGGCACGACGAGCTGGGCCGGGAAGACCGCGTTCAGGCCGGCGTTCGTCAACTGGCGGACGACGGAGGCGGACGTCGATCTGATCCTCGAGACCTTGCGGGACCTCGGGTCGCGTCTCGCCTGACGAAAAGAGCCGGCGCGGCAGCCACCATGGGACACGCCGCGCCGGGTACTGCCCCTCCAGACGTTCAAGACGGCGCAGCCCCGAAAAACTTGCGGGGCGCTCCTACGCTTCGAGCCTCTCGAGAACCGGGTCGAGGCTGACGACGTGCCGCTTGAACTTCAGTTCCGAGTCCTCGAGGCCGGCGGCGACGCCGATCAGCTGTGAGAGATGCAGGACCGGCATCTGGAAGTCCCGCCCGGTCGCGGCCTTCAGCTTCGACTGCCAGGCGTCGAGCGAGAGGTGGCAGAGGGGGCAAGGCGTGACCATCGCGTCCGCCCCGGCCTCCGAGGCCTGCTCGATCGGCTGGATCAGCTCGCCCATCGCGACCTCCTCCCGGGCCTGGATGATCGGGAACCCGCAGCACTTGATCTTCGCGGGGTAGTCGATCGCCTCGCCGCCACACGCCTCGATGATCGTCTCGAGCGACGAGGGCCGGTCCGGGTCCTCGAAGCCGAGCAGCTTCGACGGCCGCAGAATCTGGCAGCCGTAGAACGGTGCGATCTTCAAGCCCTTGAGGCCTTTGTGGGCGATCTCCCGCAGCCGTTTGCTGCCGTCGTCCTCCACGATCATCCAGAGCAGGTGCTTCACCTCGATGTCCGTTTCGTACGGTGGCACACCCACCGTCGCGAGGTTCTCGTTCACGCGGGTCCGTAGCTGCTGGTCGTTCAGCAGCTGCCAGTTCGCCTGTCGCAGATTGAGCGTGCAGACGTTGCAGATCGTCATCAGTGTGTCCGCGCCGGTTGCGGCGCCGTAGGCCAGGATCCGCGCGTTCAGGTGCAGGTAGTAGTCCGGCTCGGCCTCGTGGATGTCGCCCGCGCCGCAGCACGTGACCGACCGGAGCTCGTCGAGCTCGAGCCCGAGCTTCGGCGCGAGCGCCTGGGTCGAGGTGTCGAGCTCCTTGGCGCTCAGGGACGCGAGACAGCCCTTGTAGTACGCGACCTTGGTCAATGGCCCTCCCGATTGCGTTGATGTCGTCGGAGGACCATCAGGCCTCGGACCCGGCGCTCTTGCCGCCCGACTTCTCCGGGGCGATCCTGCTGGCGGCCGCGTGGTCGGGATCCTCCGCGAGGACGTGCTCGATCCGCGCGAGCCCGCGTTCGCCCTGCACGATCCCCGCGGCGCCGTCGCGACCTTGCTCCTTGACGAGGTTGTAGAGGGCCCGCGCCTCGCCGACGTCCTCGGCGACGTGCGGCGGGAACGGCGGCGGGACCTTCCCCTTCTTCAGGAGGCCGATCGCGAACCTCGTTTGCTTGACCGCGGAGACGATTCCCTGCGTCTTCGGCACGAGCTCCGTCTCCCGTAGCCAGCCGGTCGTCATCGCCGACTTCACGAACCACTTCGCGTGCTTGGCTCCCATGTCGCGGTCGATCCCCTCCTTCACCGACTCCGCGCCGAGCTTGGCGATCGCGTCGCGGGGGTCGACCCCCTTCGGGCAGCGTTCGTTGCAGAAGTAACAGCGCGTGCAGTCCCAGATCCCGTGCTCGCTGTTGTACTCCTCCAGCCGCTCGACGCTCGCCCGATCGCGCGGGTCGCCGACGAAGCGGAAGCCCTTGGCCAGGGCGGCGGGTCCGAGAAACTCCGGGTCCGACTCCATCGAGTTGCACTCGGAGACGCAGCAGCCGCACATGATGCAGAGCGCCTCCTTGTGGATCGCGTTCATCTGCTGCTGCGAGACGACGCGCTCCTTCTCCTCCACCTCGTCGTAGCCGGGTTGCAGCCAGGGCTTCATCGCGCGGATCTTGCTCCAGAAGGGATCCATGTCGACGACGAGGTCCTTGACCACGGGAAGGTTTCCCATCGGCGAGATCACGGGGACGTGCCCGCTCTCGACGATCGGCAGCATCCGCTCCTTGCAGGCCAGCACGGCGCGGCCGTCCATCCGCATCCCGCACGAGCCGCAGATCATCATCCGGCAGCTCTTGCGGTACGCGAGGGTCCCGTCCTCGCGGTCCTTGATGATGTCGAGCACGTCGAGGAGGCAGGCCCATTCGGGCGCGTCCACCTCGTAGTCCCTGAGCTCGCGCTGCCCGCTCTCGGGATCGAACCGCCAGATCTTCAGGGCGACGTCCACTAGCTCTCGCTCCCTCCTCCGCTGAAATCGGTCACGTCTCGGGCAGGTGGCACGAGCGCGATCACGGGCGCGCCGAAGTCGTACAGGTCCATCGCGACCTCCATTTCGGTCTGCTCGCCGTCTTGGCCGTTCAGCGTCTCTGTCCACTTCTGCCGCCGGACCAAGCCGTTCCCGTCGACCCAGACCTCGACCGGCAGCTTCTCGACGCCCGTGATCCGCGCGAGCAGGTCTCCGCCCTTCACCTTGTGGAGGTCGATCGTGCCCGCGTAGTGCGTCGTCGAGACGCCGCGCACGTCTTCGCTTCCCTTCTTCTCGAGCTTGCCGAGCCCCTGAAGCGAGCGGAGCAGCTGCGTCGGGTCACCGCTCGCTCCGAACTGCAAGTAGGAGTCGAGCCCGCCGGCCCGGCCGGCGCGATCGAGGTCGATCTTCACCCACGGTTTCAGGTTGCGGTAGGTCAGCCGCAGCAGCGGGATCCGCATGTACATGTCCTTGCCGTCGAGGATGAACGTGGCGTAGCCGTAGTTGTAGGGACTGTCGCCGCCGCCTTGAACCGAGCCGAGCTGGGACATGTCGAGCGTCATCCGTCCACGCCGCTGCTTCGGGTCGAACACCCCCTTGGCCACGAACGTGAGGTCCTTGCCGTTCAGCGTCAGCTTGGTCATCGCCAGCATCCGGTAGCTCTCAACCGCAGCGGTCTTCGTCGCCGCGTCCGCCACCGATTCCGGGCTCACCCCGCTCCCGCCGCAACCCGCGAGCCCGATCGCCGCGACCGCAGCGAAGGCCGGTACCGCGAACCTCGTAACACTCTGTTGCAAAGTCTTAGGCGCCACGGCTAGTACGTGCGCTCCATCGGCTGCCACTTCGTGACGGTGACGGGCTTCCACCCCAGCTGGATCCGGCCCTCGCTCGAGCGGACGATCGTGTGGCGCATGTAGTTCTCGTCGTCACGCTCCGCATAGTCGTGCGGGCGTGCGTGGGCACCTCGGCTCTCCCTGCGCTCGATCCCGCAGACGACCATGCACTCGGCCAGCTCGAGCAGGTAGCCGAGCTCGAGGGCCTGGGTCAGGTCGTTGTTGAAGACCTCGCTCTTGTCGTCGACGACGACGCGCTCGTAGCGATCGCGCAGTCGTTCGACGATCTCGCCCTGCGCCTTCATCTGGTCCTCGCGGCGGAAGACGCCGAAGTTCTCGTGCATCGTCTCGGCAAGCTCGTCGCGGATCGCGTACGGGCGCTCGCCCTCGCTGCGGCCGAGCAGCTCCTTCAGGTCGCGCTCCGCGTCGCTCTCGACGGACGGCGGCACCTCGACGGTCGTGTGGGTCAGCGCCCAGTCCGCCGCGTGACCTCCTGCCCGCTTGCCGTAGGTGATCGTCTCCATCAGGGCGTTGCCGCCGAGCCGGTTCGCACCGTGGACCGAGACGCAGGCGCACTCGCCCGCCGCGTAGAGTCCCTCGAGCTCGGTGCGCCCCCAGACGTCGGTGTCGACTCCGCCCATGTGGTAATGGGACCCCGGCCGGACGGGGATCGGCTCGTGGATCGGGTCAACGCCCGCGTACGTCATCGAGAGCTCGCGGGTGCCGTGCAGCCGCTCGATGATCTTCTCGGCGCCGAGATGGCGCAGGTCGAGCAGCACGTTCCCGTCGATGCCCCGGCCCTCGTCGATCTCCGTCTGCTCGGCCCGGGAGATGACGTCTCGCGACGCGAGCTCCATCGCGTTCGGCGCATACCGCTTGAGAAAGCGTTCTCCCTCCGAGTTGATCAGATAGGCGCCCTCGCCGCGGCACCCCTCGGTGATCAGGATCCCGGTCGGCGCGAGCGTCGTTGGATGAAACTGCATCATCTCCATGTCCTTGAGCGGGACGCCGGCGCGCAGCGCCATCGTCATCCCGTCGCCCGTGCACGCATAAGCGTTGGTCGTGCCGGTGTAGAGCCGTCCCGCACCGCCGGTGGCGAGGATCACCGTCTTGGCGCCGATCGACTTGAGCCCCCCGTTCAGGAGGTCCCATGCGATCACGCCCTGGCAGCGGTCGTCGTTCAGTACGAGCCGCCAGGCGAAGAACTCCTCGTAGGTGGCGATGTCGCGCTTCATCACCTGCTCGTAGAGCACGTGCACGAGGACGTGGCCCGTGATGTCTGCGGCATAGGCGGTTCGCGGCTCCCCCGCAGCTCCGAACGGCCGCTGCGCGATCCGCCCTTCCTCGGTCCTCGAGAAGACGGCGCCCCAGTTCTCGAGCTGGTAGACGTCGCCCGGCGCCTCGTTGCAGAGGATCTCGATTGCGTCCTGATCGCCGAGGTAGTCCGCCCCCTTGACCGTGTCGAACGCGTGCTTTTCGGGGTCGTCCTCGGACGCGTTTCCGAGCGCCGCGTTGATGCCGCCCTCGGCTGCTCCGGAGTGGCTGCGAACCGGATGGATCTTGGAGAGGAGAGCGACGTCGGCGCCGGCATCGAAAGCCTCGATCGCGGCCCGCATGCCCGCGCAGCCGGCCCCCACGATCAGCACATCGTGCTTGGCTTCCACCGCTTCGGACGGTATCGGAACCGCTGTAGGCGGGGCTTCGTTGCAGGTGCGGCGAACGCCCGGCAGAAAGCCCGGGCGATCGCGGAGCCGTCGTTCGGGTTTTCAGACGTGCGGGCCCGCCGCGGTGACCTCGGCGCCCGCCTCCGCGGCGAACTGCTCGAAGTTGCCGCGGAACATCCGCGCCAGCTCGCGCGCCCTGCGGTCGTACGCCTCCGGATCGCGCCAGGTCGAGCGCGGGTCGAGCAGGGCGTTCTCGACCCCTGGCACCTCGACCGGCACCTCGAAGCCGAAGAGCGCGTCCGTTCTGAACTTGGCCGTGTCGAGCTGCCCCGAGAGCGCCGCGTCGAGCAGCGCTCGCGTCGCCGCGATCGGCATCCGCTCGCCATCGCCGAAGGGCCCTCCCGTCCAGCCGGTGTTCACGAGCCACACCCTCGCGCCGTGCCGCTCGAGCCGCTCGCCGAGCATCCGAGCGTAGACCGCCGGCGGCTGCGGCAGGAACGGCGCGCCGAAGCAGGCCGAGAAGGTCGGCTGCGGCTCGGTCACGCCGATCTCGGTTCCGGCGAGCTTCGCCGTGAAGCCGGAGAGGAAGAAGAACATCGCCTCCTCGCGCGTCAGCCGCGCGATCGGCGGCAGGATCCCGAAGGCGTCGGCGGTCAGGAAGATGACGGACCTCGGGTGGCCTGCGCGCTTGCTCGGCAGCGCGTTCGCGATCTGCTCGAGCTTGTAGGCCGCGCGCGTGTTCTCGGTCTTCGAGTCGTCGTCGAGGTCGAGCCGCCCCTGCTCGTCCATGATCACGTTCTCGAGCACCGTTCCGAACGAGCGCGTCGTCTCGTAGATCTGGGGCTCGGCCTTCGGCGAGAGCCGGATCACCTTCGCGTAGCAGCCCCCTTCCATGTTGAAGACGCCGTCGTCGCTCCAGCCGTGCTCGTCGTCGCCGATCAGCCGGCGGCTCGGGTCTGCGGAGAGCGTCGTCTTCCCGGTCCCCGAAAGACCGAAGAACACCGCCACGTGGCCGTTGCCGTCGACATTCGCCGAGCAGTGCATCGGCAGGACGCCCTCGCGCGGCAGCTTGTCGTTCATCAGCGTGAAGATCGACTTCTTGATCTCGCCTGCGTAGAACGTGCCCCCGATCAAGATCTCCGCGCGCGTCGGGTGGAGCGCGACGAAGGTCGAGCTCCGCGTGGCGTCTCGCTCGGGCTCGGCCTCGACGACCGGCGCGTGCAGGACGAGGGCCTGCGGCTCGAACTCCGCCGCCTCCTCCTCGCTCGGCTCGATGAAGAGGGTCTTCGCGAAGAGTGCGTGCCAGGGGCTGTGCGTGATCACCCGCACCGACAGGCGGTGGGCGGGATCCGCACCCGCGAACGAATCGACGACGTAGAGATCCTCGCCCTCGAGGAACGACGCGACCTTGTCGCGCAGCCCCTCGAAGTGCTCCTCGTCGATCTCCTGGTTGACCTTGCCCCACCAGATCCGCTCCTCGCACGCCGCGTCGCGCACCACGAACTTGTCGTTCGGCGAGCGGCCGGTGTGTCGTCCGGTGTCCACGACGAGCGGGCCGCCCTCGGCGAGCCGACCCTCGTCGCGCAGCAGCGTGTGCGTGTAGAGAAGCGACGTCGAGGGCTGGCGGTAGACACGGCCGCCCGCATCGATGCCGTGCGTGGACAGATCTACGCGGCCTTCGGCCCCGATCGTCGTCGCCATGGCGGCCCTCCTTCCCGTTCGCGAAAGAAATGAGACCCGCGCGCAAGTGCGGGTCGGTCCGCGCATATCGTATTCGGGCAGCCGTTTCCCGGGCGCGCGTTACCGTGCGAAGGGTGGACGTAAGACCCCGGCCGGCCTCTCCGACGGCGTCGTCTCGCTGCGCGAGTGGACCCAGGCGGACGCGCCTGCCGTCGCCGCGGCCTGCGCGGAGGACGAGATCGCCTGGTGGATGCACCTGATCCCACAGCCGTACACCGAGAACGACGCGCGCGAGTACATCGCTGCCGTGGAAGCGGCCTGGCGCGACGGCACGGGCGGCACTTTCGCGGTCGTGGACGAGCGCGGCGAAGTCGTGGGCTCGATCGGGATGCGGGTGATCGACGCACTCAACGACGTCGTCGAGGTCGGCTACTGGGCCGCCGCGCCCGCCCGGGGGCGGGGCCTGACGACCCGAGCCCTCCGCCTCATCTGCGGCTGGCTCTTCGACGCGGTCGGCGCCCGGCGGATTCAGCTGCGAGCGGACGTCCTCAACATCGCCTCGCAGCGCGTGGCTCAGAAGGCCGGCTTCGTCCGCGAAGGGACGTTGCGCTCGAGCGCCTACAACGAGCGCCAGGCGCGCCGGATCGACTACGCGGTCTACTCGCTTCTGCCCGGCGAGCTCGACTGACGGAGGCTTCCCGCGCGCCGGCGCGAAACGCGCTCCGTGGACGACCGCATCGCACGGTTCCTCGACAGCCCCGCCCTCGCGGAGTCCACCCGGCGAGCGTATGCGGTCGACGCCGGCCAGTTCGAGCGCTGGCTCGACGGCGCCGGCCTGCGACTCGACGAGGTGGACGTCCGCGTCCTCGCCGACTACGCCGCCCACCTCGGCCGGGGCCGGCCGAAGCTCGCCCCCGCGACGATCGCGCGAAAGCTCGCCGCCGTGCGGGCCCTGATCCGCTTCGCACTCGGACCCCAGCGCGTCCCGGATGCCTCGTTCGCGCCGCGGCGGCCACGACGGCTTCCCGACGCGCCGCGAGCCGAGGAGGTGGACGCGACGCTCGGCAGGCTCGAGGCGGAAGGGCCCCTCGGTCTGCGCAACCGGGCGCTCGTCGAGCTCGTCTACTCCGCGGGCCTCCGAAGCCGCGAGGCCGTGGACCTCGACCTCGCCGACGTCGACTTCGAACAAGAGCTCATCCACGTACGCGGGAAGGGCGGCAAGGAGCGCACCGTCCCGCTCGGCGAGGAGGCGGGCCACTGGGTGGCGCGCTACCTGCAGGAGTCGAGGCCCGAACTGGCCCGGCGCGCGGAGAATGCGCTCTTCCTGTCCGTTCGCGGACGCCGGCTCGACACGAGCACGCTCCGCCGGATGCTGCCCCACCCCCACCGCCTGCGACACGCATTCGCAACCCACCTGCTCGAAGGCGGTGCCGACCTCCGCACGATCCAGGAGCTCCTCGGCCACAGCTCGCTCTCGACGACGCAGGCGTACTCGCACGTCGACGGCCGCCGCCTGCGTCGCGTGTACGACCGTGCGCATCCGCGCTCCTGACAGGCCCACCCCCCTCGCGCGCGCATGCGCGCGCACGCCCGCGCGAACACCCCCTCCCTGGGTGGGGTTCATCCCGCCTCCCTCACGCCGAGCGTAACGCGGCAGCCCGCACGCCTCTGGTTCAGAAGAGAGTCGAAACCGGGCCGATCGGGCTGCCCAGCCGGAACGCAGGCGTTTCGGTTATGGACGCGAACTCAGGCCGGGCGATGCCCACGCCCCGGGATCCTGCGCTCGAAGGCTTCCTCGCGCTCCTCGCCGCGAGCCGGGCGCCACGCACTGTCGATGCCTACCGGCGGGATCTCGACGACCTCACCGCCCGCCTGGGCAAGCCCCTCCGGACCGCCTCGACAGAGGATCTCGAACGCTGCCTCGCAGGCCTTCGCGCCGAAGGCCGCTCGTCGGCCACGATCGCGCGTCGCACGGCCGCGGCCCGCTCCTTCTTCCGCCACCTTGTCCTGCTCGGCCAACGTGAGGACAATCCCGCTGCCGCAGTGCCGCTGCCCCGCAAGCGCCGGCGCCTCCCGAGGACGCTGTCCCCGTCCGAGGCCGAGCGCCTGATCGGCGCGGCGGCGGGGACGACGCCACGCTCGCTCCGCGACCGCGCGCTCGTCGAGCTCCTCTACGGGGCCGGGCTGCGGGTCGGCGAGGCGGTCGGCCTCGGCAAGACGGACATCGATCTCGAGCAACGGCTCGTGCGGGCCACCGGGAAGGGCGACAAGGAGCGCATCGTCCCGCTCGGCCGCCCGGCCGCGGAAGCGTTGCGGCGCTACCTCTCCCGCGGGCGGCCGCACCTCGACCGCCGCCACCGGCCGGAGCTCTTCCTCAATGCCCAGGGTGGCGGCCTTACTCGCGCGGGGGTCTTTCTGGTCCTGCGGCGCTTGGCCGAGAAAGCCGGGCTCGAGCCGGAGCGCGTGCATCCGCACCTCCTCAGGCACTCGTTCGCGACTCATCTGCTCGAGGGAGGAGCTGACCTACGCAGCGTCCAGGAGATGCTCGGCCACGCGGATCTCGCGACGACGGAGCTGTACACCCACGTCAGCGACCGCCGCCGGCGCGAGCTCTACTTCCAGGCGCACCCGCACGCGCGGCGGCGCTCCTAGTCGTCGACAAGGTTTCAGGAAACCGTTGTCGGTCGACAACCTCGTTGACGAATGGCTACCGATCCACATCTCGCGGGGTTGATCGCCGCACTAGGCGCGGCCTTTCTGATGGCCTTCGCCGGGATCCAGAAGAGCGCCCTCGAATGGAAGCACCGGCGCGAGATCTGTCCGTCGTGCGGCCGAGATCTTCGCAGCGGCTGCGCCTGCCGCTAGAGCCGGATTACACGGGCGCGCGGGCAAAGCCCGCACACCCTCCGCACGACATCGCAAGCGATGTCGTCGTGCGGACGAGATCTTCGCAGCGGCTGCGCCTGCGGGCCCTAGAACCGGGATTAGACGGGTCTGCGGGCAAAGCCCGCACACCCTCCGAACGACATCGCAAGCGATGTCGTAGTGCGGACGAGATCTTTGCAGCGGCTGCGCCTGCCGCTAGAGCGCTAGCGACCCTTCTTCTTCAGAAGGTCCGCGACACGACCAGCCGCCGTGCGCAGCTCGCGGTCTTCCTCGTCGTTCGCCGCCAGCCCTTCCAGGATCACGATCGTGTCGCGCTGAGGTGAGCCGTTCTTGAGCGCCGCGAGCGCGAGCCGGCGGACTGCCGAGTTCTCCTCGCCGTCGGAGACGATCGAGTGCAGGAGCGGACGATCGGAGTTGACGGCGCCGGGGTGGTCGCGCGACAGCAGCTCGAGCGAGAGGAGCGCAGAGCCGCGGCACGCCGGACTCTCGTCCTCGAGGCCGCGCCGCAGCAGCTCGAGCTTCTGGCGGAAGCGAAACTGCCCGATCGCCCGGTAGGCAACCGCGCGCTCGCGGTAGTCCGGGCTCCGAGCTGCCGACTCGAGCTCCTCTGCCCACTGGGCTCGGAGCTGAGCCAACTCGCGCTCCGCCCCTTGCTGTGCGAGGCCGTCAGCTGTTCCGGCGGCCTCGGCCAGGCTCACGAGACCGACTGCAGCGAGCGCGGGGCCGGGCCGATGTAGCGGGCGTTCGGCCGGAAGAGCTTGCCGGTCCGCTTCTGCTCGAGGATGTGCGCCGACCAGCCGGCGACGCGTGAGCAGGCAAACATCGCGGGTGCGAGCGGGGGTGGGATCTCCGCGACGTCGAGGACGATTGCCGAGTAGTACTCGACGTTCGTGGCGAGGACGCGCTCCGGGTGCCGTTCCTGCAACGCCTTCAGCGCCACCTGTTCGAGCTGTTCGGCGATCTCGACCTGCGGCGAGCCGAGCTCCTTCGCCGTCCGCTTGAGAATTCTCGAGCGCGGGTCCTCGGCCCGGTAGATGCGGTGGCCGAAGCCCATGATCCGCTTACCGGTCGCGAGCGCCTCTTGCACCCAGCGCTCCGGATCGCCCATCTCCGTGACCTCCTCGATCATCGGCTTCACGTAAGCCGGTGCGCCTCCGTGCAGCGGCCCCGACAGCGCGCCGACCGCCGCGGAGAGCGCAGCGCCGCAGTCTGCGCCCGTGGAAGCCGCGACCCGCCCGGCGAAGGTCGATGCGTTCAGACCGTGCTCGGCCGTGCAGATCCAGTACGTGTCGATCGCCTTGACGTGGCGCGGATCCGCTTCGCCGCGCCAGCTGAGCAGGAACTTCTCGGCCGCCGTCTCTCCCTGGGCGACGACGTCGTCCGGAACCGCGTCGGTCTTCCCGTCCGCGACACGTGCCGACCGTGCGACGAGCGACATCATCTGCGCAGACAGCCGGCCGAGATCCTCGCGCGCCTGCTCGTCTGAGATCTCGTTCAGTTTGCCGAGCTTCCACTCGCCCGAGAGGTGGGCGGTCTCGGCCTGGAGGTCGGACGGCGCGTTCCCCGTCAGGCGGGCAGGCTCGTAGGGCTCGGGGTCCGGCATCTTCGATTCGAGGTCGTCGTCGACGAGGAGGCCCCAGACGTTCTCGTAGGGATAGCGGCCGACCAACTCCTCGATGTCGATGCCGCGGTACCGAAGCGAGCCGCCCTCACGGTCCGGCTCGGCGATCTCGGTCTCGACGGCGACGACGCCCTCGAGGCCGGCTTTGAAATCGTCGGACATCGCGCGGAAACTTACCGGGACCGGGCCCGACTGCAGCTTGGATAGGCTGCCGGGCCGTGGCGCACGAAGTCACCTTGATCCCCGGAGACGGAACGGGGCCAGAGCTGACCGAAGCCACCCGGCGCGTGCTCGAGGCCACCGGGATCGAGTTCGAGTGGGACGTTCAGCAGGCCGGCGCGGACGTGATGGACCAGTTCGGGGGGAACCCACTTCCCGACCAGGCGCTCGACTCGATCCGGCGCACGGGAGTCGCCCTGAAGGGTCCGATCACGACGCCCGTCGGTGGCGGCTTCCGCTCCGTCAACGTCGGGCTCCGGAAGGCGCTCGACCTGTACGCGCAGGTGCGACCCTGCAAGACGTACGCGGGCGTCCGGACGCGCTTCGACGAAGTCGACCTGATCATCGTCCGCGAGAACACCGAAGACCTCTACGCCGGGATCGAGTACGAGCAGGGGACGCCCGCGGCGGACGAGCTGATCCGGTGGATCGGAGATCACGGCGGCAAGCTCCGCCACGAGGATGCGGGAATCTCGATCAAGCCGATCTCGATCAGCGGGACACGGCGGATCGTCCAGTTCGCGTTCGACTACGCCCGCCGCAACGGCCGCCGCAAGGTCACTGCCGTCCACAAAGCGAACATCATGAAGTTCACCGACGGCTTGTACCTGCGAGTTGCGCGCGAGGTCGCCGAGGAGAATGGTGACGTCGAGTTCGACGATCGCATCGTCGACAACATGTGCATGCAGCTCGTCCAGCGGCCGGAGGAATATGACGTGCTCGTGCTGCCGAACCTCTACGGCGACATCGTCTCGGATCTCGCCGCGGGGATGATCGGCGGCCTCGGATTGGCGCCGGGCGGGAACTTCGGGGAGCACGCGGCGATCTTCGAGCCGACACACGGCTCTGCGCCGAAGTACGCCGGCCAGAACAAGGTCAACCCGATGGCGATGCTGCTCTCGGGGATGCTCATGCTGAGGCACTTGGAGGAGACCGAAGCCGCGGATCGCCTCGAGGGAGCCATCGCCGACGTGATTCGCGAGGGCGCGAGCGTCACCTACGACATGAAGCCCTCGCGCGACGATCCAAGCGCGGTCGGGACGAGTGAAGTCGCCGACGCGATCATCGACAAGATGGGCGCCAGGGTTTGAGCGAGCGACGGAGGGTCACCGTCGTCGGAGCAGGCAACGTCGGCGCGACGTGCGCGCAGGTGCTGGCGCGGCGCGACTACGCAGACGTCGTCCTGGTCGACATCAAGGAGGGCCTGCCGCAGGGCAAGGCGCTCGACATCAACCAGATGGGCGCCGTTCTCGGCTACGAGCCGAACCTCGTCGGCTCGAACGGATACGAGGAGAGCGCGGGCTCGGACGTCGTCGTGATCACGGCCGGCGTGCCCCGCACCGGAGATATGAGCCGCGACGACCTCGTGTCGACGAACGAGAAGATCGTCGGATCGGTCACCGAGGCGGCGGCCGCCCAGTCCCCCGACGCGATCCTGATCATCGTCTCGAACCCGCTCGACGCGATGTGCCACGTCGCGAAGAGCGTCACCGGCTGGGCGAAGGAGCGGGTCTTCGGCATGGCCGGGATACTCGACACGGCGCGCTTTTCGACCTTCATCGCCTGGGAAACCGGCTCATCCGTCAAGGACGTGACCGCAATGGTCCTCGGCGGACACGGCGACCAGATGGTTCCGGTCGTGTCGGCCACGACCGTCGGCGGCATCCCGCTCCGCAAGCTCGCGAGCGAGGACGCGATCCAAGCGATGGTCGAGCGCACGGCCAAGGGCGGCGGCGAGCTCGTCAGGCTGCTCGGCACATCGGCGTGGTACGCCCCCGGCGCGGCGGCGGCCCAGATGGTCGACTCGATCATGCTCGACGAGAAGCGGGTGCTGCCCTGTACGGCGTACCTCGAGGGCGAGTACGGCATCGACGGGCTCTACATGGGCGTGCCGGTGCGGCTCGGGCGCGGCGGCATCGAGGAGATCGTCGAGCTCGAGCTGGGCGAAGACGAGCAGACGATGCTCAACGAGTCGGCCGATGCCGTCCGCGAGGTCGTCGGCGTCCTCACGACCTGAGGTGCAGGAGGCGACGGGCGTGGGGACGAATCGTCACCGTCTCGGCGCAGGCGCGACGCCGATCCGCCCGATGGGCGTCGATACGCTCGCCGTGGGTGGCGGGTGGACAACGTTCCTCCCCACCCAGGGTGGGGCTGTGAGGGAGGGGGTAGCCGCTTGGATCTCGGCCTGAAGGGCCGCACCGCGATCGTCTGCGGCGCGTCGTCGGGGATGGGGCTCGCGACCGCCGACGCTCTCTCGCGCGAGGGTGCGAACGTGGCGATGTTCGCGCGCCGGCGCGAGCTTCTCGACCGCGAGGCCGAGCGGCTCGGTGCGCTCGCGGTACGCGGCGACGTGACGAATCCGGCCGACCTCAAGCGGCTCGTCGATCGTACGGTCGAGGCCTTCGGCGCCGTCGACATCCTCGTCAACAACAGCGGCGGCCCGCCGCGCGGCCCCGCGCTCGGCCTGAAGGACGAGGATGTCGAGGCTGCGGTCGAGCTGCTGCTCCTCTCCGTCATTCGCCTCACCGAGCTCTGCCTCCCGCAGCTCGAGCGGAGCGGCCGCGGCCGGATCATCAACATCGAGTCGAGCACCGTCCGCGAGCCGAGCGACAACCTCGCGCTCTCGAACGCGATTCGCCCCGGCGTGATCGGCTGGGCGAAGTCGGTCGCGCGCGAGCTCGGCCCGCGGAAGATCACCGTCAACTCGATCGCGCCGGGAAGGATCGATACACCGCGGCTCGCGGAAGTGGCCGGAGAGCGCTCGCGGGCCTCCGAGATGGAGCAGATCCCGCTGCGGCGTTTCGGGCGCCCGGAGGAGGTCGCCGACGTGATCTGCTTTCTCGCGTCCGAGCGCGCGAGCTACGTCACAGGCGCCGTGATCGCGGTCGACGGCGGTCTGACACGTTTCCTTCTTTAGACCTGCTGACCCGGTTTTAGAAGCCAAGCACCGGGACAAAACCGATCCCGCAGAAGCTGCACCAGACGGAGGCCGCGCGACCGCCGGGAGGACGTGCGGCCTCCAGTATCCTCGAAGCCCGATGCGCTTCCTCTCGGCCGGGCGGGCAGCTGCGGCAGCGGTGTTGCTCGCCGCGGTCGTGCTCGTCGCCCTCTACCTGATCCCTTCGGACAAGTACTACGTGTTCGTCCCCGACCGCGCGCACGAGCTCGCCCCGCTCGTCGAGGTGGCTGGGCAGAAGGCAACGCCCGCTTCCGGCGGTGTCTACTTCGTCGACGTTCGCTTCCGCAAGGCCCGCCTGCTCGAGGATCTGCTCGGACGCCCGTTGGCCCGGGGCGCGACGATGGAGCCGACCGCCCGGGTGCTCGGGGACACGAGCGAGAAGGAACAGCGCCGAATCGACCTGAACCAGATGGCTCAGTCGCAGAAAACCGCGGCCGCGATCGCGCTGAACCGCCTCGGCTACCACGTGCGGATCACCCTCCCGCAGGTCGTGATTCAAGGCGTCGTGCCCCGGACCCCGGCCGCGAAGGTCCTGCGACCGCGCGACGTTCTCGTATCGGTGGACGGCACCCCCGTCCACACCGTCGGCAGGCTGCACGGCCTGCTCGCCGAGCACAAGCCGGGCGACCGGCTCGTCCTCGTCCTGCGCCGCGGCGGGGAAACACGGACCGTGGCGACGCGAACCGTCCCCGACGACAGGGATCGCGCTCAGGCCGTGGTCGGCATCTTCGTCCGGGAGGTGGGAGGCTCGATCGGGAAGCTGCCCGTGAACGTCCGGATCGACACCGGCGGCGTCGGTGGGCCGTCCGCAGGCCTCGCATTCGCCCTCGACCTCATGGAGGAGTTCGGCCGCAACGTCGATCGCGGCTACAAGGTCGCGGCGACCGGTGAGCTGGAGCTGGACGGTTCGGTCGTCCCCATCGGCGCGATCAAGCAAAAAACGATCGGCGCCCGTGAGGCGGGTGTGGATGTCTTCCTCGTCCCGGCAGGCTCGAACGCACGCGACGCGAGGAACTATGCGCAGGGGCTCCGGATCATCCCTGTGCAGACCTTTCCACAGGCGTTGCTCGCTTTGACAACTCTCCCTCTCAAGGGCCGAATGAACGCCTGACACGGCCGTTTTCGAAAGGGGCGCAAAGAGCGCAAAGTTCCCGAATCGACTCCTTGAACTGAGCCGCGCCCGCTCTATCATCCTCCGGTCCGGCGTCTGCGGCCCCTACATCAAGGAGAGAAATGAGCAAGAGAAGCAAAGCAACCTGCGACGACTGCTACTTCCGTCGCGCAGGACTTTGCGCGCTCTCGCCCGAGACACCCTGCCCGACCTTCCGCGCCGACAGCCGCGGCTCGCTGATGCCGCCGCGGCAGCCGCAGCTCATCCCGCGCTCACTCGCTGAGATCGCCGGCCGCGCAGCCGCCTAGCCCAGCAGCCTAGACTCAGCGGCGATGCCGCGGATGGGCAGGTTCAGCGAGGAGCAGATTCGCGAGTGGCAGCCGCGCTTCTGGGCGAAGATGCTCGCGCTCGTCGCGATCGGCGCCTGGGTGATCGCGTTCATCATCGAAAACAGCAAGAAGGTCCACGTCCACTTCGTCTTCTTCACCGCGACCGTCTCGCTGATCTGGCTGTTCCTCCTGATCCTGGCGATCGGGGCCCTCGGCGGAGCGCTGCTGTCGCAGCTACACCGCCGTCGCCGCCGGGACTAGTTCGGCAAGGCGCTTGATCCCGGTCTCGATCTCGCCCGGCGAGACGAAGCTGTAGGCGAGCCGGGCCGCGCGGTCGCCCCCGCCGCCAGGTCGGAAGAAATCGGCGCCCTTCACGAACGTGACCCCGCGCTCGGTCGCCCGCTCGAGCAACTCCGCCGCGGCGACGGGGAGGTCGAGCCACAGAAAGTAGCCGCCCTGCGGCCGGCTCCAGCGGGCCTCCGCCGGAAAATCCCGCTCGAGGGCGGCGAGCATCGTATCGCGCCGCGCGCCGAGGAGCTTGCAGACGCGGGCGAGGTTCGGCTCGAAGTTTCCGCGACGGACGAACTCCCACACGGTGGCCTGGGAGAGGAAGCCGGGCGAGATGTAGGTCGAGACGGCGAGGGCCTCGATCGCCCCCGCCAGCTCGGCCGGCAGGATCAGGTAGCCGACGCGCACACCCGGAGCGATCGTCTTCGAGAAGGACGACGAGTACGCCACGCGCTCGCCGCCGTCGAGCTCGAACAGCGTCGGCGGAGCCTCGCCCTCGAATCGGACCAGCCCGTACGGGTCGTCCTCGAGCACGAGCAGCCCCCGCTCCTTGGCCAGCTCGGCGAGCCGGCGCCGGCGCTCCGTCGACAGCGTGCGCCCGGTCGGGTTCTGGAAGGTCGGGATCGTGTAGAGGAAAGCTGGTGGCTCGCCGTCGTCGAGCACGCGCTCGAGCTCGTCGACATCGAGACCATCCTCGTCCTGGGGAATCGCAACGATTTCGGCTCCGAGGCCGGCGAGGATCTTGAGCGGCCGGTCGTAGGTCGGCGCCTCGACGGCGACCCGACGCGAGCCGGCGGCCAGGAAGTGCGTCGCCAGGAAGACGAAGCCCTGGAGGGAGCCGTTCAGCAGCAGGACGCGGGCGGGGTCGACCTCGTGGCGCTCCGCCACCCAGCTGCGAAGGGGCTCGTAGCCTCCACCGCCGCCGTACGAGAGGGCCGCCGCCCCGTCGCGCTCGACCGCGGTCTTGGCGCAATCGGCGAGCTCCTCGACCGGCAGCACCTCGGGGGCGGGCACGCCGCGGGCAAACGAGATCGACTCCACGCGCCGAGTCTAGTGGCGGGTCAGGCCACCACGGAAGCGGGCTCGGCCTCGTCGTGACGGCGGCCGGCGGCGATCCGGCAAGCGGCTGCTCCGGCGGCCGCGGCGACGAGCGAGATCGTCGCCTGCATCAACCAGAGCGCGTCGTCGCCGAAGGTCTTCCGCACCTGGAGGCCGACGAACGGGGCGAGTGCGAAGCCGACCGCGCCCATCGCGCCGAAAGCGCCCATGTAGGCGCCACGGATGTCAGGGGGCGCCAGGCCGGCGACGATCGTCTGGGAGGTCGGCACCCAGAGCATTTCGCCGACGACGAACAGGATGAGGGTCAGCATGACGACGACCAGCGAGTCGTTGACGGTGAGAAGGAGGAAGGGCAACCCCATCAGCGGCAGCCCGACGCCGAGCTTGACGGCTCCCGGCACCCAGCGCAGCCGCTCGGTCAGCCGTAGCTGAAAGAACGTGACGAGGGCAGGGTTGACGATCACGAGGAACCCCCACGTGGCGTCCGAGTACCCGTGCGACTCGACGAGCGAGATCGGCAGGACGGTCTCGAACGCGACGTAGACGAACCACGCGAAGGCGGCCGACACGAGGAACAGGAGGAACGGCCGATCGCGAACGATGACGCCGAACGAGCCACGCGTGGGCGGTTCCTCCGGCGCGTAGGCGCCGCGCCGAGGCAGATACCGGGCGGCGATCACCGCACCGAGCGCGGAGAGCGTCGCGGCGCCGAGGAAGAGCGCGTTCCAGCTTCCGGCGAGCAGGAAGAGCCCGCCGAGCGGAGGGCCGAACGTGATCCCCAGGTTGGCGGCGACGCGCGTCGCCGCGTAGCCGAACTCATGCCGCTCCGGCGGGACGAGATCAGCGACGAGCGCCGTGTCCGCCGCGCTCCCGATCTGGAAGAAGATGCCGCCGAAGCAGAGCACGGCGAGGCCGGCGGTCGCGTTGTCGCCGACGGCGAGGAAGGCGAGCACGAGCGCGGTCTGACCGAGCCAGGCCGTCAGGATCAGGGGCCGTCGGCCGAAGTGGTCGGAGAGATGTCCGCCGATGTAGCCCGCCGCCACGCCGCCGAGCGCCGAGACCAGGTAGGCCGCTCCTAGCGCCGAGGGATCCGCGTCGAGCTCCTTGATCGCCCAGATCCCGATGAAGCTCCAGACGCAGGAGCCCGCGACCGTGCCCGCGAACGTGATACCGAGCAGAGGCCGCAGGGCGGCATCGACGTTCGTGCCCCAGATCAGGCGAAAAAGGCGCTGGAAGAGGCGCATGGCTGGAGACTGCCAGACGCCTTGGCGGGGTCGAGAAACGGCGCTACGCTGCCGATGAGGGGATCAGGGGCCCCGACGATGAGGCGACTTCTTTGCAAACTCGCGTTGCCGCTGCTCGCGCTCCTGCTCGGCGCGGCACCGGCGCTCGCCGCGCAGCCGGCGACGATCCTCGTCAAGTTCGATCGGCCATCGACCGCCGCTGCCAAGGTGCGCGCGCTCGGGGACGTGGCCCTCCCCCAGACGGCGAACCGCGTCTCCGTGGTCCGCGTCGCCGCCGGCGCCTCGATCGCCGAGCGGGTGGCGAAATACCGCGCCCGGCCGGACGTCGTCTTCGCGGAGCCGAATCACCGCGTGCACGCCTTCGCACTCGACCCGCCCAACGACCCCGACTTCCATCTCCAGTGGTCGTTCTCGGCGGCGGGAGCCCTCGCCGGCTGGGCGATCTTTCCCGGCGCGTATGGGGCAACGGGCGGCGCGCCGCTCGCCGTCGTCGACACGGGCGTCCAGGCGAGTCATCCCGACCTCACAGGCCGCGTCCGGACGGATCTCGGGGCGAGCTGCCTCTCCCTGGAGCCCTGCCTCGCGGGGCCCGGCGCCGACGACAACGGCCACGGCACGCACGTCGCAGGCATCGCCGGCGCCGCGACCAACAACGGGATCGGCGTCGCAGGCATCGCCTTCTCGTCGCCGATCATCCCGGTCAAGGTCCTCGACGCAGACGGCTCGGGCTGGGACTCCGATGTCGCGAACGGAATCGTCTGGGCCGCCCGGAAGGGCGCCCGGGTGATCAACCTCAGCCTCGGTGGGCCGTACTCCGAGACCGATTGCGATGCCGTCTCCACGGCGGAGAACGTGTACGGCGCTCTCGTCGTCGCCGCGGCCGGGAACGAGTCGAGCTCGGACCCGACTTCGCCCGCAGGGTGCGCGGGAGCAGTCGGAGTGGCCGCGACCGACGGCTTCGACGCCCCCGCGGAGTTCTCGAACTACGGGTACCCGAACGTCTTCGTCTCGGCTCCCGGAGTCTCGATCTACTCGACCCTGTGGCCGGACGACTACGAGACGTGGGACGGCACGTCGATGGCGTCGCCGTTCGTGGCGGGGCTCGCAGCCCTTCGTCGCGGCGAGCATCCCGCCGAGACACCCGCCGCTGTGCGACGTGTCCTTGCCGCGAGCTCCGACAAGGTTGGGGCCGTCGCCTACGGGACCGACCCGTATGGAACCTGCACGGGCTGCACGTGGGAATCCAGCTACGGGTACGGACGAGTCGACCTGGCCGCTGCGCTGAGTGCGGCCGCTCCGTCGCCCCCGCCCCCGCCTCCGCCGCCGCCTCCTCCTCCCCCTCCTCCGCCGCCCCCGCCGCCGGCACCGCCCCCACCGCCGCCTCCCGCGCCCGATACGAGCCCACCGGTCGTGCGCGCGTACGCCGCCGCCGGCCGGCGCGGCCGCATCCTCAAACTCCGCTATCGCGTCCTCGACGACCGTGGCCAGACGTCCGAGCGGATCTCGGTCTACCGTGGCCGCAGGCTCGTGAAGACGATCTCGCGCGCGTTGCGCACGACGGAGAACAGCTTCGCCTACTGGGTCACGTGGCGCGCGCCGCGAGCACGAGTCGCGGGCCGGTTCTGTGTGCGAGCCTCCGACGCTGCGCGAAACGCCGCGACCAGTTGCGCGCCGCTCCGCGTCCGCTGAAGGCCAGGCTCAGGCGCTGATGCCCGCGGCGACGTCGGCCGCGAGCTGAGCGGCCTCGGTGGGAGTCGTGCCGACCCGGATCCCGTTCGCCTCGAGCGCTTGCTTCTTGCCCTCCGCAGTGCCCGACGTGCCCGAGATGATCGCGCCGGCGTGGCCCATCGTCTTGCCGGGCGGCGCGGTGAAGCCGGCGATGTAGGCGACGACCGGCTTCGACATCTCAGCCTCGATGAAGGCCGCGGCCTTCTCCTCCTCGGCGCCGCCGATCTCGCCGACCATGACCACGACCTCCGTCTCGTCGTCGGCCTCGAAGCGGGCGAGGATGTCGATGAACGACGACCCGACGACCGGGTCCCCCCCGATGCCCACGATTGTGGAGTTGCCGAGCCCGAGCTGGGTGAGCTCGTGCCCGATCTGGTACGTCAGGGTTCCGGAGCGGGAGACGAGGCCGATCGGCCCCTCGCGGAAGATCTCGGCGGGGATGATCCCCACGTTCGCCTTTCCGGGTGAGAGCGCGCCGGGGCAATTCGGCCCCAGCATCGTGATCCGCCGGGGCCGGATGTAGTTGAAGACGCGCAGCATCTCGTGGGCGGGGAGGCCCTCGGCGATGCAGATCACCGTCCCGATGCCGGCGTCGACGCCCTCGTAGATCGCGTCCGCGGCGAACCGGGCGGGCACGAAGACCATCGACGTGTTCGCGCCCGTCTCCTCCACGGCCTCGGCGACCGTGTCGAAGATCGGGATTCCCTCGAGATCCTGGCCCCCCTTGCCGGGCGTTACGCCCGCAACGACGTTCGTCCCGTACGAGCGGTTGCGCAGCGTGTGGAAGGAGCCTTCCCTCCCCGTGGCGCCCTGGACGACCAGACGCGTGTCGCCGTCAACGACGATCGCCATCAGCGCTGGCTCTTTCTCGCCTTCAGCAGGAGCTTCACGTCCGTCCACGCGCTGCGGTCGCGGGTCATCCGGTCCGCGAGCAGCTCCTTGACGCGCTCGGCCTCGGCACCCTCACACCCGGTGCGGGCCAGCCAGTCCTCCAGCGGGTGCTCCTTCTCGAAGAGCTGCCGCTGCTCGACCTCGAGCCCCGCGTCCGCGAGGAAGTCGTGCCACTCGTCCTCGGTGTAGTTGCGGACGTGCGTGGGGTCGCGCAGCCTCTCCGCCTCCTCGTGGTGGTCGCTCGAGAAAAGCGTGTCCTCGATCACGACGACGTCGTTCGTGACCCGCGACATCTCGCGGACCGCTTTTCGGATATCGCCGAAGTGATGCGGCGCTATCCGTGAAACGACGCAGTCGAACGACCCGTCCGCAAAGGGGAGGTCTTCGGCGCGCGAGATCACGTCCGGCTTCATCCCCGGCGACGAGTCCGTCGTCACGACCTCGCAATCCTCCTGCCGGAGGCGGCGGGCGACGTGCCCGCCGCCGGTGGCGACGTCGAGCACCTTGCGCCCCGGCCCCGGGGCACACCACTCGACCACGAGGTCGAGATCCTCGCCCTCGGCGTGGCTCTTCGAGTCGCGGTACGCCCGCGCCCGCTCGTCCCAGAGGTCGGTCACGACGCCGTTCCCGCAAGCTCGACCGCGCGCTTCGCGCCCTCGAGCATGGTCGGTTCGACGTGAAGGTTCTCCGGCCCGGCGCCGGCGAGGATCTCCCGGCCCTCCTCGGCATTCGTGCCGTCGAGCCGCACGACGATCGGATGGTCGATCTTCATTCGCTCCAGCGCCTGCAGGATCCCGCGCGCGACCTCGTCGCAGCGCGTGATGCCGCCGAAGATGTTGAAGAAGATCGAGCGCACCTGCGGGTCGGTGCCGATGATCTGGAGCGCGTCCACGACCCCCTCCGCGTCGCCGCCGCCGCCGAGGTCGCAGAAGTTCGCCGGCCGGCCGCCCGCGAGCGCGATCACGTCGAGCGTCGACATGACCAGTCCGGCGCCGTTCCCGAGAATGCCGACCTCGCCGTCGAGCTTCACGTAGGTGACGTCCTTCTCGCGCGCGGCGCGCTCCTCGGGCGCGACGGCCTCGATGTCGCGCATCTCGTCGATGTCCGGGTGCTTGTAGAGCGCGTTGTCGTCGACCGTGAACTTCGAGTCGAGCGCCTTGACCTCGCCCTCGGGCGTGACGATCAGCGGGTTGATCTCGCACAGCATCGCGTCCGTCTGGACGAAGCACTCGTAGAGCCGGCCGACCAGCGCGAGCACCTGCTTCTGCTCGTTCGGGTCGTCGATCCCCGCGCCGTAGATCAGCCGGCGACCCTGGTAGGGCTGATAGCCCTCGAGCGGGTCGATGTGAAGGCGGGCCAGCTTCTCCGGCGTCTCTTCGGCGACCTGTTCGATCTCGACGCCGCCTTCCGTGGTCAGCATGAAGAGCGGCTTCTTCTCGCCGCGGTCGAAGGTGATCGAAAGGTAGTACTCCTTGGCGATCTCGGAGGCGCGCTCGATCCAGACCTTGCGGACGACGTGGCCGTTGATGTCGAGACCGAGGATCTCGCGCGCCCTGTGCTCGGCGTTCTCCGGGCCGTCGGCCAGCTTGACGCCGCCCGCCTTGCCTCGGCCGCCGGTCAGCACCTGGGCCTTGACGACGACCTGTCCGCCGATCTCCTCCGCGGCGGCGCGCGCCTCCTCCGGGCTCGAAGCGAGCCTGCCCTCGGAGGTCGGAATTCCGAAGCGCCTGAAGAGCTCCTTGCCCTGGTACTCGTAGAGGTCCACCGGCGCGGCACTCTAGCTGCCGACCCCGGAGCAACGGCAGCACATTCCGACAACGTGCCCGCCCCTTTTGCGATTCGAAAATGGGTGCTACTGTCGACTTGCTTCAGCTTTTCCAGGGGGTCGACGGGGATGCGGAAAACTACTAGCGGCTTCACCATCGCGCTGCGATTCGCCCTCGCGTGGGCTCTGCTCTTGCTCGGCTTTGCGTCGGTGCACTCGCTCGTCGGCGGATCCGACGCTGCTGTTCGTGCGACCACGTCAGTCCCGTCGCCCGACCCGCCGCCTCCCACCACGACCCGGCACAGGACTCCGCCGCCGCCTCCGCCACCACCCCCGGCGCCGCCGCCACCCCAGCCGGTCGCGCCGCCGCCTCCGTCGCCTCCCCCTCCACCGCCGCCGCCTCCGCCGCCTCCCCCTTCACCGCCACCGCCTCCCGCGTCGCCTCCTCCGGTCGTCGCTGCGACCCCACCGGCGGCGCCTGTGCCGAAGCCCCTCAAGCAAAAGGTTCGCCACGCGACGAAACGTGCGAAAGCAACGGCGGCACGGACACGGCTCCCGAGGGCCACGAAGGCAGTGGTCGCGGCAGCCCGGACGCCGGTTGGGGCGGCAACCGCCGGCACATCTGACTCCTCGTCGGGTCTGATCGCGATCATCTTCGGTATCGCGATCGGGCTCGCGCTGCTCGTGATCGCGCTCCCGCTGATGCCGGCGCAGGCCGTCCCCCGGCCCCTCTTGAACGTGGTCGAGGAGCACCACGGAGACCTGCTCATCGCCGGCGTCACGGCGATCTTGAGCATTCTCGTCAGCTTCCTCATCACTCAGGCCGGTTCTTGATCCGGGGAGGTCTCTACGCCGCCACGCTGGTAGCCCTGCTGCTCGGGGCGCCGCTCGCCCTGAGCGCGCCGACCGACCAGCCACAGCCGCCGACGATCGACTCGAAGCCGCAGAGCTTGAGCACCGAGCGCAGCCCAAGCTTCGCG